>JBEKJW010000014.1:0-31214 GCA_050011035.1 Candidatus Acidiferrales bacterium
CGCTGAATCTCAAAAAACAGAATCACGCCGACTGGCGGTGAACCATGCATTCCTGTTGACATGCCACAGGACGGCGGCGCATACTCCTGTGCAGAGGCCACAGGAGAGCGCGGATGGCGGCGGAGCGATCGGAAATTCTGCAGGGAACACTCGATCTGATGGTGCTGAAGACGCTCGCGGCGATGGGACCGCTGCACGGGTACGGTATCGCGCGCCGAATCGAGCAAATCAGCCAGGCGGCGCTCGAAATCAATCAGGGCACGATTTATGCGTCGCTCGTGCGGCTTGGGCAGCGCGGATGGATTTGGAGCGAGTGGGGAACGTCGGACAACAACCGCAAGGCGAAATTTTACTCGATCACGAAAGCCGGGCGGAAGCAACTGCACGCTGAAGCGGAGAATTGGGAACGGATTTCGGGGATCGTCGGACGCGTGCTGCGAATCGCGGAGCGAGGATGACATGTGGGCAACGTTGAGAGCGGCATTTTCGCGAATTCGCGGCGCTGCGGCGGGGCGCGGGACGCGGGCAGATGCGGAATTCGATCAAGAACTCGCGTCGCACCTGGAAATGCTGGCCGACGAAAATGTGAAGCGCGGGATGGCGCCGGAGGAAGCGTGGCGGGTGGCGCGTTTGCAATTGGGTGGCGAGGCGCAACTGCGCGAGACGAATCGCGAGCTCCGGGGACTGCCGTTTTTCGAAACGCTGGCGCAGGACGTGCGATACGCGCTGCGAATGCTGCGAAAGAATCCGGGATTCACCGCTGTGGCGGTACTCACGTTGGCGCTGGGGATTGGCGCGAACACGGCGATTTTCAGCGTCGTCTATGCGGTGCTGCTCAAGCCCCTGCCGTACCCGCGGCCGAGCGAACTATTCAACGTCTCGCAGTATCCGGTTAGCGAGAAGGGATCGAAGATTGGCGGCTGGTCGTATCTGAATCTCGAGGACCTGCGGCGCGATTCCAATATTTTCACCGCCGTTGCTGGGAGCAACGCGCATCAGCTTACGCTGACGGGACGCGGTGAGCCCGCGATGATGAATGCATCGGTGGTGACCGGCGAATTTTTCGCGGTCTTTGGCGAACCGCCGCTACTGGGGCGCGCAATTACCCCAGAGGACGCGAAGATCGGGGCCGCGCCGGTCGTGGTGCTAAGCGAAAACCTGTGGCGCAGCGTTTTTCACAGCGATCCGAACATCATCGGCGAGTCGATCAATCTCGATAAGAAAGCATTCACCGTGATTGGCGTGATGCCAAGCGGGTTTCGATTCCCACAGCTGACCGAGAGCGAACAGCTTTGGGTGCCGTTGCCGCAGGATCCGCTGTTTGGCGCCTGGATCGACCGCCGCGGCGGCCACTGGCTCGCGGTGACCGCGCGAGTGAAGCCCGATGTGTCGATGGCGCAGGCGCAAACGGAGCTGGATACGATCGCGGACCGGATGGCAAAGGATTTTCCAGCCGAGAATCGCGACTGGCTGATCTCGATTGCGCCGTTGCAGACGGTAATGACCGGGGACGTGCGGATGGCGCTGTTTGCGATTCTGGGCGCTGTTGGCCTGGTGCTGCTAATAGCGTGCGCGAACATCGCGAATTTATTGCTGACGCGTGCGACTTCGCGTGCGCGAGAGATGGCAGTACGCGCGACGCTGGGAGCGGGGAGCGCGCGAATCGTACGGCAACTTCTGAGCGAAACGGCTGTGCTGGGACTGCTCGGCGGCATCGCGGGCGTGGCGCTCGCGTATTGGGGCGTCAAGGTCCTGAGTGCAATGGTACCGGCGTCGGTTCCGCGCGTGAACGCGATTCAGGTGGATCATTTCGTGTTGGGCTTTGCGCTAGCGCTGTCGCTGCTGGCGAGTGTTGGATTCGGGCTGGCGCCGGCGCTCTTCGCGGCGAATGCGGATTTGCAGAGCAATCTACGCGAAGGTACGGGGCGTTCAGGCGAAAGCGTCGGGCGGCGAAGGATGCGGAGCGTGCTCGCCGCTGCGGAGATTGCACTGGCGATGGTGCTGCTGGTTGCCGCAGGACTGCTGTTGCGGAGTTTCTCGCGAATTATGTCGACCGATCCGGGATTTCAAGCGGAGAACGTGGTGAAGGCGGATGTCTCGCTGCCGCGTTTTGAATATTCGACGCCGGAAAAGTGGAGCAATTTCGCCACGCAGTTGATGACGCAAGTGCAATCCGAGCCGGGGATGCAAAATTCGGCGATCGCGGTGCCAATGCCGATCTCGGACGGATTTGTGAATCTGGGATTCGAGATCGTGGGCGCTCCTCCGCCGTCACCTGGATCGCAGCAGACTGCGGACTATGCGGCGGTGAGCTCAGGTTATTTTCGAGTGATGGCGATTCCGCTGCTCGCGGGGCGAACGTTCAACGAGCACGACACGATGGACGCGCCACGCGTCACCATGATCAGCAAAACACTCGCGCAACAGTATTTCCCGAACGAAAATCCGCTCGGCAAGCAGCTTTCATTCAGCTTCCCGCCCGATCCGGGCACGCCGCGCGAAATCGTCGGAGTCGTTGGCGACGTGCGAGACATTGCGCTCGACAAAACCCCGGGGGCGATGATGTATGTCCCATTTGCGCAGGCGCCGCTTCCGGGCGCGATCATAGTCGTGCGGAGCGGTATGAGCACGGCGAACGTAAGCGCGGCGGTGCAGAGAAGCGTTGCGAAGATCGACAAGGATTTGCCGGTCGTCGATGTGAAAAAGATGCCAGGCGAGCTGGAAGAATCGGTGGCGCAGCCGCGCTTTCGCACGATGCTTCTCGGCCTCTTCGCGGCGATGGCGCTGGTTCTGGCAGCGACCGGAATTTTCGGCGTGATTTCGTATTCGGTGTCGTGCCAGACGCACGATATCGGGATTCGCGTGGCGCTCGGCGCTTCGCGCAAGAGCATTCTGCGGATGGTGCTGCGCGAGACGCTGCTGCTCGCGGGAATTGGATTGGCGGTTGGGATTCCGTGTGCGCTCGCGGCGTCGCACTTGATCGCACATTTGCTTTTTAATGTGTCGGCGAACGATCCGCTTACGATTGCATGCGTTGGGCTCGGGCTCGCGGCGGTCGCGACGATCGCGGGCTACATTCCGGCACGCCGCGCGATGGAAACTGATCCGATGCTTGCGCTACGGCACGAATAGCCGCTGCGTTCCGCGCCTACTATGGAGTCGTGACGGAATTCCAATCGAGACCGAAGCGGCTGAGGTACTTGCGGAGTCGGTCGGCGTCGTTTGCGCTGGTCTTGCGGGTGCGCGACGCGCTATACAGCTTGCGTCCTGCTTCCGAAAGCGAACGCGAGGCGCGACACACTTCAACGACGCGCCCGAGCTGAACGCGGTCGAAGAGATCGATCTGCTCGAGAGCTGCTTGACTCAACACCGCGAGCAAACCATCGTCCGTGGATTCGCGGTGCGGCTCCTCCCACACGTTTTTCAAGCGCGTGATTTCTTCCTGGACAGTTTCAACGGCGATACGTCCGCCGTGGGCTAGAGTTGCCATGCGGATCACCGCGCCATTCAACTCGCGAAAGTTGCCTGTCCATTTCGCTTCCGGCGACAACGCAAAATCGAGGAAACGGCGGCGGGCTTCGGTGCTCAAGGTGACCTGCTGGCCGGAGCGTTCGGCAAATTGGTCGAGCTCGAATTGCAGATTGGGCTCGATGTCCTCGGGTCGCTCCTTCAAGCCGGGAAGCGTGAAACTCCACAGATTGATTCGCGCGAGCAGATCTTCGCGAAAGCGCCCTTCCCGAACGGAAGCCAGCAAATCACGATTCGTTCCGGCGATCAGCTGAAAATCGCTGTGCACTTCGCGGTCGGAACCGAGGGGTAGAAACGTTTTTTCCTCGAGCGCACGAAGGAGCATGGCCTGTTCATCGATACCGAGCTCACCAATCTCATCGAGAAAAAGCATGCCCTTGTCCGCGGCGCGAAGAACGCCCGGGCGATCGCGCAGCGCACCAGTGAATGCGCCTTTGATATGGCCGAAGAGCGTGGACATCGCACCATCGCCGCGGAGCGTGGCGCAGTTCACGTCGATAAACTCGCCAGTGACGGTGTGGCGCATTTTTTTCAGTTCGTAGATGCGACGCGCGAGTTTCGATTTACCGGCGCCGGTGGGACCCATCAGAAGCAGTGGATCGCGGGTGGCGATGGCGACTTGCTCGATGCGATCGATGAGGGTGTTGAAGGCTGCGTTGCGCGTGTCGATGCCGCCTTTGAGGTAGGAGACGGCGTCGCGGGTTTCTTGGTGGCGGCGGGAGGCGATGCGATCGTACTGCGAGAGATCGAGGTCGATGATCTTGATGGTGCCGGGCGCGGTGCGATCGCGTTCGGGTGAAGCCTGCAGGAGCTTGCCGGGCAGGTAGCGAGACTCGGTCAACAGGAAGAGACAAATCTGGGCGACGTGCGTGCCGGTCGTGATGTGGACGAGATAGTCCTCACGGTCAGTGTCGAACGGATAGGCGCGCGCGAACTGGAACAGCGTTTCGTAGACGCGCTCGAAGTCCCACGGATCTTCGAAGTCGACGGAGTGGAGCACGACGGTGGTCTCGGGCGAGACTGTGGTGATGTCTTTCGCGACGAGTTCGGCGAGCGGTTTGGAGCGGCTCGGATAGAGCAGTTCGAGGCGGCTAACAACGAAATCAGACTGGCGGCAGATGGAAACCGTGGGGCGCCAGATCGACCAACGGTCTTTGGAGCGATCGGCATCGAGGGTCGTGCCGAGTAGCCCAATAACGGCGGTTGGCCGCTCATTCATATCTAAGAGTATAAGATATTATCTCTTAGGATTGTACTCTGGCTGGTCGGATCGGCCATTCTCTTGTAGGTCAAGCCAATGCAATAAGTTACGGTGGGAGCAAGAGTGGCACGGCCATTGCTGTTGTAAAGAATGCTGACGAGGACGCAGCGACGGCTCGCGAGCGAAGGCGGAGTCGCGAGTCCGGTGGGGCGTGGGATCCAAAACGGTTCCACGCCTCAGGCGACGGAAAACGCGAAAGCAAGCGGAGGACGCAATGGCGGAGACAACTTACAACCTGATCAAACCCGAAAATGGCGTGCCGATCAAAGCTTGGACGAAGGGCGTGGCGCTGGAAGATGAAGCGCGCGCCCAGTTGCTGAACGTGGCGCAGATGCCGTTCGTGTACAAGTGGGTCGCGGCGATGCCGGACGTGCATTGGGGAATCGGAGCGACGATCGGGAGCGTTATCCCGACGAAGGGCGCGATCATCCCGGCGGCGGTCGGTGTCGACATTGGCTGTGGGATGATGGCCGTGCAGACGGACCTGAACGCGCGCGATCTCCCCGAGAATCTGAAGGGGATTCGAAGCGCGATCGAGAAGGCGGTGCCGCACGGCCGAACGAATCACGGCGGCCGCGGTGATCGCGGCGCGTGGCACGAAATTCCACTGCGCAACCAGGAAATCTGGGCCACGCTCAAGCCGGGTTACGACGCGATTCTCGAAAAACATCCGAAGTTGGATCGAGGGAATCACTCGAATCATCTCGGAACGCTCGGGACAGGCAATCACTTCATCGAGGTGTGTCTCGACGAATCCGATATGGTGTGGTTCATGCTGCACAGCGGTTCGCGCGGCGTGGGCAACCGGATGGGCAGCTACTTCATTGAGGTGGCACGAAAGGATATGGAGCGTCTGTTCGTGACGCTGCCGGATCGCGATTTGGCGTACTTCCCGGAAGGGACGAAGCACTTCGACGACTACGTCGAGGCCGTGGAGTGGGCCCAGAATTACGCGCGATGGAACCGGCACTTGATGATGGAGAGTCTGGTGAAGTCGGTGCGTGAATCGGGCGAGCTTCGCCCGTTCGTCGCGGAAGTGAAGGCGATCAATTGCCACCACAACTACGTCGCACGGGAGAATCACTACGGCGAAGACGTGCTCGTAACGCGCAAGGGCGCGGTGCGGGCTCGCGAAGGCGACATGGGAATCATTCCCGGCAGCATGGGAGCGCGCTCATACATTGTGCGTGGTAAGGGCAATGCGGAAAGCTTCCAGAGCTGCAGCCACGGCGCAGGCCGTGCGATGTCGCGAAACGAAGCGAAGCGCCGGTTCTCTCTGGAGGACCACGCTCGAATGACCGAAGGCGTGGAATGCCGGAAGGACAAGGACGTGATCGATGAAACGCCGGCCGCTTACAAGCCGATCGAAGCCGTAATGAAGGCTCAGTCGGACCTGGTAGACATCGTTCACGAACTGCATCAGGTGGTTTGCGTGAAGGGCTAAAAATGGAAACGCAGAACAAACAAATGATCGTCATCGACGGATCGGCGGGCGAGGGCGGCGGCCAGATTTTGCGGTCGTCGCTCAGCTTGTCGCTAGCGACGGGGACGCCGTTTCGTATCGAGAACATTCGAGCGAAGCGGCAGAAGCCCGGGCTATTGCGGCAGCACTTGACGGCCGTGCAGGCGGCGATCGAAATCGGCGGCGGAGAAGCGGAAGGCGCGAGCCTAGGCTCAAAAACGCTCACGTTTGCTCCCGGGCGCGTGCGTACGGGTGTCTACAAATTCACAATCGGGACGGCGGGAAGCGGAACGCTCGTGCTGCAGACCGTGTTGCCGGCGCTAATGACGGCCAATGGGACGAGCCATTTGACGATCGAAGGCGGCACGCACAATCCGATGGCGCCGCCTTTTGATTTCTTGAAGAAATGCTTTCTGCCAGTGATTGCGCGGCTGGGGCCGAAGATTACGACGGATCTTTCGCGGTATGGATTCTATCCGGCGGGCGGCGGGTGCTTTCACGTGGCGATCGAGCCAAGCGAGCGGCTGACACCGATCGATTCACTGGAACGTGGCGAAATCGTCTCGCGCAGCACATTGGCGATTGTAGCGAATCTTTCACGGTCGATTGGACGGCGAGAGATTGAGACCGTCGCGAAGATGATGAACTGGGAGGGCGAGCCGTCGGAGGTGGTGCAGACGCGGGATTCGGTCGGACCTGGCAATGTGATTTTCGCGGAGCTGGGAACGTCGACGGGGCTGACGCAACTGTTCTGCGGATTCGGACGGCTTGGAGCGAGCGCAGAGGCGGTGGCTGCGGAAGCGGCGAACGCGGCGCGATCGTATCTCGTCTCAGGTGCAGCGGTCGACGAACATCTGGCGGATCAGCTGTTGTTGCCGTTCGCGCTGGCTGGCGGCGGATCGTTTACGGCCGAGAAGCTCAATTCGCACACGCGGACGAACATGGACGTGATCGCGCGATTTTTGCCAGTGGCGTTTCGCACTTCGCAGGAAGGCGGGGCGACGCGACTGGAGACCGTTCGAAGCGTTTAGCGATTAAATTTTACGGGCGGCGTCCTGATATAGGATGCCGTTTTTTTTGTTTTTTGGAGGGGCGGTCAGACGGTTTTGTCTTTCGCGTAGCAGAGGTGCTCGATTTTGCATTCGGCGCAGCGGGGCTTGCGGGCGACGCAGAGGCGGCGGCCGTGCCAGATGAGTTGGTGGGAGAAGATGACCCACTTGTCTTGCGGGATGATTTTTATCAGGTCGAGCTCGATCTTTTTGGGGTCGGAGTGTTTGGTAAGGTCGAGGCGATTTGAGAGGCGGATGACGTGGGTATCGACGACGACGCCGGAGGCAATGCCGAAGCCGGAGCCGAGTACGACATTGGCGGTTTTGCGAGCTACGCCGGGAAGGGTGAGTAGCTCGTCCATCGTTTGCGGGACTTTGCCGCCGAATTGTTCGACGATGGCTTTCGACGCGCCCATGATGGATTTCGTTTTATTGCGGAAAAAGCCGGTCGGGCGAATTTCCCGTTCGAGTTCGCTGGGGTTGGCGTAGGCGAAGTGGTTCGCCGTCGGATATTTAACATATAGCGTTTTGGCGACTTCGTTGACGCGCACATCGGTGCACTGCGCGGACATGATTGTTGAAATGAGAAGCTGAAATGGATTGGCGTGCTTCAGTTCGCAGGTCGCGGCGGGATACATCTCGTCGAGGCCTTCGAGGATCGCTTTCACGCGGATGGGATTTGTGCCGCGGAGACGCATACGCGCGGTGCCGGCCGCGACTCTTGGCGCGCCGTGCGTGAGACGAGACGGTTTGGACGCCTTCGCGGATTTCTTTTTTATGGTTTTCATCCCGCGAAGAATATCACAGCGACCGACTGGGCGGATTCGCGCGCTGAGGACAAACGGTGGCGCGGGGAAATACGAAGACAAGCCCTTCGGCCCGGTGAATCAGGCCGAAGGATAACGAAATCATGTGGCAAGAACTGTCATTTTGACTAAACGGCGAAGAACAGGCTCTGTGCGAAGGGCCACTCTTCGTCGATCCACTGGCCGGAGCAGCTGTAACCGGTGCGTTCGCCCATCGCGACCACTTCCTGCGGATTGTACTTGTGCGAGCTTTCGGTCCAGATGGTCTCGCCTTCGCGCATATAGAAGCGGAAGCCCGCCGCGTTGATGGTGACGCGCTGCCACGCTTTCGATCGCAAGTGCATTTCAACGCGCCGCTCAGAAGAGTCGTAGCGCGCGACGTGTTCGAACTGGCCTAGATCGAAGTCGGCGCCGAGTTCGCGGTTGAGGCGCGCGAGCAAATTTTTGTTGAAGGCGGCTGTAACGCCGGCCGGATCGTCGTAGGCGGTGAGGAGTTGGGACACTGGCTTTTCGAGGTCGGTGGCGAGCAACAGCGAATCACCGGCCTGGAGGATCGAGCGAACTTCGCGAAGGAATTGATCGCCCGCGGGCCGGTCGAAGTTGCCGATGGTGCTGCCGAGGAAAAGGACAAAGATCTTTTCGCCCTCGCGGCGGCGCACAGCGACCTCGCGGAGGCCTTCGAGATAGGCGCGCTCGAAACCGACGATGCTGACTTGATCGATCTGACCAATCTCGCGTTCACAACGGCTGAGCGCGGTGCCGGAGATGTCGATGGGATAGTAGTTGACGCGCTGGCGTTTGGCGAGCGCTTCGAGAATCACTCGAGTTTTTTGACCGCTGCCACTGCCGAGTTCGGCCACGATCACGGGCGTCGGCAAAAGCGAAATGACTTCTGGGGCGTGACGCGCGAGGGTGCGCATGCCCGCGCGGCTCAATCCGTACTCGGGCAGAACGCAGATCACGTCGAAAAGCGCGGAGCCGACTTCATCGTACAAATATTTCGAAGGCAGCTCTTTCTGGCCCGGCTGGCTGAGACCGAGCACAACGTCCGAACAGAACTCCGCCAGTTCCGGCGGCGGAGGAACGGCCGACGGAACCATTCGAGGGGCTGAAGCCATTCTTTATTCCTCCACGCAGCGGAAGCTGCTGAAGACGTAAGGATAGTGTGGCTGGAACCAGTTACGGAATGATCGCCGGAGCATGCAGACGTCGGTGCGTGGTGAACCGCCCTTCATCACGAAATGCTTGCCGTCAAAAAAGTCGGCGGAATAGCCTTTATAAAATGGATGCGGCTCGAAGCCGGGCAACGGAGCGAACGGCGTTGCAGTCCACTCCCATCCGTTGCCGAGAAGATCGAACACGCCGAAAGCGCTCGCACCGTCCGGATGATCGTCGATGGCGGCGGGATCCCAACGCTGATGGTGGAAATTACCATGCGTCGGCTCGGGCTCATCGTCGCCCCAGGGATATAAACGTTCGCGGCCCTCAGGCGTTCCGTACGCAGCCCGATGCCACTGTTCTTCGGTGGGAAGTTTTTTGCCGGCCCAACGCGCATACGCGGAGGCTTCGGCATGGCTTACATAAACCGGCCAGGATAGTGGCAGGGGAATCGTGCCGAACATGACACGCCGGTTCCATCGCCTCTCGGGGTCCGAACTTGTGAGCAATTCAGACGGACTCCAGTAGTGCGGATGGGTCACGTCATGTTCCTTCCGCCACGCCCAGTCTTCCGGTTTCCACAGCCGCTGCGCTTCGTACCCACCGTCTTCCATGAAGACCAAATAGTCGGCGTTGCTCACCGGAAAAACGTCGATCGAAAATCCGGGAACGATCACTTGTTGCGTCTCGAATTCGTTGTCCCAGCCAAAATTTCCAGATGCGCGTCTTTGGCCAAGAGTGGCGATGCCGGACGGTATGGCCACGCTCCGCGGAACCGGCGCGCGTCGGAGGTCTTCTTGCGGTGCGGGCTGCGCGATTTTGCGATCGACCTGAACGTTGTGCAGGAGATACGCCAGTGTTTCGGCGTGCATTAGACGGTGTTCAATCGCGACGTTCAAGAGAGTGCCACCGGCGAGCAATGGATCGTGAGATGCGGACAGCTCCTGAACGCGCAGGCTTTCATCGATGCGATTGCGGACCTGGCGGCGATACTGCTCCACACGGGCGATCGAAGGCCACTCGCTGGGCTTGTCTGAGGGCAATCCACCGTCGACAGGATCGATTCCGAATGCGAAAAGCTTATCGAACTTGGGATCGTTCGAAGTGAGTCCCAGCGGCCCGCTTAAGAGATTCCAATCGAAAGCTTCCAGATGGCCGAAGTAGAAAATCATGCGGTGACGCTCGGGAATCGGGCGGTCATAAAACGCATTCGGAGTGAGCACGGAAAAAATAGCATCGGTGCGCATGCGCGATTCGGCCAGCCGCTCGATAAGCAGTTCCGATTCCTTTTTCAACGCAGCACCAGAAGTCGCCATCATCCACCTCTTTGCGAATGGGGGTGTTATTTCTACCCCCGCTTGGGGACACGGGGCAAGTCGTTTCGGATCGACCCAGTTTTAGATGTTCGACTGGTCAGAAGGTAACAGCTTTTGTGGAGGAAAGGACATACATGGTTTTACGGAAGGCCTTGCCGCGGTGACTTAGGCGATTTTTATCGGAATTCGAGGCTTCGGCGTAGGTTTTGCCGATTTCGGGGAAGAGAAACACGGGATCGTAGCCGAAGCCGTTTGTGCCGCGTGGCGAGGAAACGATCAAGCCTTCGGCGGCATCGGAAACGACGGCTAGGGCTCGGCCCTGTTTGGCGACCACGATTACGCACACGAAACGGGCTCGGCGCGCATCTCCTGTCAGGTCTTTCATTTCGCGAAGGAGCTTGGCAACGCGATCAGCATCAGTGGCGCCCGGACCGGCGTAGCGGGCGGAGTGAACTCCCGGCGCGCCTCCCAAAGTGGGTACTACGAGTCCTGAATCGTCGGCAAGCACCGGCTCGTCGGTGAACTTGCTGTAGTGCAGGGCTTTGCCTGCGGCGTTCTCGGCGAATGTGGACGCGGCTTCTTCGTATACCGGGAATTTTGCGAAGTCCGGAAGCGATGCGATTGCGAATCCCTGGGTAGGAGACTCGGCGGCGAGCTCAGCGAACTCGCGCAATTTTCCGGGATTGGACGAGGCGAGATAAAGTTTCAGGTGCGTGCCTTCCGCTCCGCGGCTATGCGGAACGCGCGACGAATTTCATCTGCAGCAATTCCTGCTGCTTGTCGATCAGCTGGCGAATCCCGCCCGCTGCCAGATGGAGCAAATCCTGCAATTCAATATCCGAGTAGGGCCGGCCTTCGGCGCTGGCTTGCACTTCGACAAACGAACCCGAGCCGGTCATAACGACGTTCATGTCGACCTGGGCTTGCGAGTCTTCCTCGTAGGCGAGGTCGAGAAGGAGTTCGTCGTTGACGATGCCGACGCTGGTGGCGGCGAGATAGTCCATGAGCGGATTTTTGCGCATGATGCCGGCGGCGACCATGCGTTCGAGGGCGAGGGCAAGCGCAACGTAGGCGCCTGTGACCGAGGCCGTGCGAGTACCGCCGTCGGCTTGAATCACGTCGCAGTCGAGCCAGACGGTGCGTTCGCCGAGAGCCTTTAAATCCGTGACGGCTCGGAGTGCGCGGCCAATCATGCGTTGAATTTCGAGGGTGCGGCCGGACTGCTTCCCGCGGCTGGATTCGCGCGGAGTGCGGCTTTCGGTGGAGCGCGGGAGCATGCCGTACTCGCCGGTGACCCAACCTTTTCCAGTACCCTTCAGAAAGCCCGGGACGCCGTCTTCCACAGTCGCGGTGACGATCACGCGCGTGTGGCCGGCCTCGATGAGAGCGCTGCCTTCGGCGTGCGGGATGAAATCCGGCGTGATGCGGACCGGCCGCATTTGATCGAACGCCCGCCCGTCAATTCGCAGACCCAAATCCCCGTTGTCGCTCACCGCGCCGCTCCCAATCGCATCGGCCAACAGTGTGACGACTGACAAGAAAACTGTCAACGATTCGAAGAAGTGCACCTGCCGCGAACAAAACGTGTCGCAGTGGAATGAGTTTACGGAGCGAGAAGCTGCTCTTCGCCAAGTTTGAGCGCGTTGTAATCCTTGCCGAGGTGGAGGCAGAGAGCCTCGACTACGGTTTCGTGATCCATGCGCTGCGGAAGACCCGAGACGGTGACGCTACCAATGATGCCGGCGTCGCGAACCGTGATTGGAAAGCTGCCGCCCGCTTCGGCGTAGTCGGCGGGAGAGAGCGCGTATTTGACGGCGAGACTGGTACGCTTCTGCTTTTGTTCGAGAGTTACGCGGTACGAGCTTTTGTGGAGCATCTCGACCACGTTGCTCTTGCGGCGGACCCACTCCGCGTTGGTCGGCGCGGTGCCGGGAAGCGTGGTGAAAAAAAGGTGCTGACCCCCGAAACGGCGGACGTCGATCGCGATGGGAAATTTGCGAGAGACAGCGAGCGCGCGGAGGCTCGAGCCGAGATCCCACGCGACGTGAAAATCGAACGCGGGGAAGACGAGTTCCTGCTCCTGCTGCGCGATCTTGGCTAGATCTTCGTTCGTTCCCACGTGGCACGCTCCTCTTTGGTCAGCGGGAGAGGCAGAGTGCGGCCCTGCACGCCGGATTGAATTGCGGTTTCAATGACGGCCATAACCGCGACAGCTTGCGGCGGCGGGACGGGATTCGGACTTTTGCCGAGAATTGCGTCGCGGACGCCGGCGTAAAACATGGCTTGGTTGCCGTCAGGCACAGGCAATTCGGTTTGCGTCCCAGCGGCGCCATCATAAAAGGTGGCGCGAACGGGATCGACGCCCCAACCCGGAGAGCCCGGCTTTTCGCCTGCCAGCAGATGTTTCTCTTGAATATCGAGACCGTACTTCACCCAACTGCCGCGAACGCCGTGAATCATGAAGTTGGGAACGCCGCCGGCAACGAGAACCGATGAGTGGAGAATCGCGCGAGCTTTCGGGTAGATGAGTTCGACGTGGGCCCAATCGTCGGTCTGCGCGCCGTCGCGCTGCATCGCGAAGTTCGCGAAGACCGCGTCCGGCAAGCCCATCAGTTCAAGAGCTTGGTCGACGAGGTGCGGGCCGAGGTCATACCAAAGACCGGCCCCGGGACCCGGCATTTCGCGCCAGCGAACGCGAACGTTTGGGCGATAGCGGTCGTAGTGCGATTCGTAGTGGGAGATCGAGCCGAGCAGACCATCCTGCAGAACTTTCTTCGCGCCGAGGAAACTGCTGTCCCATCGACGGTTTTGAAACACAGCGAGAAGCTTGCCTTGTTTTTCGGCGAGCGCGGCGAGTTCGCGGGCGTCGGCGAGCGTGAGAGTGAAAGGCTTATCGACGACGACGTCTTTGTTCGCGAGTAGCGCCGCTTTGGCGAGTGGCAGATGGGTTTCGTTGGTGCTGGCGATTACGACGAGGTCGACGTCGGGATGCGTGGCGACAGAATCACGATCGGCGACGACCTTTGCACCCGGAACGTCGGCGCGAACTTTGTCAGGATGCGTTGAGCCGACGAAAGCGAGTTCGAGGCCAGGAACGGACTGGATGAGTGGCGCGTGGAACGTCTTGCCTACGAAGCCGTAGCCGATCATGCCGACGCGAATTGGATCGTGAGGTGTGGCCATTGGTTCCTTTCGTGTTGCGAGTCTTTTCTAGTTTCGCTCGCCCAGTTTTCAGCGCGATAAATGCCCATCCGGGCTCGCAGGCGCTTTCGGCAGCGCCGGCACGGGTGATGCGGGCGCGGCGATGGGTTCGGCGACCGCTGGGGCGGCAGCCGGCGGATTCAAATCGAAGAAGCCAGTCAAGTCGACGTGACCGGCGAGCGTATCGACTTCCTGCCCGTGAATCAGAATTTTCAACCGGTGCGCCGCCGGTAGATTGCTTTTTAGCGTTTGCACGATGGAATCGACCGCGAGGCGCTCGCTCAAAATGCCGGACGGCGTTTCGGACGAGAGCGAATCCGAAAAGTCGGCCACTGCCGTGCCGTCGGGCAGCAGGTAAAAGCCGAGGAGAGTCGTATCTTCCGGCAGCGTCCGTTGCTCGGGCGATGGCGCTTCGGAAACGAGCGTGTCGATCACCTGGCGCGCACGTTTCACAGGATCGGCGGAAAGTGCCAATTCAACTTCCGTCGGGGCGGTGGAATCTGCAGCGGCGGCCCAATAGATTTTCGCACGCGAAAGAACGTCGGTAGGTGTTGAGACCTTGGGCGCGAGGAGTTCGCGGCGCGCTTGTTCTTCGGACGAAGGGTTTTCTTGAAGACGCTCGATGCGTTTGCTGAGGCCGCGCAAGCTGAGCAAGCCGATGATGACCGCGACCGCGAGGATCGCGATAGTGATTTTTAGATTGCGCGTCACGGCTGGCCGCCTGCGGGCGGCGGAGCCGCCGGAGTTGCGGGACGGAACAGCTGCAAGCTGCGAACGACCGCGAGTGACAGCGGGCTGCCGAGCGCGAGAAGGGAATTCGGATCGGGTACGGCAACGCTGGAAACTTCGATCGCGACTGCGGGAGCGTTCACCGAACGCAAATCGCGTACTGCAAATTGCGATGACGACTGCGGCGAGCCGGAAAACTTGATGACAAATTGAGATTGGAGAAGGTCGGCGAGGCGCTTGCTGGCATCGAGATGCGTTTGTTGCGCTCGTTCCCACGGTACGAGACCCGCGGGTACGCGAGTCGCCGAGACCGTTTCATCATCGACCGCGCCAGGCGGCGTGGCGAATTGATAGCTGTAGGCGCGGACAGTTCCGAATTTGCCGGTCGATGCTACGTGAAGGCTGATGTAGATCGCATCGCGGTAAGCGTTCGCGACGGCGGAGCGGTCTTCGTAGGACGGGTTGGAGTCGTCATTGCGCGTCATGATGGCGTGAAAACCGTTCCGCTCCAGGTCGCTGCGGAGCATGCGCGCGAGGATCAATACCTGCTCTTTTTCGGTGAGACCGTTTTGGCCGCGAGCACCGGTATCCGTACCGCCGTGCGCGGGATTGATCACAATCATCGGACCTGCGTGAACGGGTTCCGGAGCGGGAGTTTGGGGCAGAGGCAGAGACTGAATTCCGGCGCCAGGCGCAGGTTGGCCAGCAGCGGCGGGCGCGGGCGGATTTTGCTGCGGCGAGGGCGCTTGTTGTGCGGGCTGCGGCGTTTGGGGAGTCGTGTTGGTCTGCTGTGAGTTCCCGGGCGTCGCGAGCACGGCAAGCAATGCCGCGAGGGCAAGAATCAAGGGAACGAGCGATCGTCGCACGCCGAAAAGGATAGCAGAATTGCGAAGTCGCGCAGCGGCGAACGCGCCGAGCGCGTGCACAAACGAAGAGCACGACGGAGCGAACCGAATAGGCACACTTCGACGCGTGTACGCGAAGTGTGCTCTATAAATTTGTGAAGTAGCGGCCGGTTGGTTATGCGGCGCGCCGGAGGCCGGTGGGAGCAGTGCCGCTCGTGGAGCTGACTTTTTGGATCAGCGATTTAATGCCCCATGTCGCAAAACCACCCGCTATCAAAATTAGGCCAAAGGTCAGTGCGCTCATGCCGAGGATGCGTTCTTCTTCGCCATGAACAACAGCGATTACGAGGAGCGCGAGCGGAAACGCACCCAGCATCACAGCGCCGAACATTCCGCCGGGAACTTTAAAAGGACGGCGAAGCGTCGGTTCTTTAATCCGCAGAGCGATCAGCGCGATGAATTCGAGCATCAAGCTCATGCCATATAGAAGGACGTCGAGCGAGACGAGACGTTCGAAGCCGAGCAGAAGGCACGGAGCCCAGCAAACGGCGAGGACGACGATCGAAACCCACGGAGCGTCCGTCTTCTTGGTCATCTTGGCGAAGACGCGCGGAAGCATGCCGTCCTGCGCCATCGCGAGTGGGACGCGCGAGTAGCTCATCACGAGCGCGTTGAACATGCCGAAAGCGCTCATCATGCCGCCGAGTACGAGGGCCACGCGAAACGCACGCGCGACCATCGGACCGCCGAGCAATCCGCCCATCAATCCAGCGATGTCCGCCCAGGAGCCCGTTTCAAACGCGGACGCCTTGATACCTGTGAGCCACATCGCGGCGAACGGCAATACGTACGTGACGGCGACAACGGCTACAGCGACCATCATGGCGCGCGGGTAGGTGCGTTGCGGACGCTTCACTTCGGCCGCGATGGTTGAGGCGTTGTCCCAGCCCATGTAATTCCACATACAGATCAGCAAGCCGCCGATGAGGCCAACGTCCGTTTTCGCGGGCGTGACAACCGCTCCAGCGAGCGCGCCGATTTTCATCGGAGCGATCAATACAATCGCGACGAACGGCGCCGAGAGCAAAAAGAAAAGCCAAAGCGAACTGATCGCGACCACGCGGATGCCGGCGATGTTCATCAGCGCGCAAACCGCAACGACGCTGAGGCCGACCATTAATCCGCGGTGGCCTTCGCCGAACCACGGGATCAAACGCGTAAGGTACGCGACGAAGAGCGTGGGATAGATCGCCATATCAAAGATGCTGGCGACGATCGAAAGCCACGCTTCCTGAAATCCCCAGAAATTTCCGAGCGCGCGGCGGACCCACGCGTAGTAGCCGCCCTCTGCGGGCAGCGCGCTGGAAAGTTCGCCGATCATGAAAGCGGTCGGCAAGCTCCACAAAATCGGAGTAATCAGCAGCAACAAAATTCCGCGGCCGTAGCCGGCGCCGCTGATGATGTCTTCGGTGCCATACGTTCCGCCAGACACCATGAAGAAAGTGGCAGCGACGAGAGGCCAAAGTGTGAGCTTCGCGGTTCTCTTTTTACTGGAAGGAATTGCCCCGGCGGGAAATTGGGCTGGCAGGGATAAGGTGCTCAATTTTTTGTCGCGTCCTCCATCAGCGATCCTCGCTCTCTCAAGTCGTTTGGTTGGAGCGAGTTCGCAAAAAGTAGAATACGGCGAATTTAGCGTGATGCAAGAAAAATATGCGGTCGAGTGAATATTTTTACAGCGAGAGTTCGGCGGCAAGTGAAGCGGCAAAGATTAAAAAATTCTCGGCGAAGAAACTTTCGGGAGCGATCGACGTAGTCGACGGTCCGCAAAAGCAAAATGCCGGCTGGAGTTCGAAACTCGCAGCCGGCATTCCGAAAGTGAGCTTAAGTCAGGTCGCTAAGAGTTTTTCACTCCGGGGCTGAACCCGTGCGCTTTTCCTCACGCTTGGCGCGTGCGTCGGCGGTCCACTGCTTCTGCTGATCCGGCGTCAGCACGGCCCAAACCTGTGCGCGAGTGGTCTTGCGAAGCTCTTTGACCTTGGTCTGCTTGTCGGTGTCGCTCGTCGTGGTGTCTTTGTTGATCGCTTTGAGCTGATCCTTGGTGTCGGAGCGGATGGATGCGATTTTGGATTTCTGGTCGTCGGTAAGATTAAGCGCCGCGTCGTCTTCCGGCCTGTCGGCGTCCATGTGACCGTGCTTGCCGCCTCCCGGACCGGCGCCGGACTGCGAGCCCGACGGAGCTGCGGAGGGCGGAGGCGTTTGCGGAGCTGATGCGTCCTGGCGAGCGCTGGCGGCTGGTGCCAGGCTAACGAGAATCGCGAGACCGAACGCGATGGAAAGCAAACTGGGTGTCTTCATTGTGTGTCCCTCAGTGGGGAATGGAATGCGGTGAGATTGTCGCACCGCTATAGCTTTGATGGGCAATAAATGTCAGCGGTCTGGCGGCCGCCCGCCAACGAGCACGATCCAACGAAAAAGCGAGGGCTGACCGCACCCTCGCTTTAGACCGTCGAAGATTTGGGAGGGCGCTACTTGGATCCGGCCTGCGCCTGTAGCTCGGCGAGGTCCTTCAGCACTTCCGTGCTGTGCTCGCCGGCCTTAACGTCAAGGTATTCCTTCACGATCACGCCGTCGGGATTGATGATAAACGTGTGGCGTGACGAGAGCTTTTTGACGCCGAGGTTCATGACCGAGCCGTAGGTTTCCGAAACTTTGTGGTCGGTGTCGGCCAGCAGCTTGAAGTTCAATCCTTCCTGCGTGCAGAACTTCTGGTGCGAATCGGCAGAATCGACGCTGACGCCAACGATCGCGGCGTTGAGCTTCTCGTATTGCGCCAAGTCGCGCTGGAAGTTGTGCGCTTCGATGGTGCAGCCGCTCGAGAAGTCCTTCGGATAGAAATAGAGGACCACCCATTTGCCTTTGAAGTCGCTGAGGCTAACGGGCGCGCCGGTCTGCGAGGGCAGAGTGAACGCCGGAGCCTGGGCGCCGACGGCCGGGGCTTGGTCGGAACCATTTGCAGCGCGGTAGCCGAGCACGGCGATGAGAATAAGAACGGCAACGATGATTACGATCCCACGAATTACGGCGAATGCGGAATGCATGGTGAAGCCTCCTACTGCTACCGAGACCGTCGAGACGATTCTAGCGCCGATTGGCCGGGCGGAAGAGGATTAGGATGTAGATTTCACAAACCAAAACCGCTCAAGGACCAGACGCTTGGAACTACGACGGGCGAAAAAGGAAAGGCCGGCACCCGTCCGGGCGCCGGCCTTTTGCGAAGCCACGCTGAATCAACAGGGCAACGCCGATCAGGCGTTCCCAGTCTACTAGTGCGCCACCACCATCAGAGGCTTGGTGTTCTCGATCTTCTTTGAAGGCTTGAGCTTCTTCGACTGCGGCTTCGACGTCGTCTTCGCTGCCATGGTGGTTCCTCCGGGGAAGCTTTCCTCTTTTCGGCTCTCAGCAAGCTTCGATGTGGATCTCTGCTCGCCGCGTGCCAATCTCGACGTGCCCACGAATGGCTCAAATTCCCCGCAGAAGCGCGATTTTCTCGACCCGCGGGCTCAACACCCGTTGAAAAACTCAACATCTGCTGGAAATTTCATCATGGGCGAGGGCTGTCCGCCGCAGACCAAGGGCTTGTGTGGCCAGGTTCAGGATCGATGTGTAGACAATGATTTTTTGCGAGACCACCTGGAACTCGAGGCCGCGGTCCGTGTGCACGCTCGGGCCATAGAAGAGGATCCAAACGTAGACCGCGAGCAGCAAGATGTAGAGCCAGTTGCAGGCGATGTAGAAGCCGGGCCAGCCGTTTTGCATCTGGAGAAACACCATGCTGGCCATCAGGCCGAGCAGCAGCGAGAAGCCGAGCTTAACGAAAAACATGTGAGGCGGCCCTAATATGTTCCACGGCGTCGCTGCGATTCCGACGAAACACAAACCCGACAGGACAGCGAAGGCTTGAGCGGACGTCGCCAACCCGGAGGCGCGGCGGGCGATGGACTTCCAGATGCCCGACGTCGCGACGAGTGCGAGCCCAATCGAGCCCAGGGCAATGATAAAGATCACTTCGCACAGTAGGTTGGGTTTGCCTGAGTACGTCTGAGTGGCGCCGAGGTCGCTGAAGAAGTTGCGCGTGAAGAGGTAGCGGGCTGCGGTGGGCGAGTTGTGTGTCCCGCCAGGATAGAGGGCCATCGCTACGAGCGTGAGGACGAAGAATTGAAGCGAAACGTAAAGAAGCACCGTCGCACCGCGGGCCGCTTTGTTAGGGATTGGCGTCGCGGGGGAACTCAAACGGGTTCGACCTCAGGCTGATGAGGCGCCTGTGGAGCCTGTGGCGGCGTCTCGGGAGGCGGGAAGAAGAAGTCGCGCGGGCTCTCGCGCAGGTGGCGGAGGAACGTCCGGCGAATCGCGAGGTGGTCGGCCTGAGAGACGTCCTGCGCTCGCAGCGCCAGCCTAAGCGCGAGATAGAAACTCACACCCAGGTTCATCACGAAAATAGTGCCGATCCCTATAAACGCCCACACCAGCGCACGCGCACCAACCGTGGCAAACCCGAGCGATCCAACGCCGAGCATCAGCGTGCCGCTCGACAACGTCACGTGCCGCACGTCGAGGGGCAAGCCGAAGAAGTGCCCGATGACCGGCGTCATCCCCAGCATAAAGCCGAGCGTGATCGAGCCGCCCCATCCGGCGATGTTTTTCGAGAACGATTCGGAGAACCGGGCGAGGCGCTCCGGCTTGAACTTCGCGCCTAGACGGTGCTGAGCGATGGCCTCAGGAAGTTCGTGATAGACCGCCCAGTTTTCGATCCATCCGCCAGCGAGGCTCGAGAGCCACAATATGATGCCCGTCAGGATGGCGTAAAAGACCGTGAGCGTGCGGATGGGATTCAGGGAATGCACGGCGTAGTCTGCCAGCTCCGGTGAGAGGTAGGGCGAGCCGAAGATTGCCTTCCACAAATAGCTGAAGGCGAGGCAGCCTGCTCCGACGGCGAGAATGTTACCCAAAGCCGCGGCGAGCTGGGTGCGGACGATCCGCGCAGAATAGGCGACCAGCTCGTCGCTGCGTTCGTTGTCTCTGCAGTTGTGGATGATCTTTGCGAGCGCGGCGCCGGTCATCGACGGCTGCTTTGTGGCGAGCGCGAGATGGAAATTCTGGAGCAGGACGAAGCTGACGGCGTAGTTGAGTCCGGCAAGAAAGCCTTCGACGAACAGCGGCAGCCCGTGATGCGTGACCATCAGCTTGATGGCCGCGGTGCCGACCGTTAACAGGCCGCCACCGAGGGCTGCCTTCCACATCTGAAAATATTCTTCGCGATTATTGGCGATGTAATGCTCGCCCGTTTTCCCGGCCCACTCGACGATCTTGCGAGCGAGGAGGCGGAAGCTGTTGTGCAGCAGGTTGCGGACGCTACGATCGCCGATACGCCCGCGGATTACTTCGCGCATCAGGCGCTCGGCGGTGATGCGTTTTGCCGGGCCGGACGGCGCGACCAGCACGCCGGAGATGATTTCCATGCGCCAGAGACTTTTCTCGATTACGTCCATGGCGTAGACGACGTCGAGATTCACGCCTTTGGTTTCGAGGTGTTTGACGATTACGTCCAGCTCGGCTCGGCACTCGCTCGCGACGGCCTTCCAGTTTTGCGCCGCTTCGTTGATGCCTTCGCCCCAGCGGACAGCTTCAATGAGCTGATCACCGGCGCGGGGCAGCCGGTAAAACGGCGACTCTTGAACGGGACACGCCTGGCTGCGCACGAGCAATTTTTCCGAGAGGCCCAGGCCCTGAACGCGCGCGCCGAGCAAGCAGAACGATTCGAGCATGGATTCGAGCGGTCGCTTCCAGGCTTCGGCGTCGTCGGAGGGAGCGGACAAGGTCACGATGCGGTCAAAGAGCTCGGGCGGGATATCAAAAAAGCGATCGACTTCCTGTTGCGTGGGGAACATGCGCAATAGAAGTTTTGAAAGATCCTCGTCGCTGCGCGGCGCCGGCAGAACGATGCGGAAAAAGCGGTCCATGGCCTCCGAGAACAGGCCGCGATCGTTCGGCATTCCAGACTGCGCGAACAGGGAAGTGCCGACGGTCTCCTTCAGCAGCGAGCTGATCGATTCGCGGTAGCGGTCGCGAACTTCCTCGGACGCTTCGAGCACGGAGACCCAGACGCGCTCGCGCTTCCAAACCGCGCTGTGCCAGTCCTTGCTTTCAACGCCGGGTGCGGCGAGGGCGTGGATTTTCTGATCGGGAACGCGGAGCCAGTTGAAAAAATCGATGAAGCAATCGATTTTGTGCGAGATGTCGTTGGCGCGAGTGAACGCGTCCACGCGCTCGGCTAGTTCCACCACCGACGGATTGTTCCGATGCGCCGGGGGAAAGAGCCACAGGATTAAGGTTGCGGTGGTTTCCAAAGTTCACCCAAATGCGTAAGCGAGGGGTCGAAGTTTCGTGCCCCAGATTCTACCGCGAAGTGGAGACACCCGCAGCCCGCAGTGTCAGCCAACCGGCGAAATTCTTGCTGCGAGCAGACCTTTAGGCCTTGGACATCGCGCCCTTGATCACGCGGTAGATCAGCAGAAGCACCACAGCGCCGACGACCGACATGATGAATCCGGCGGTCTGGCCTTCCTGATACCAGCCGATCATCGTGCCGAGTTTCGTCGCGAGGATCGAGCCTGCGATGCCTATGAGCATTGTGATGATGATGCCGCCGGGATCTTTGCCGGGCATCAGGAACTTGGCAACTGCGCCTACGATCAAACCGATGATGGCTTCCCAAAGTAGCGAGAACATCTGAGCCTCCGTGCCGGATTCGGCGGCGCCGCGCGGGGATTTCCGCTCGAGTAGTCAGGTCGTCCGTTGGCTGCGCGAGATCTTCGGACCGGACGAGCGTTGATATAGCACCGAGGGCGATGCGCGGGAAAGTTAAATGTTGGCACGAGCCACCGACGCTTGAGGCGGTTGAGGATACCTGAGGGTGGGTAGGGAATCGACCGTATCGGACCGGGACCGCGTTCCCGGTAGATTTGTCGCATGCCGAAGAAGCAGGCTCACCCACTGCGCGCGCAAGAGGCGCTGTTCGCAGCGCCAGCGAAATCCCTGAAGGTGCTCGCCCGTGAGGTGGAGGAATGCAAGAACTGCGACCTTTGGAAGAACGCGACGCAGGCCGTATTCGGCGAGGGAAGCGCAACGGCGCGCGTGATGTTGGTTGGTGAGCAGCCGGGTGACCAGGAAGATTTGCAGGGACGTCCCTTCGTAGGCCCGGCTGGACAGCTTCTCGACAAGTGCCTGAAGGTTGCTGGGGTCGATCGCAAGGAAGTATACGTAACGAATGTGGTGAAGCACTTCAGCTGGGAGCCGCGCGGCAAGCGCCGGATTCACAAGAAACCGAATGGAGTTGAAATCGCGGCGTGCCGGCCGTGGTTGGACGCCGAAATTGCCGCAATCAAACCGCACGCGATTGTGTGTCTGGGCGCCACGGCCGCGCAGGCGCTGATCGGCCGCCAATTTCGCGTCACAGAGAGTCACGGAAAGTTCGTCGATTCACCGCTCGCGCCGTACGTCATGGCCACGCTGCACCCCTCGGCGGTGCTGCGCGCGCCCGATGAGAAGCTGCGGCACGAGCAGGAACAGCAGCTGATCACAGACTTGAAGCGCCTGCACGAGATTCTGTAGCAGCATACTCCCCTCAGGTATCCCCTCCTAAACCCATGAAAATGCGGGATCTATTTCTCTTGACAATATTGCAATGCGTGATAGTGTGATTGCATATTGCAATACACGAGAAGCGAACCCGAATCCAATGACGCTTGGTGACAAACTTCGCTCCCTCCGCTCCGTCGAAGGTTCGCTTCGCGGATTCGGAAGGCCGCTGACCCAGAAAGAGGTCGCTCGCGCGATGAAACGCGAAACGGGCAAGTCGCTGAGTCAGGCATACCTTTCGCAGATCGAGTCGGGCGCGCGGCCGCACCTGACGCACACCAGCCGCGACCTGCTGGCGCGTTTCTTTCGCGTGTATCCGGGTTTTCTGGTCGACGATCCGGCCGGCTACTCGCCGGACCTGCAGTCCGAGCTGAGAGTGAAGGAAGCAAAAATCGATTCGTGGTTGCATGCGGGCGCGGAAGAATTCACGTCCGATCCGGAATTGCAGCGAGCGTTCAAGACGATTGCGGAGTACGACGATTCACGGCGCGCGATCTTGTTGCTCGCGGAGATTTTGAGGATGCCCGACCTGGCTGACCGACTGGGAGAAGTGCTTCGCCCGAACGCGCACCAGGGGACGGGACGTCCGCCGCCCGAAGCCCCCGCTTCGGCGAACAGCGTCACCTGAGTTCCTCAGTTCCTGGGCCCCAGTTCTTAGAAATGTGCCGCGCGGACGAGTGCGCGAGCACGGGAGTGCGCCATGACGTGGTCGGACCTTTATCTCGGCTGCTTCATCGTGGGTTTCTCGCTGAGCCTGCTCTCGTTTCTGGCGGGAGCCGTACACATACACATGCCGTTCAAGGTGCACTGGCCGTTTCACGGCTGGCATTTCGGGCATCACGGCGGATTGGGCGGCGGCCACGGCGCGGCCGGCGGTTCATCGCAAGGACCGGCGCATGGCGGTTCACGCGGAGGAAATTCGCACGTTTCGTGGTTTAACGCATCGTCGGTGCTGGCGTTTCTCGCATGGTTTGGCGGTATCGGCTACATCCTGGCGGTGCACTCGACAATGGTTGCAGTCGTCGCGCTGCTGATCGCCGCGGGATCGGGCTTGGCGGCTGCGTGGATCGTTTTCAAGTTCATGGTGAAACTGATGAACGAGGAAGGCTCGTACTTGAAGGATGAGGACTATCGCCACGAAGGAATCGTGGCGACGGTGACGATGCCGATTCGCGAGAACGGAATCGGAGAGATCGTTTTTCTCCAGGGCGGAGTACGCAAAAGCGCGGGCGCGCGCTCGCACGATGGGAAACCACTAGAGCTTGGCGCGGAAGTCGTAACCGAGCGCTACGAAAACGGAATCGCCTACGTCCACCGCTGGAGCGAGTTCACGAAACTCGAAGATTGAACGGATTTCGCAGACTGACGCACGAGAGAGCAGTCACGCCGAATAGTAAAAGGGAGGTTGGTATGTTGCAGGGCTATCCGTTGGTTCCAGTCATTGGCGGTCTTCTGGTCCTCGCCGTCATCCTAATCATGATGACGCTGGCGAGGATGTACAGGAAGGTAGGCCCGCACGAAGCGCTGATTATCTACGGAACCGGATCCGAAGCGCGGATTGTGAAGGGCAGCGGCACGATCATTTGGCCGATGGTCCAGACGTGCAAGGAGCTATCGCTCGAGTTGATGTCGTTTGACGTAGCGCCGCAGCAGAGCCTGTACACACAACAAGGCGTAGCGGTAACGGTCGAAGCCGTCGCGCAAATCAAAGTGAAGTCCGATCCCGTGTCGATTCGCACGGCGGCAGAACAGTTCCTCACCAAGCGGCCCGAGCAGCGTGAAGGCTTGATCCGCTTGGTAATGGAAGGGCATCTGCGCGGAATCATCGGCCAGCTCACGGTGGAACAGATCGTGAAAGAGCCGGAAATGGTG
This sequence comes from Candidatus Acidiferrales bacterium, assembly GCA_050011035.1. Taxonomy (GTDB): domain Bacteria; phylum Acidobacteriota; class Terriglobia; order Acidiferrales; family UBA7541; genus Palsa-295. The sequence continues at coordinate 24,923 of JBEKJW010000014.1, forward strand.
GCGGACCGCATGCGCTCCACCAATGCGAGTGACATGGCTAAGATGGGGCTTGAGGTGATCAGTTTCACGATTAAAGAGGTTCGCGACAAAAACGAGTACATCACCAATATGGGCCGTCCGGACATCGCCCGGATTCGCCGCGACGCCGAAGTAGCGGCAGCGGAAGCCGAGCGCGACATCGCCATCAAGCGTGCCGAAGCGACACGTGCGGCCGCCGTAGCCAAGGCGCAAGCCGACCAGGAACGGGTGGCCGCGGAAACCGCGTCGATGGCGAAGCAGGCGGAAGCGGAACGCGACCTCGACCTGAAGAAGGCCTCGTATCTCGAGATGACCAAGAAGGCGCAAGCCACGGCCGACAAGGCGTATGAGATCGAGACGAACGTGATGCAGCAGAAGGTGGTCGCCGAACAGGTGAAAGTGCAGCAGATCGAACGCGAGGCTCAGGTGAAGGTGCAGGATGCGGAAATCGAGCGCCGCGAGCGCGAGTTGATCGCAACTGTGCTGAAGCCGGCGGAAATCGAACGCCAGCGCGTGGAAACCATCGCCAGCGCCGAACGTCAGCGCCTGATTAGCGAAGCAGAAGGTGAAGCTTCGTCGATCCGCGCGAGAGGTGAAGCGGAAGCCGAGATCATCTTCAAGAAGGGTGAATCGGAAGCGAAGGCGATGAACGTCAAGGCGGAGGCTTTCCAGGAGTACAACCAGGCCGCCGTGCTCGACAAGCTGATCACCGGACTGCCGGAAGTGGTTCGCGCGTTGAGCGAGCCGCTTAGCAAGGTGGACAAGGTGACGATCGTATCCACGGGCAACGGCGACGCGGCCGGTGCATACAAGCTGACCGGCGACGTGACGAAGATCGCAGCACAGGTGCCTGCGCTCTTCGAAGCGCTCTCCGGAATGCAGGTCTCCGAGCTGCTCGGCAAAGTCCGCCAGATCGGTGACAGGGCGCCCAAACCCATGCCGCCGGCATCACCAACGGCAACAACCTGATGAAATACGCTCCGGTCCCCGCCAACGCGGGGGCCGGAGCGCTGCTGTTTTGAGCGGCACTCATAGGAATGGAACGAACTCGATTTTGTGGGGCGGCATAAGGAGAACGAAGATGAGATTACTCGAACGCGTCAGCACTTTAATCCGCGCGAACCTGAACGATATGGTGGACCGGGCTGAAGATCCCGAAAAACTGATCAAGCAAATCATTCTCGATATGGAGAACCAGTATCTTCAGGTGAAGACCCAGGTCGCCGTCTCCATTGCCGACCAGCACATGCTCGAAAAGAAGCTTCGCGAAAACGTGGAAGCGGGGAGTGAATGGATGCGCAAAGCTGAACTTGCCGTCGATAAATCGCGGGACGAACTCGCGCGCGCCGCGCTGGACCGCTTTCAGACCTCACAGAAACTCGCCCTCAGCTACCGAGAACAAGTCGAAGATCAGACCGCGCAGGTCGAAACGCTCAAGACCTCGCTCATCAAGCTCGAACAGAAGCTCAATGAAGCCAAAGCCAAGCGTGACTTGCTCATCGCCCGTCACCGCCGTAGCAACGCCATGGGCAAAGCCGCCCGCGCTCACACCGCCCTCGGCGATCAATCGAAGTCCGCTGCCTTCGACCGGCTCGGAGACCGCGTAAATCACGCCGAATCGCTGGCGAGCGCGGAGGTGGAGCTACTGTCCGACGACGTGGGCGACAAACTGGCGCGGCTGGATCGGGACGCAGAAGTCGACCGCCTACTCACGGACCTAAAGTCCAAGCGCGGCCTTTTGACCTCGTAACGTTTACCTTCTGGTTAGCGAGCGTTGACGGGCTGGTAACCCGGCCCACGGTAGAAGGGAACGCGAAACCGGCAAGGCCCGTTGACACCGGCATATCTTCCGGGTAACGTGGCCTCCACTTCATCATTTTGAGAACCGGCCTCCAGTCCGCGGTTTCTGTTACGTCAGCAGGGCTTGGTTTGCGCCGGTTTCTCCCAAAACTCGGAGAGGCTCACGCTCATGAATCGATCCCAGCGATTCATCTTCTGCGTTCCCGTTCTGGTTGTTGCAGCCGCGCTCGCTCTCGTACACGCCAGCTTTGCTGGTGATGAGTGGCAGCCGATTACGCCGGCCGATCTCGCGCTGAAAGACAATCCCGCCAGCCCGGGCGCTAACGCCATGATTCTGTACCGGCAGAGCGACGTGAACGAGAAGTACGTCTATAGCGACGGCTCCGCCATTTACGAATACCGCCGTATCAAGATCTTCACAAAACAGGGCGTGGAGAGCGCGAACGTCGAGATCCCGTTCTTCAAAGACGTGAGCGATATAAAGGACCTGAAGGGCCGCACGATCCACTCAGACGGAACGATAATAAATTTCGAGGGCAAGCCCTTCGAGAAAACGATCTTCAAGAATAGCGGCGACCGGTATCTCGCAAAAACGTTCACACTTCCCGACGCCCAGCCCGGCAGCATCATCGAATATCGCTACCGGCACCAATACAGGCCCGGGCTGCTGGCCTCCGTGGAAAGTTGGGTTCTTTCGAGCGAGCTTTACACGCGCGAAGGCCACTTTTCGATCGTTCCGTTTGACTCCGCGTACTCTAATTACCCGCTCTACTTCCGGCTTTACGGGCTTGCGACCAGCACTCCACCGGAAAAAACAATGGATGGCAACTACAAACTCACCGTCCATGATGTTCCGGGCATCGAGGACGAAGCCTACATGCCGCCGCTGCGCACGCTCGAATCGCGCGTCGTCTTCTTTCACCGGGGCAACGGCAACTGGGAAAACGAAACGCCTGACCGCTTCTGGAAGGATACCGAGAAAGGTTGGAACGACGATGTCGAGCATTTCGTCGGGAAGAAGAATTCGCTAGCCACCGAAGTAGGCAAAACCGTCAGCCCAAGCGACTCCGCTGAAGTGAAGCTCCGCAAGCTGTACGAGCGAACGCAACAGATTCGCAACCTGGATTCCGAAGAAGAGAAAACGCACGACGAACAAAAGTCCGAAGAAATCAAAAAGAACGGCAACGCTGAAGAAACTCTCTCACACGGCTACGCAAGCGAGCACCAGATCAACGAAGTTTACGCTGCGTTGGTCCGCGCCGCGGGTTACGAAGCCAACCTCGCGTATGTCGCGCCTCGTACCGGAATGGAATTCAATCCTGCAATCGAAGACCCCGGCGAGTTGGCATCGGACATTGTCTGGGTCCGAGCTGACGGCAAGGAATATTACGTAGATCCCGGCGCGGCGGATTATCCGTTTAACGTCTTGCCGTGGTACGAAACGAAGACGACGGGTTTGCGCGTCTCCGGAAAAACCGACGACAAGATCACCGTCCCGGCGCCGACCAGCACCGACGCCACCATCGTTCGCCACGCCGATCTCGCGATTGCGGACGACGGCGGCGCTACAGGCACCATCTCGATCGACTTCAACGGGCAGGAAGCCGGAATCCGCCGCCACAAGAACCACGCGGACGACGACACCGGCCGGCGTAAGGCGATTGAAGAGGAACTGAAAGGCTGGTTGCCGGGCGACGCGAGCGTCGAAGTGACCAAGCTCGACAACTGGGACAAGAACGAGTTGCCTCTGCACGTCGAAGCCAGCGTGAAGCTTCCTTCCTTCGCCAGCGTCGCGGGGCATCGCATCCTGGTTCCGGCTTCTTTTTTCGAGGCGCCGGAGATCAAGGCGTTCCAGCCAGCGGTCCGGCACAACGACATCTCGTTTCGCTATCCGTGGGAACAGATCGACGATCTGAAGTACACCGCGCCGGCCGGATACAAAATCGAAACCGTGCCGGGAAAGGTCGCTACGAATCCGGCGTCGATCGTGGTTTATCAGATATCGACATCGCAGCAGGGATCGACGGCGGAAGTGCAACGCCACCTGACCATCAACGCGATTACGGTTGAGAAGCAGTACTACGGTGCGCTTCGCAACTTCTTCAATGGAATGAAGACCAGCGATGACAAACAAATCGTTCTACAAAATGCGGAATCGGCGCAAAAGTAATCACGCGCTTCTCGTGCGCATCTTCGTTGTCGCAGTGCTTGCTGCGTCTGCGCTGGCGCTCGCAACACTGCCCTCGCATGCCGGCTCGACGGCCTTGCCGCAATGGATGCGCACGGCGGCGCAGCAGAACCTGCCGGAGTATCCGAAGGAAACTGTCGCCGTAGCGTTGTACGACGAGCAGATCACCGTCGCCAAGGAAAACGGCGACATCCAGACCACGCGCCGCTACGCCTGCAAGATTCTCCGTCCCGAAGGTCGCGATCAATGTGGATTCGCAGTGTTTCCGTACGACACTCAGACCAAGATCACATCGCTCCACGCATGGACTCTTCTCGCGAGCGGTGCCGATATGGAAGTAAAGGAAAGCGACGAAGCGGAGGCGAGCGCTATCAGCTTTGAGATGTTCAACGACGAACGGGTGAAAGTGTTGAAGTTCCCGGAATCCAACGTTGGAAATGTCACGGGTTACGAATTCACGCAGGTCAAACGGCCCTACGTTTACGAGGATGGCTGGTTTTTTCAAGACAAGATTCCGACGAAGTTCTCCCGATTCTCGCTCTCGCTTCCGGCAGGCTGGGAGTACACGTCGTTCTGGTCGAATTACGACGAGCAAAAGCCCATCTCTTCGAGCGGCAATCAGTACGTCTGGGAAGTTCACGATATTCCGGGGGTCGAAAGAGAGCCTGCGATGCCGGCTTTCCCCGCCGTTGCAGCCCGCGTGCGGTTCAAATACTACCCAAGCAATCCGGCACTCCGCGCCAAGTCCTCCGGAACCTGGGACGACATCGCTGCGTGGTACTCGAGTCTTACGGTGAACAGCCGCAATCCGAGTCCGGCGTTGCAGCAGAAAGTTTCGGAACTCACCGCGGGAGTCACCGACCCGCTAAGGCAGATGAAGATCCTGACGGAATACATGCAGCAAAACATCCGCTACGTGGCCATCGAGATCGGCATCGGCGGTTGGCAGCCCCATCCCGCTGCGGAGGTTTTCGCGCATCAGTACGGCGACTGCAAAGACAAGGCCACGCTGCTCAGCACGATGCTGAAGCAGGTTGGAATCGACTCATATTACGTTCCGATTTTTACGTATCGTGGGATTGTGAACCCGAAATTCCCGTCGATTCACTTCAATCACGTGATTCTTGCGATTAAATTGCCGGATTCGATGCCCGACAGCGGGCTGTTCTCCGTGATGAAAACCGAGCACGGGGGCCGGATCATGTTTTTCGATCCCACGAATGATGTCGTGCCGCTCGGCTATTTGCCTTACTACCTGCAGGACAACTATGGCCTCGTGATCACTCCGACGGGTGGAGACATGGTTTCGTTGCCGCTGGCTGCACCCGTCACGAATCGGCTGCTCAGAACCGCGACCTTGAACCTTGCGCCAACAGGAAGTTTGACCGGCGAAGTGCGTGAGCTGCGCTTTGGAGGCCCGGCGGAAATGGAGCGGCACGAACTGGCAGACGTGAAACCCGTCGATCGCGACAAAGTGGTCGAGAAATTCCTGGGCCAATCTCTTTCGAGCTTTACTCTCGACAAAGCCTCTATTGGAAGTCTCGATAAGATCGACGAGAGCTTGCTGGTGACCTACAAATTCACGTCCGATGGCTACGCGAAAAACGCCGGCGACCTTCTGATCCTGCGGCCGCGCGTGGTGGGCGAACACGCGCAAAACTTTTCGAATGGCAAGCCGCGCAAATATCCGATCGAATTCCGCGAGTCCACGCGCCAGGACGACGTATTCGACATCACACTGCCGCCCGGCTACGTGGTCGATGAGTTGCCGAAGCCCGTGCAGGCGCAGTGCCCTTACGCCAGCTACAAGAGTGAAGTCGTCGTGAACGGCAACGTGCTGCGCTACAAACGCACGTATGAAGTCACCGACATCCTCGTACCAACGGAGCACGCCGAGGAACTGCGCGACTTTTTCCATCAGATCGCCGCGGACGAAAAAGCGAGCGCCGTCCTGAAACGTTCCAACCCGTAAAACCCGCCGAACCGTGCGTTGACCGCGTGTTACCTTCGTGGCGCCACGCGCTCGTCGTCGCGTGCGGAGAGTTCCATGAACCATCGAGTTCGTCTCGCCGTTCGCTCCGTTATCTGTGTGGCTGCGTTTGCGTCGATTCTTGCGATTTCGGTGCGAGCACAGCAGCAGAACTACCCACCGCCGGTGAATTTCACCGCCGATCAGGACCACCAGAACATGATGGACCAGCTCGGAATCAAGAAACTTCGCGAGGGCCCGAGCGGCGACGAGAAAGCTCCGAACCACGCCAATTACGACGAGTCGCTCGCGAATCC
>JBEKJW010000015.1:0-30823 GCA_050011035.1 Candidatus Acidiferrales bacterium
ACTACCGATTACGGCAGCGGGGGGAATACGTTCGATGGACGAAGTTCGAGCGCTGGAAAAACTTGGGATGAACGCGGCGGTGGGGATGGCGATCTACAAGGGGAGGCTGCTCGATGAGTTGAAGGTTGCGACGGCTACGAAGGCGTGAGGCTGACGGAGCGCCTCGCGGATTGCCGCGAAGCTCTCCGTCACAGACACGGCTCATCCTCGTCGGATGAACCGGCTCGCTCAACAACGCGAGCAAATGTCTATGCCACGCGTGGACGCGCTCGCTTCGCGTGGTATTTCTGCCAAAGAAGAATTGGTTAAAAGAAAATAGCTCCACGCCGTAAACGGCGCGGAGCTTTTTTGTTGGTCGAGCTTGTTGTGGTTACTGGCGACGCGTGGTGACGGCCGGAGCGGTGTGGCCGTCCGAGTGGGTGCGATCGATCACGCCGCTCATGTGCTCGGGCACGCCGGAAGCGCGGCCGATGCTGTGATAGATGAGTCCCGCGGCGGCCATCTGCTCGGGGCGATAGAGGTTGCGGCCGTCGAGCACGATCGGATACTTCAATCCCGCATGGAGCTTTGCGAGATCAAGCTGCGCAAACTCCTTCCACTCGGTGAGAATCAGTAGCGCGTCGGAGCCGGTAGCTGCATCGTACGCATCCGTCGCGTAGGTGACGCCTTTCTGCGGCAGGAATTCCTTCGCGCGACTTACTGCGGCCGGATCGAACACCTTCACCTGACAACCTTCCTTCAGCAGCGCCTCGATGATCGCGATGGCGGGCGATTCGCGGATGTCGTCCGTGTCTCCTTTGAACGCGAGACCCAGGACGCCGAGCTGTTTTCCGCGAAGGGTCCAGAGGGCGCTGCGGACTTTCTTAATGAAGCGGCGGCGCTGCTCTTCGTTGATGCGCATCACTTCGGTGAGCAGGCCGAAATCGTAGCCGCACTGCATCGCAACGGCATGGAAAGCCTGCACGTCCTTCGGGAAGCAGGAGCCACCGTAGCCGATGCCGGCGTTGAGAAATTTTGAACCGATGCGCGTATCGGAGCCAATGCCGGCGCAGACCTGCGTGATGTCGGCGCCGACGGCTTCGGAAATGTTGGCGACGGCATTGATGAAGGAAATCTTCATCGCGAGGAACGCGTTGGAGGCGTGCTTGATCAGCTCGGCGCTCTTGGCGTTGGTGACGATGATGCGGGCCTTCGGAGCGGCGGGCGCGTCGGACTTGATGGCGTCCGGACTCGCGTAGTAAGAGCCGTTGGTAAGAGGCGCGTAGACCTCCTGCATCATCTTCGCGCTGGTTTCGTCGTCGACGCCGACAACGATACGGTCGGGGTAAAGGAAGTCGAGTACGGCAGTGCCTTCGCGAAGGAACTCGGGATTCGAGGCGACCGAGAACGAGCCGGCTTTCGCGCCGTTGAGCAGCAGCGTCTTGCGCAAGGATTCGCAGGTTCGCACCGGCACGGTGCTCTTTTCGACGATCAGCGTCGGGCGTTCGATGGCCGCGGCGATTTCATACGCGACGGCTTCGACGAAGGAGAGGTCGGCCTCGCCGGTTTCGGACTGTGGCGTGCCAACGGTAATGAAGACGGCGTCGGCGTCCTTCACGGATTTGTCGATCGAGGTGGAAAAGCTCAGCCGGCCGCCGCGATGGCGCTTCAACAATTCCGGAAGATGATGTTCGTGAATGGGGACTTCGCCGCGCTCGAGCGCCGCGATCTTGGCGCTGTCGTTGTCGATGGAGACGACGTCGTGCCCGATCTCCGCAAAGCAAACCGCCGAGACAAGTCCTACGTAACCTGAGCCAATGACTGCAATGCGCATTCTTCGCTCCTAGATGAGTATTTATATTATCCGCCAGTCGCGCGGGCGACGGCTTTTCTGACCTGCGAATGGTTCGCCGCAGGCAACACGAGAATTACCGCTGAAGGGGCTGGAAACGTCAGCTTATGAAAACGATGCGACCGCGGCTCTTGTCTGGACACGCGCACTGAATCTCAGGGCTAAACTTTGCGAGATGCAGCGGGCTAGCGGCCCATCACCGCCGAGGACTCGCGGACCACACCGGAGTCGCCACGTTCGCGGGCCTGATACTGGTCGTAAATCCAGGCGTACGTTTTTTCGAGACCGTCGCGAAGAGTCGTGTCCGGCTCCCAATGGAGATACTTCTGAATCAGAGTGTTGTCGCTGTTGCGGCCGTTGACGCCTTTCGGCGCGCTGAGATCGTAGCTCCGTTTCAGTTTCACGCCTGCGATATTCTCGACGATGTCGACGAGTTGATTGATGCTCACCGCTTCGGCCGAGCCGAGATTGATGGGCTCGAGGATGTCCGAGTCCATGATCATCTGAATGCCCTTGATGCAGTCGTCGGAGTACATGAAGCTGCGGGTCTGAACGCCCGAGCCCCAGATTTCAATCTGGTTCGTGCCATTGAGCTTAGCTTCGATCACTTTGCGGCAGATCGCGGCGGGAGCCTTTTCGCGGCCGCCGAACCAAGTACCCCACGGTCCGTAAACGTTGTGGAACCGCGCGACGCGTGTGTAGAGACCGAAATCCTCGCGGAAGTGGCGGCACATGCGCTCCGAGAAAAGTTTCTCCCAGCCGTAACCATCTTCGGCCATCGCGGGGTACGCGTCTTCTTCCTTGAGCGACGGAGCTTCGAACGTTTTTTGCTTGTCCCCGTTGTAGACGCAGGCCGAGGATGAATAGAAGAACCTCTTCGCGCCGTGTTTCAGCGCAGCCTGCAGCATGTGCGTATTGATCAGGACGGACAGCATGCACAGGGCTTTGTTGTGCTCGATGAAGCCCATGCCGCCCATGTTGGCTGCGAGGTTGTAGATCTCATCCATACCCTTCGCAGCGGTTTCGCAATTTGCTTTCTCGTTGAGATCGAGAGAGAGATTCTCCACATCGCCGAAGCGCTGATACCACTCATCGACCGGCTTAACGTCGACGGCGCGAATATCGTTGTAGCCCTGGTTGCGGAACGCCGCGACGAGATGCCCGCCAATAAAACCGCCGGCGCCCGTTACGACGACTCGACTCTTGTTGTTCAAGATGTAAGCCTCTTACTCGCTCTGATGAATCAACTGGGAGAACAAGCTTACCAATTTTGCGGACGGTTTGGCTTTCGCGTGTTGCGTACCAATCAATTCAGGAACGGGCGTTGCTGGCGCGGTGCGTTTACTTTCGCCTAAGGCAGTTCCCCGCTCTGCCGCAACTTCTCGACAAGCCAGACGGAACCTTCCTTTGTGAGGTGGCTATAGTCGGATTGAAGCGGAACGTCACCATTCACGTATTCAACGCACGAATCTGCGTTGCAGAGCGTCTGGAAGTAAGAAATGTAGCGTACGTGCCAGTCGTTGCTCGCCAGCCGTGCCATTTCACGATCGAGCCCGACGTACTGATCTACGCGGTGCGCGAACGGCAGGCTCGGATCGTTTTTCTTGATCGAAGTTGCGAGAAGGCGCGGCAGAGCCGAATCGTATTGCAACATCGGGCCGAAGACGATGACTTTCATGCCCCGGCTTTGCGCCCAAGAAATTGTTTTATTCAGTCTCGACACATCATTCGATTCCCAGCGACCGGCGATGAGCAGCGTGTCGACGTTCGGATGCGAGGGGAGGTAATCCTGAAAAATGTAGTTCATCACGTGCCGGCAGTTCGGATCGCCGGTAACGGGCTGCTCGAGGGTCGGTTTGCAGCCGGAGGCCGTGGCCTGAATCACGTTCACCGTTTTTAGAACCGTGAACAATCCGTACCACAGCTGCGCGGCGTGGCTGTCGCCGATCAACAGGTAGTTTTTCTTCGAACTATCCTCGCGCAGGCAGGTGGCGGGATCGAAATCCTCGATTCGGTCGGCGGAGGTGATGAAGCACGTACCCTCGCGATATGGGGCGCGCACGTCCATGTATGCCGCGACGCGAACCGCTTCGGGCGAATAGCGCGACGGGAAACCGCGGAACGCGAGAGCTGAACCGCCCAGCGCGGCCAGAACGATCATGGCCGCGAAGGCCGCGCGAAAAACGCTTGCTCCAGTGAGTTTCAAGCTGCCCGAGCGGAATGGTATTTCAACGAATTTCCACGAAATTGTTCCGGCAATCAGCGAGGCCACGATGATCGCGAGCTTTACGACGCGTTCGGAAACACCGCTGACCAGAAACGTGCCGACGCCCTGGAAAACGATAATGGGCCAGTGCCACAGATAGAGCGAGTACGAAATTAGTCCGATAAACACCACAGGCTTCAACGAAAGAGCACGCCCGACCACCGATGATCCGGATCTGCCGGCGGAAATAATCAGCGCGGATCCGACGCATGGCGCGAGCGCAGCGATGCCAGGAAACGGCGTCGTCGATGTGTAGAAGACACCGGCCGCTACGATGAGACCAAGACCTATGATTGTGGCTACGTTGCGCCAAAGCGGCGTTCGGATCTCCGGCGGGATGTTCAGCGAGATGATGGTGCCGAGAAGCAGCTCCCACGCGCGTGTGTGCAGCATATAAAAGGTCGACACCGGAGCGTAGAACGCGCCGTACGCGCTGACGACAAACGATGCGAGGGCGAAAAGAACGACAGCCGTGCGAAGCCGCGCAGGGAAAAGCTTCCGGATCAGCACCAAGAACAGCGGAAATACGATATAGAACTGCTCTTCGACTGCGAGCGACCACGTGTGCAGTAGTGGCTTGAGGGCCGCAGGCGCATCGAAGTAGCCAGATTGCCTCCAGAAATAAAAATTGGAGACCGAGAAGGTGGCAGCGAGAAGCGATTTCGCGTAATCGGTCAGCTCGGTGGGTAGAAAATATTTCGCCGCGAGAAACGACGTGATGAACATCATCACCACGAGCGCGGGGAAAATTCGGCGGATGCGGCGCTCGTAGAATGCGGCAATCGAGAAGTGACCTGCCGAGATTTCTGCGAGTATGACCGAGCTAATCAGAAAGCCCGAAATGACGAAAAACACGTCGACGCCTACGAAACCGCCGCGGAACTTGCCGATTCCGGTGTGGAATGCGACGACGAGCAAGACGGCGACGGCGCGCAGACCATCAATGTCCGGCCGGTACGTAAGGGTCGATTTTCTGGGTGTTGAATCACTCATGAATTCGAATGGAGACTTCCAACTCGCGAGACACCGGCTGCAAAAGGCAAAGCGGCGACCCGGCCTGCCAAATCGTGATCAGATTTCGGAGAGACGGCTTAGTACTCGCCGCGCATCTTCTTGAGGCGGCGCATCACAATCGGCGGGATGCAATCGCGGACCACACCCTTCAGCGAAACCTTTTCTTTGCGATAGAAGCTCGGCGCGTAGATTGAAGTGTGTGGATTCAACTCCGTCTTCGAACCAACGACAGCGGTATGGTAGTAAACGACGAAACCATTGCGCGTCCGGCCCTCGGGTGCGGCGATGGGTGATGGGACGCCGTGGAAATTCGTGTCTGTAATCTCAAATACGATCGTGCGATTGAACTCAGGCTCGACGACGGCTTCGCATTTCGTCGCGTCGGCGTTCCATAGTTCGAGTTGACCTCCATATTCGTGCTTCCAATTCTTGTTCAGATAGATGATGAGCGACAGGCGGCGCATCAATCCCGTTTCGTACGCGGTGTTGCGATCCGCGTGAACATCGAAACTGCCGCCGCGCGGAATCACGTGATACCCGGCACCCTGGAGATAGGGATCGGGCAGAAGATTCCAGATCCCCGTGAGCTCTGAAAGGAAATACAAGAATTTCGCGGAGTTCAAAAACGAAGACAGTTGGTATCCGGTCTTGCCGAGGTCAACGGCCGAACGCAGGTTGAACTGCTGAAGGTGTTCGTTGTCCTCGTGTACCCACTTGTCCCGATCCATAGACGGCTGCTCGTTGATCAAGCTATCCAGCATCGCGTCCGGAAAAATGTTATCGAGCAGGATGTGAGGAAACGGCTTCGCATTTTTGTACCGGGCGCTCAGATTCTCGACGCTGTCGGTCAGCGTGATCGTGTCGCTCAGATACGAGGCGATTCCGGGATTGGCGGCTGTGGGCATGGCAACCTACCTTCTTAAAAAATAAGTTTATCGGCCAGGGGCTTCATCAAATGCACGAGCGATAGCATTCCAAACAGGCTTCGGGCTCATGTTCGCGTCAAAGGGCAGCGGGCGCACGGGCAGTTTGTCCGGCCGCGCTTTGAAACCGCCCAGCCAGGAATAATTGTCTGTCAGGCCCCATGTGAGAACGGCGATTACGGACTTGTGCTTGAGCACGGTAGACAAATACGAATAGTACAAATTCGCGACAGCCTGATCGCGCGCGCCTGGGTCCGCCGGAAGATTCTGATCGGTGACGTCCAGCTCGCTGACGATGATCTTCAGGTTCATGTCGCTGACTTCGTGCAGGAACCGCTCGAAACCGGGCCCGGCAATGTTCGAAGCGTGATCGCCGACCAGGTGCGACTGAATTCCAATCCCGTGAATCGGCACGTTGCGCGACTGCATGTCCTTCAGAATTTTGATCATCGCGCGGCGCTTCGATTCGCCCTCTGGAGTTTCCTCTTCCAGCCAGTTTTCGTTCCAAATCATGAGCGCTTTCGGATCGGCGGCATAGGCGGTGCGGAATGCCAGTTCAAGGTAGTCAGGGCCGAGAAACTGCAGCCAGGGGCTATTCCGCAAACCGTCCGGGCGGCCGTCCTTCGGATTCATGACCTCGTTGATCACGTCCCAGGATTCCATCTTGCCCGCGAAGTGACCAACGACGGTGTTGATGTGATTCATAAGGAGCGGCTTGGCGTTGGACGCGTTGACGTACGAGTTGAACCACTTCGGAATACCTTGGTACCAGACCAAGGTGTGGCCGCGAAACTTCATGTTGTTCTGCTCGCAAAAATTCAGAAGCCACTCGGCCGGCGCGAAGTTAAACGTGTCGGGCGTGGGACGCAGTTGCCCCCACTTGAGCTCACCTTCAGGAACGAGAATGTTGCACTGCTGGGCGAAGAGCTGTGCGAGATCCGGCTTGCGCGAGAGCAAATCCTGGCGGCCCGCAGCACCAAACAACATTCCCTTCGCGGCGGCGTGATCTTTCAAAGCCTGGCTTCCCTGCGGGACCAGCGGGGTGTGCGCCCCGAGTATCCACTTGGGCGGCACCATAGAGCTCATCCCAACTGCTGTTGCAGTTGCACTCACTGAAGTTAGAAATCTGCGCCTCGAAAGCTTCTCAGTCATTCGAAATGCCCCCCTCAGGACATTATTTATTCCGCGTGCGGTCGCGGACTTTAGGTTATTAGGCCGGGGTTACCGATGTTACCTGCGGCAAGCGTGCTGGGGTGCAATTCGCCTGCTTTGTTGTGGCCCACTGAATCGGGGCCTTGTACTAATCTAGCATCCTCGTCGAGTTTCCGGCCTATTTGCAGTCGTTCAAGAGAGGCTGGAATTCTCGATAGGCTGCACACGGGACGCGGATCGCGTGTGGACAAAACGGCGAAGAACGTCGCGAAAGCGCGTGGGGAAAAACCAAGCGCCGGCGAACACCATGAGGTCACGCAGCCGGGGCGAACCGGGCTGGAACAATTCGCGGGCCGTTGGAACGAACGCGCTCCAGGCATTCTGAGAAGCGGCTTGCGGCGCGACGTGCGTGGCGATGAAAGCCGAGTAAGCTTTCGGAGTGACGCGCTCGCGGGAGGATTTGATCCAGTCCCACGACGCCATCCAGGCATCGGCGCGGCTGGCCCGTTCGCGGCCGTTGTCAAGATTCCAAACAGCAAGCGGCTCGGGCACGTAGAGCACTTCGACACCGGCGAGTTCGACGCAGCGTAAAATCCAATCCCAATCCTGATGTTTCCGTAAGCCTTTTTGAAAAGGAACGCGTTCGAGCAGATCACGTTTCGCCAACAACGTTGAAGTTTGCATCAATCCTTCGCCGTAGCCCAATCGGGAGCGGACCAAAAGATACTCACAATATGGGGCACGCGGCGGATTTTCAGGCCACACGAACTCAACATTCGGATCACGTGCGATAACCTGCGAGCACACCAGCGGAAACTCAGCCGCTGAAGAGATCGCGACGCGCATCTGGCGCTCGATCTTTTCGGGGAGCCATTCGTCATCGTCATCCAGAAATGCGATCCACTCGCCCTGTGAGCGGGCGACGCCGACGTTGCGAGCTTCCCCGCCTCCCACACTCGCATCGAGCATGACGAAACGAAGCCGATTGTCCGCGATCGATGCCAGGGCCGATTGCGATGCCGCGTCCGGGCCGTCGATGACGACAACGACTTCGACATTCGGATAACTCTGCGACAACGCGCTGCGAACCGCGCGGACGACGAGATCCCTGCGGTTGCGGCTTGGTATGACGGCGGAAACGAGTGGGGCGTTCATCGAGGTTACGGTTTGGGGCTATTGGATCGTGCGCGTCGACTTGTTATGGGACGCGATCACGTCCTCGTAAATACGTTCGAGGCCGGCGGTCTGCTTTTGAAGGTCGAACCTCTCCTCGGCTCGCTGGCGCGCGGAATGCCGGAACTCCTGAAGGAGACCGGGATTTTTCAGGAGCTGGAGCAGACTTTCAGCAAGGAAGCGGGAGTCGCGTTCTGCACCGAGAAAGCCTGTAGCGCCGTGGGCAACTGCCTCGGCCGTACCGCCGCTTTCGAAACTGACAACTGGCAGACCGCATGCGTGCGCTTCTGCAAACACAATGGGCAAGCCCTCTGCATCGCCGTCGGTTGCTGTGATGCTGGGTACGCAAAACACCGTCGACGTCTGCATCCATTTCGTGACGGCGGCCGGCGGCTGAGCACCCAGAAACTTAAAATTGCGAAGCGACTGTTGAGCGCGCGCTTCAAGTGCTGCCCGCTCAGGCCCGTCGCCAATGATGACCAATTCCGCGTCCGGCACTTGAGCTTGCACGTCCACCATCGCGTCAATCAGGAACGAGCACCCTTTTTTCTCGACGAGCCGCGCGACGAACAGAACTCTCTTTTCGGTTGAGAAGGTTTCCGGCAGCCGGAATTGATTCAGATCAACGCCGATGTACTGAACCCGAATTCTTTCCTGCGGAAAGCCCATCCCGGCGACCTTTTTTCCGATGAAGTCCGAGACCGCGATAAGCAGGTCGGCGTTGTGGTGAAGCCGGGAACGGTGCTTGAGATACGTGCGGCCTTCACGTGTTTGCGCGAGGCCTTCGTCGGTGCGGGTGGCGTCGTAGCCGTGGAACGTGGCGATTAGCGGAAGATTGAGCGTTTGAGCAAGCGGAACTGCCTCGCAGGCATCCGCGCCGAAATGCGCGTGAATCAATTTCGGTTTGAGGCGCTGGAGTTGCGTGAGGCAATCGTGGCTCGGACCCACGAACCGGAAACGCAATTCCCGCGCCAAACCAGCCATACCGCCGCGATTCGCGATCCACGAAGATTCAGCTGGAATGTCGAGGCCGGGTACGGTTTTCGCGCCCACGTAAAAGGGCCGAAAGGTTCTCATCGACGACGCTTGCGCGCGAATAAACGTCTCCGAGAACGAAAGCAGCCGCAAACGAAATATCAGCGCCACGGGCGATGAGTCTGTGTCGAGCGAATTAGGATTCACGGGGCCTATTGTGCGGTTGCAAATTCAGTTGGCAGAGATTTTTCGGGCGCGTAGCTGGGGGCAGTAACGTGATCCCGCATCAGCGTGACGTAAATCGAGATGAACGGGAGCCAGAGAAAAGCCCGCGAGATCAGAAGGTTGCTCTCCGTAACGTTGAACAGCACGTAATACACGAGAAACATCAATGGCCACGCCGAGGCTTCGTTGGATTCATCCTTCGCGGCGATCACCGCCAGCCAAATCATCTTCAGGAGTCCATACGCGAAGATGAGCACACCGAAAAATCCCAAATCGAGCGCGAGATCCAAATAGCCGTTATGGGCATGGACTGGCATGGCGCCGTACTTCGCGCGACTTGCAGTCAGCAGGGTTTCAGCGCCGGGCTTGGACCAGAACACGGAATAGCCATAGCCGAACCAAGGATGAATCTTGATGGCGTCGACAACGGCCGCCCACAAATCCGTGCGCCCGGAGAGTGTGGGATCCTTGCCGAACATAGTCGCGACCGCACCGTAATTGATGCCGACCAGAACGACCAGGATTAACGCAGGAACAATGAGGACCACCCAAAGCGGGACGGTCCGCTTCGCTCTTGCGCGCAAAACCCAAACAAACGGATACGCCGCGAGACAACCCACCACGGAGATCAAGGCGGTAGACGAGAACGAGAAGGTCAACAAGATCGCGGTGGCAAGCAAGAGTCCGACGCGAGCGATTGTCGGGCCGATTTTAGGTCGCGCGAAGATCAACAATGCCAAGCCAAAACCGATCACTCGGCCCAGCGTATTTTTGTGCGTGAAGACGCCTTTCCATGCGCCGTTGTGCAGATCGTGCGAGATTCCGTAGTCGGGAGCAACGATGATAACGATATAGCTGACGATCACCATGTACAGGAGAGCCCAGCCGAAGAGCTCGATTTGCTCTTCCTGTTCGAAATTCGCGCCGATATAAACGCCCAATAGCGTGAACGCCAAAAGAACCACAGCGCGGCGCAGCGTAAATCCGGGCTCATACGACCACGCCGCAGACCCGACCGCCAACGTGCAAAGTACAATCACCCACGGCATCGAGCGTATGGCGTTTAGAATTCGCCTTCCGTGGACCAGAACCAACAGAGTAAGAAGCGGAAACACCGCGAGCTGGATGACAACGCTGAATTTGTTCGCTTCCGCGCTGCCTTGATTCTCCACGGTGTTGGTCGGAAGAATCGCGCCGGCAAAAGCGATGATCGAAGCGATGACGAAGAATTTCTCGAATCGCTCGAACGCTTTCGATTCCAGAAATGATGTGGTTCTCATGTTCAGCACCTTCTGTCAGCTGGCTGTGATTCCGCGTGCCGCAGAAAATCAACGAGTGCGGCGGATGTTTGAAACGTGGAAAACTAGGCGACGTCCGCCATTTCCGTCTCGCGAACGATGACGGGTTCGGAAATCGCGTGGCGCTCTTTTCTGATCAGAGTCGTCAGCACGAACCAGTTTGCCGCCGCAAGAAATCCGTCGGTCATCAAGCTGGACCATGCCGCGCCGCGCCACGACCACATGGGAATCATGAAAAGATTCAAACCGAAGTTGAGGCTCGCGGCGAGAAGCTGGCACGTTGTACGGTAGCGCTGGTAGCCCGCGCCGGTGAGCGCGTCGCCGGCGCTCAGGTGAAACGTGCGAAACGCAGGAATCAGGCACAGCCACTGAAGCGCGGGCACGCTACTTTCGAAGCTCTTACCGACGATCATCGGAATAAAGCGCGCCGTAAAAAACATTCCGACGGCAGCGACCAGAGCGTACGGCAGCGTCTTGCGCAAAAGTTGTCTTGTGAAGTCGATGCTGGCGCGCGCGCCTTCCATGCCTTTTTGGCAAAATTTCGGAAATGCCGCGGAATGCAGCGCGCGAATCGGAGCGCAACTGATGTCGATGACTTTGTAAGCCATCGAATAGACGCCGTTCGCGGCCGTCATCCCGTAGTGGCTCAACATCGTTTTGTCGAGATCGTTGTAGACCGACGTGGTGGAGCACGCGAACGAGAATCCGATTCCTTCGGCCGCGCTGTCTACCAAGAGCCGGGGGCGGAATTTGGGACGGCCAATGAGATAGGAAACGGCCGAGACCGCCACGATCGCGGAAATCACGGAAACGATGACGGACGTGGTGGCCCACTGCATCACTGTCGCGTGGCGGAACAAAAGCATCAGCATGCCGACGGCGATCAAACGTGTGATGTTGGTCAGAGTGGTAAGCGTCGCGGTCCAGCGGAGATTTTCGAACGCCTGAAAGGCCTGGCCTGCGCACTCAGAAAGTCTCGCGCACGTGCATTCGCCGAGCGCGACTAGGACGACGACCGAGGCGCTCGACGGACCGACGATCCACTTCGAAAAAACCTTCAGAAGGATTATGACAAGGAAGCCCACGCTGAACGTGGTGAGGATGACGTTGCCCCAATACTCGCTGAACTTCGACCGGTCCTGGCTCACGTGACGCAGCATCACCAGCCCGGAGCCCATCGTGCTGTACTGGCTCACAATCGAAACCAGCGCGAACGCACCGACGAAAATGCCGTATTGCTGGCTGCCGAGTAAGCGAGCGAGCAGAATGAAATAGGCAGCTTGAACGACGAAGCTCATGCCCTGGCCGAGGAACATCCAGCTGGCGTTGCGGGCGAGGCTTCCCTCTTTGAATGTCGGTATGAATTTCATGCGGCTCGATACAAGGAATCGATCAACCGCCGGTAACGGCGATGAATTTCGGACCAACGATAGCGCCGTTGAAACGCATTGTATCCTGCGTCGCCAAGTTCTTTGCGCTTGGCGGGGTTATTGATCAGAACTTCGAGCGCGTCGGCCAGCTGGTCTGACGAACCCGACTCGACGAGAATGCCGCCGCCGTCTTTAAAGATTTCAGGGATGCCACCGACATTCGTCGCGACCACTGGCAGCTTCGTCGCCATGGCTTCAACGTTGACCATGCCGAACGGCTCGTCCCAAACCGAAGGCGCGCAGAAAATGGTCGCGTTTCGATACTCCTGCGCGAGCGCCTCGCCGGTGACGTAATCGCCGAACTCCACGTTCGACGGCCTGTTTTGTTTCAGCTGGCTCAGGTAGTTCGAGGGCGAGCGGTAGCCGAAGTCGACGCTTCCGATGATTCGCGCGGATGCGCGGACACCTTTCTGTTCAAGCTTGCGCATCGCTTCGATGAGGACGTGTACGCCTTTGTCCGGAACCAGACGCCCCACAAACAAGATTACCGGCTTGTGCGTCCCGTTGAGGCTGCCGTTTGCCGAAGGGAAAAAGCAGTGCTCGTCCGCGCCGTTGGGAATGACCTCCGCGAGCGGCACATTCGGAAAAAGCGGTCGAGACTCGGAGCGCAAAAAGTCGCTGCAGAACGCCAGCGCTTGCACATTCAGCCGTCGCCGGTAGGGTGGCGGAACTGAAAGCAAATGCGAGTTGTGCATGTGCAGAGCGACTTTGTTGCCGGATTTCCGACACACGGAACTCATTGCGATGCCGAAGTCCGGACGATTGTGAATGTAGACGATGTCTTCCTTTCCAAGCCGCTCCACAAATCGCATGAAAATTCGGCGCAAGAATGTCAGGCGCAGATCTATGAATAGGCGCGACTTGAAGATCTTCGAGAACTCGAGATATTTTTCCTCACCAGCCAGTGTTACGACGCGGTTTTTCGGAAAGCCGTAGCTATCGTCGGCGGACGGGCAGACGATGATGCTTTCATCGTCATCCCGCAGCGCGTTAGCGGCCCAGCGGGAAAGAGCCCCTCCGAATTCCAGCGAAAAGGGCTCCGTTTCGGAAAGGACATGGTAGACGTTAGGCATGCAGGGCCGGGAATCCAACCTGAGTGATATCTCGCCAGAAACGAGCGAAGTGTCGGGGCGAGAACGACGTCAGCGGTCGGCACCGCCGGTGCTGGGATTTCGACGCGCAGGGTTCACAAATTCCTTTGCCACGAGGCCAAGCACGGTCCATGGTTCCACCAAATAGCGGCGCCAGAGCCGGTTCGGCTCGGACAACAATCGATACAGCCATTCGAATCCGATCTGCCCCATCCAGCGTGGAGGTGTAGGAATGTTTCCGGTAAGGTAGTCCATCATCGCGCCGCAACAATATACGGCGTTCACGTTAATTCCCTCGAGATTCTCCAGCAGCCACATTTCCTGGCGCGGCATGCCCATTCCGACGAGCAAAATGTGCGGCTGGTAATTGCGAATATTTTCGAGGACCGCTTGATTTTCCGCCGAGTTCCGCGATGAATCGAAGTAGCCGCTCTGCACCTGGATCTGCAGACCCGGATACTGCCGGCGAAGGATCTGCGCTCCTTCTTCAGCGATGCCCGGCTTCGAACCGAGATAAGAAATACGCCAACCTTCACGGGCCGCTCGCTCCATGATGGCCGGCATGAAATCGATGTACGTTGTGCGGTCTTTGCGGGAAAGCGGCAGCCCGAAGAGGCGTCCCATCCAAACGAGCGCCATGCCGTCCAGATGCACGAAGTCCGCCTTCGCAAAAAATTCCCGCATGCGCGGATCATCGTAGGTGAGATAGATCCCGTGCATGTTGTGATTGGCGATGACGTATCGTTTGTTTCCACGAATCGCCACGCCCGCAAGATCAACGAGATCCTGCTTCGACAGTGCGTTGACCGGCAGACCCAACAACGAATAGCGCGGGAATGCAGCGTCTTGTTGTTGCGTGCTCATCGTACGGAACGGCGGACGGTGACGCGACCCGAGCGAACTGCTGGTTTAAGCGGCGCCTGAACCGCGAAGAACGGCGGGGATCGTGCGCGCCAGAATTTTCAGATCGAGCCAGAGCGACCACTCGTCCATGTACTGCAGGTCGAGTCGCATCCACTGCTCGAAAGGAATCGAGCTGCGTCCATTCACCTGCCAGAGGCAGGTGATGCCGGGGCGAACGCTGAAGCGGCGGCGCTGCCAGTCTTCACTGAAGCCTTCGTAATCGCGCTTCGGCAAAGGACGCGGGCCGACCAGGCTCATTTCGCCCTTCAGGATGTTGAGAAGCTGCGGCAGTTCGTCGATGCTCGTGCGGCGCAGGATTTTGCCGATGCCGGTGATGCGCGGATCGTCTTTGATCTTGAAGACCGGGCCGGAGACTTCGTTCTTGGCTTCGAGTTCCGCCATCAATTTCTCGGCGTTCGGCACCATCGTGCGGAACTTGTAAATATAGAAACGCCGCTTGTTGAGGCCGAGCCGCTCCTGGCGGAAGAAAATCGGGCCTTTCGACGAGAGCTTGATCGCGATCGCCACGGCGAGGAACAGCGGCGAGAGCAGCACGAGAAACGTGAATGAAATCGCCAGATCGATGGCGCGTTTCACAACCAGCGGCCATTCATCGCGAACGCCCGTGTAGGTGGAGATGTGGTAGGCGCCATCAAAGAACTCCGCGCGGGAGCGAGCGGTACGCAGGTCAAAAATGTCCGCAGCAAGTCGCATCGCGATGCCATGTTCCTGGCAGAGCGCGGCGACCTGCGAGGCGTGCTCGTGGTAGGAGCGCAGCGGCAGATAAATTGCGACTTCGTCGACCACGTTGCGGCGCAGATACTCCGCAAGGCCTTCGTAGCTGGAGACGATTTTGAACCCAGTGGATTTGAACTCGGTGAGGCCCGCCCAATTCTCATCGACGAAGCCGAGAATCTGATAGCCGCGACTCGGCTGTTCTTTGATTTTCTGGGCAAATTCGATCGCGCGCGCGTTCGTGCCGAGAATCAGCATGTAACGTAGATTGCGGCCATGCTTGCGGACTTCCGCGAGCCACACGCGCATCAGCAGGCGCGAGCACACCATAATCGCCGACAACATCACCCAGAATATCAGCAGAAACTGCGGGGTGATCATCCGGATGTGGAACAGAAAACCGACCGCCAGAAATCCAACGCTCGAAAGCGTTGTGGCTTTCAGGCAATCCGCGATTTCCAGCAGGCGTGTGGAAAGACGGCGCGAACGGTAGAGCCCGTAAAACGAAAAAACAGAATGGCAGAAAAGAAGCGCAAGTATAAAAATCAGGAAATTCGACAGCTTGACGCGCATGCCAAGGAATTTATACAGGTTGACGCCGGAATAGGCGTAAACCGAAAGTGTCGTGGCCAACCCGTAGGCCACGATCACCAAAACCAGGTCGAACAGCTTGAGCGATGTTAGAAGGAAACGTCGCCTTTCGTCGTTCACTGAGGTCTTCTCTCTTCGGGCCGGAATTTGAATTTAAGATCCGTCTATTGCTGCCAAATTACGCGACGGTACAAATATCGAGCATGGCTGCTGCTCATTTCGTCTTCTACACAGGTTCGATATCGAATCCAGTGATACGTACGGCGAGCGAACGCTGAATCAATTCAACTGAGACCACGAGAGTCTGGTCGCCGTTCACCGCGGTTAAAATTCCTTCCAGTCCGTCCAGCGCGCCACCGCGAATGCGGATCCGTTTGCCCACATTCAGATACAAATGCGGGTTGTACGGAATCTTCTGATCAATGACTCGCTGAATGCGTTCAATCTGGGCGTCGGGAATTGCAATGCCCGAGCCCTTGGTCCCCACCAAACCTACGACGCCGTTCGTACGCAGAACCGAAATTCGCTCGTCGCTCGAAACCGCGATCCGCACGAACAAATATTGCGGAAATAGCGGGACATCCACGACGCGCTGCCGGTCGCTCCACTTGTGTTTCTCGGCAAACAGCGGCAGGAAACTCTGAACTCCTTTCTCCTGCAGCTCCGCGTGCGCCTTTTTCTCGTGCCGCGATCGCGTTTGCACCGCGAACCAGTGAAGCCTGTCCGTGCTGAGCTTCAGATCGCCGTCCAGAACTCCCTTTGAACCAGCTTCGACGCCGACCACGGACACGGCTCCGCACTCTCAGTCACATGGACCGAAAAAAACCTTGGAATCGAACCCCAACTTCGGGCGGACAACGGTAATGCCATGCATTACACAACAAACTCGAAACGCCGTAAGAGCCGCGAGGTTGTCGACTACAGGCGGTTGTAAAGGCCTTCCGGAATCGGGAAGGTGCGCTTGTTGAGAACGGCGCCGAGAACGCGAATCTGCGTCGCACGAAGCGTCTCCGCGATGCGCAGAGCCGACTCACGGCGGGTCGCGTTCGCCTCGAGCACCAGCACGAGTCCGTCAGAAATCTGGCCGAGTGCAATCGCGTCGGAGTATTCGTTCAGCGGAGGCGCGTCGATGAGCACGTAGTCGAATTCCTTGCGGAGTTCACTGACGCGATCCTTCATGCGTCCCGACGTGAGCATGTTTGCAGAGCCGGCCGGCATCGAGCCGCACGAGAGCAGCCAGAGGTTCGACGGCGTCAGCGGCTTGGTGTAGCTGCGCACCGAATCCGCCTGCATCAGCGCGTCGGTCAGGCCATGGTGATTCGTTACGCCAAAAATGTTGGGCAGGCTCGGGGTGCGGAGGTTCGCGTCGAGCAGGCAGATCGAGCCTGAGACGTTGTCCGCCAGGATGCGCGCGGTCTGCGCGCAGATCTGGCTGCAACCGTTGCCGTGATCGATGCCCGCGAACACCACCACGCGCGGATTGTCGGCGCCCTGCGCGAGGAATACGCGCTGCACGAGCTTTTGCGACTCTTCGCGCGTGAGCCGGTCGATGTTCAGCTCGACGGCGCCGCCGCCGTTCGCGGCAGACGAGCCATTCGTGTAGGTGCGCTTGGCCGGAGCCGCTGCGCTGCCCAGATTCATCTCTGCCTGTTGAATCAGCTCGAAGTTCTTACTCATTGTTTATTCACCTCTGCGGTTTGGGCCGCGGGATTTGCCAAATTCGAATCTTTCGAAACGACCGGAATGCGAAGCTTCTGTCCTGCCTTGATATGGTCGGGATCGGTCAATCCCGGGTTCATCTGACGGATGATGTCGACGATTCGCTGGTCGTATCGTCCGTAATTTTCCATGCTGATGCCGAAGAGCGTCTCGTTGCGAACGATCGAGATCGTGCGAAAGGCCTGTTCGGGAAGCGCGCGAGTGGCGCTGGTAGATTCGCTCGAGACGTTCTTCGTGCTGGATTCCATTAGAGAAACCGGCGACGTAGTTACAGGATGCGAAGCGCCCTGAAGTTCGGCGTTCGTTTCCGGCATCGTGGTCGCGGGTTGCGTCGGAACTTCGGTCGATGATGTGGTCGGAGTCGCGGCTGGAGTTGACGTCGGAGCTGCGACCGACGCCGCGTTCGAGGGCGCAACTTGAGGCTCAACAACCGCGGATGCAGGCTTCGTGTCGTTGCTCGCGCGCGTGATCCAGTGCGACCGAACCGCAGGCCACGCGACGGCGCCGAGCGCGACAGCTGCAGCGGCAGCGCCGACCTTCAGCGGCCAGCCGCTCAGCGCGCGAGTCGACGAGTTCGATGCGAACGGAAGTGACGGGACGCTAATCGGCGACGAAACGGACTTGCCGCCTGCCACCGGAGTGTCTTCGAATAGCGGCGTGAGGTCGAGATCCGTTAGAACTTCCTTGATCACATCGCGGTCAATCGTCTCCTGCTTGCGTACGCAACCCAGAGACATCGCATTGAAGCAAAGGTTGTTGATGTTGCGCGGAATACCGCCCGAATATTTCGTGATCATCGCGAACGCGCGATCGGTGAAGAGAGGCGTCTTCGATTCGTAGCCGGCGATGTACAACCGGTGCTCGATGTACGCGCGCGTTTCCGCGACATCGAGCGGCATCAACCGCGCGACGATCGAAACGCGCTGACGCAGCTGCTCCATGCTGGGCGACGCAAGGCGCTTCGCGAGTTGCGGCTGACCGGCGAGAACAATCTGCATCAGCTTCTCGCGCGGCGTTTCAAAATTGGAAAGCATGCGAACCACTTCGAGGACGGACTCATCGAGGTTCTGTGCTTCGTCGATGACCACAACGAAGCGCTTGCCCGAGGTCGAGTGCTGCAGCAAAGCCTGGTTCATCTTAGCCTGCATCTGAACCAGATCGCCGCCATCGTCTTCAATCCCCAGATCGACGAGCACGCTGCGCAGCAGATCGCGCGGGCTGCTCTGCGTCTGGAACAGAAACACGGTGCGAGCCGATCCCTGAAGCTTCTGCAGGAGGTGGAAAAGAATGGTCGTCTTTCCCATCCCCGGCTTGGCAATCAGCGCAGTAAACCCGCGCCCAACCGTGATGCCGTAGAGCGCGGATGCGAGCGCTTCACGATGCGTCGGGCTGAGGTAGAGGTACCGTGGGTCAGGCGTAACCCCAAACGGTTGCTCCGCGAGTTTGTAGTAATTCAGAACCATTCGAACTACGCCGCCTTCCTGGGAACCGACGCCAGCACCGGCATGCTCAAGGTCTGCATGACTTCTTCTGCGGTGCGGAACGACGGATCGAGGTATTCAGCGATATATCCGGCCGCGATCGAGCAAAAGACCGCCCCAATCAGTCCGAGGAGCATCACGAGCCACGGGCTGTGCGCCGGAAGCAGCGGAGTGACGGCGGGCACCGCGATTGCAACATTCGCGAAGTGCTGGCGGTCGAGGGCGTCTGACGTGCGTTCCTGTTCGCGCTTGCTCAAATAAAGAAGGTAGTTAGCTTCGTCCGCTTTTGCATCGCGAACCAAAGCCGCTTGCTTCACGGCGTCGCCGTCAAGCTTGACCATCTCGCCACGCATGCCCTTGATGGTGTTGACCAACGCCGCCGCCGTTGCTTGCTGCGAGGCAAGGTCAACCTGCGTCTTGGCCAGATCTTCGCGGAGGAATTCGTAGGTCGGATCGCGGTCGGTCGTCCTGTTCACGTAGCTCGACTTTTCCGCGTCCGCGATAGCCGCCTGAGTCTGGGCGATTTCCTGATCGGCTTCCTTGACCAGCGGGTAGCTCGGGTCGTATTTCACGAGAAGCTCGGTGCGTTTCACTTGCGCCGCGAGCAAGTTGGCCTGCAGGTTTTGCATCAGCACGTTCGAAGCCAGCGAAGATTCCGCGGTCGCAGAGCGTTCCGGCGTCGTGGACATCTGCTCCTTGATGTCTTCGATCCGCTTCTGATCGGCAGCGATCATCTGGTGCGCGGTGTAAAGTGCTGCTTCCGCCGTCGCCACCTGACCGGCCATGTCAGTCCTCATGATGTCGGGAGCGGCCACGCCAGAAGTCTGGCTAAACTGCGCCAGCCGAGCTTCGGAATCGTTGAGCGCTTTGCGATACTTCTCCGTTTCCTGCGCGAAAAAGTCGCTGGAGCCTACCGGGTGTTGCAGCTGGAGATGTTTCTCGAGATAGAGAGTGCTGAGGTTCTGCAGAACGCATGATGCGGTTTCCGGTTCGCCGAGCACCCCGTACTTCACGTCGATCACGTCGGACGCGGTGGCGGCTTCGGCCTTAATCTTCTTGGACAAGCTGCGCGCGATTGCTTCCTGTTTCATGGCCATCCGGCGCTGTGGATCGCTGGGCAGGAAGACGTCGAAGACCGACCACTTGTCGGCGAGTTTGCAGCTCGAAGCGACGGAGCGAAGCATATCGTCGCCGGTGAGCAGCGTAACTTCCGAAGTCACTTGGTCGGGCGCGATGCCTTTGTTGTTGTTCACGTTGGCTGTCTGAGCCCCGGTGATCTCCGGCTCCGAGCGGTCTTGCTCGACGACGACTTGCATCGAGGCGACGTAATACCGGTCCGCCCAGAGCCAGGCGAGCAGTATCGCTGCCAGGAACACCGAGCAGAAAGTAATCAGAACGACGCGGCGATGCCGAAAGAGCGGCGACAACGCGTCGCGCAACGTGAGTTCCGGTGCCCCTTCTCCGCTTGCAGTTCTACGATTCGATTTCGTCATATCCTCTTCGCCTTTATGCAAATTTTTCGCAGCGCAAACGGGAAAACTAGAGCTCAGGAGCTGCCGGATAGAAACCGGTGCCAATGTTGTACGGGACGTACTTCCGGAATTTCGTAATGAACTTTTCGGGAACGAAAATCATGTCGCCGGGCTGGATGTGCGGATCTTCGTTGACGTTCTTCCCCTGCAGGATCTGCTTGATGTTGAGCTGCTTCACTTCCGCCCATTCATTGGAAACGCGGTGGTAAAGGAAGATCTGCGTCTTGGCGCCGGCAGTGAACCCGCCCGCCATCGCGACCGCTTCGGTCACGGTCATGTCATAACGGAGATCGTACTGACCGGGCTTGGTGACCTGGCCGAGGGCGACGAAGTACGGCTTCTGAAAATCTTTCAAGTCGACGTCGACGATCGGATCGTGCAGCGTTCCCGCGTACGCCTTCTTAACGGCGTCGACTACCTGCGGCACGGTCATGCCCTGAATGAAGACGCTGCCCACGTTCATCAGCGTGATGTATCCGTCGGGCTGGATCGTTACTGTCTGATCGAGCTCTGGCGAAAGCGCGAACGTGATAATGAGAATGTCGTCGCGCTGAACCTGATACCGAGGATTTCGGTGCTCGAGTACCGGGCGGTCGTCGGATGACGTCGCTGGGGCTGGAGCCGCATGAGTCGAAGCCGCCGCAGGACTAAGCGCGGCGTTCTGCTGACTCCAAAGGTTGGCGGGAGCGCACGCCAGAGAGAGGACTACTGCTAGACCAAACATCTTCATGTTCGCCATGTTTACCTCGGCCAAGTTTTTCAAAAATCTCAAAACTGAGAACCACACCAACCCGCACTTACGGTAAGGACACCCCGCACTCTGGCAGCACAAGTTTGCAACCCATGTGCCATGTCGGGAATCCCGTAACTCCATGAATTAGAAAGAGTTGACAAAGTTTTGCTCAGCCCGACTACCCAAATGGTTCCGAAAAAGTCCAACTGTTTTCCCATCCGCCCAACCGGAAGTACTTCCTGCTCAAACTTACGTTTCTCGGCGTCTCGAAAACTTAGCGAAGTGCGGAGCGGGATCTTTACATAGGAGAGACAAAACGCGTCAAAATGCGACAGAAATGGGCGACCAACGCCTTGCGTCGTTGCTCTCGAAGCCTTTCGAACTAGACCCGTACCCGTTGCTGCCTCCCTTCGCTTCAAACTCTCCGCCGCTTAATTCACCGCACAGCGCCGCTGGGATGGGCGCCTTACCTATCGTGACTGGAGATACGAATCCTAAACCGATTTCGATGCGAGCCTCGATTGAATCTTTGTAGCGCCCGGATTCGAAAATAAGATGACGCGCTGAGTATGAGCGTCGGCGATACTAGAAGCAGCGTGGCAATTTCGAAGTACTAGCACTGCCACATCCCCGCGCGTAATTTCTCCAGTTATCCGTTTGCTCTGCCTGTCATCGAGCAACTCGCATCCACGCCATTCAGTCCGGGTGGAACACGTGCCGGCCCGTTTGTTGTGCAAATTTTTGTTTACTGACTTTTCATAGAGTCGCCACTCCCGCAAAAAAACTCAAGATTCGCGCGGGGACACACTCGCTCAACTTTCGTTCCTCTGGGCTTCGATCAAGAGCGCGGGAGCGAAAGAACGAGTACTAGTAGTCTGGCTGGGAAAGCCGCACTTGGTGGACACAGATGCGACGTCTCCGATTGAGACGCACGTGAGGGTAAAAGGTCTCGCGGCTTATCGCCATACAGGATTTTCCTCATTGTTGTAGAGGGTTTCCCTTAATTGGCCGGGCTCGCTGCAAGATTCCCGCCACTCGATTCCCTAATCCGTTTGCTTCCCTCACATTGCGCACAACGCGCGCCGGCGCGCCTGGGCCCGCTGATTGCGATTACCTCTGTAGAACAATTTTTGCCTTTGCGAAGCACCGCCAAAGCGGTTCCAGGACTTTTGTCCCGGTAGTCCTTTGATCTTGCGAGTTGTATTTAACACTATGCCAACACCCAAGCCGGCTTCAGTTCAACGCAACGCAGCACCTAATTCCAGCCACTCGCGCCGCTGTCTCGCATTCTACGTACTCGCCGGGTTCGTCGCCGCGATCCTCGCGCCAGCGTCGTTTGCCCAGACAAACATCCTCACGCATCACTACGACAACTCGCGCACAGGACAAAATCTGAGCGAGACGAAACTGACGCCGTCGAACGTCTCGTCGACGACATTCGGAAAATTGTTTGCGCTCCCTGTCGATGGATACGTGTATGCGCAACCGCTCTATGTGGCAGGCGTTGCGATTCCGGGCCACGGCACGCATAACGTGGTCTACATCGCGACGGAGCACGATTCGCTCTACGCGTTCGACGCGGACACCGGCGGCGCGCCGCTGTGGCAGGTGAGTTTCCTGATCAATGGAGCCACGACGCTTTCTACCACCGACGTGGGCAACACCCAGGACATCAATCCGGAAATCGGCATCACCGGTACGCCGACGATCGATCCGACGACGAACACGCTCTACGTGGTCGTGAATACAAAAGAAAACGGCGCGTATATCTACCGCCTGCACGCAATCGATATCACCACGGGTGCGGAGAAATTCGGCGGACCGGTGCAGATGAACGCATCCGTTCCTGGCACGGCGCCGGACGCGGTGAACGGCCAAGTCCCTTTCGACGTTCAGTGGGAAAATCAGCGGCCCGGCTTACTGCTTCTCAATGGTTACGTCTTCGCGGGCTTCGCTTCGCACGGCGACAACGGCCCGTGGCACGGTTGGATTCTTGCTTACAACGCCTCGACGCTGGCATTTGCGAGCGCGTGGTGCACTTCGCCGAACGGAAAAGGAAATGGGATCTGGGGCGCCGGATCGGGCCTTGCCGCGGATGCGTACGGCAACGCATATGTTTCAACCGGCAATGGCGACGATACCGTGACGGTTCCCGCGCCGGCGCCGACCACCACGATCGACTATGGCGACAGCATCGTTCGCGTGAATCTCGCGAACGGCGTGATCACTCCGACGGACTACTTCACGCCTTACAACCAGGCGAGCCTCGACGGCGCGGATACAGATGTCGGCTCCGGCGGAGTGCTGGTATTACCCGATCAGACCGGCACGTATCCGCACGTCCTGGTGCAGGCGGGCAAGCAGGGAAATCTTTACGTCGTCAATCGCGATCAGATGACGAACGACGGCAGCCACTATTGCAACGGTTGCACGTCCGATCCAGAAATTCTGCAAACGGTGACGGGTGTAGGCGGCTTGTGGTCGATGCCGGCGTATTGGAACGGCAACATCTATCTTTGGGGCAATGGCGATCACCTGAAAGCGTATTCGATCGCGAATGGCGTGGTCTCTTCTTCGCCCACCTCCGAGTCCGGCGAATCGAGTTCGTTTCCCGGTTCGACTCCGGCGATCTCCGCCAACGGAACGACGAACGCGATCGTTTGGGCGGTCGAATCCGATGCGTATACATCAGACGGGCCCGCGATTCTGCGCGCGTACAACGCGACCAATGTTTCGCAGCTTCTCTACGGCTCGAATCTCACATCGGGGCGCGACACGCTTGGGCCGGCCGTGAAATTCGTGGTGCCCGTCGTTACGAACGGGAAGGTTTACGTAGGCGCGCAGAAGGAAGTCGACGTCTTTGGCTTGCTGAATGGCGAGAACTACGCCGCTGCGCCGACGATGACGCCCGGCGCGGGAACTTACACACAAAGCGCTCAAGTGGCGATGAGCAGCTCGACGCCAAACGCCACGATTTACTACACCACGGACGGTTCGACGCCGTCGACCGGGTCGACACTCTATAGCGCGCCGATTACTCTCACCGTGTCCCAAACTCTAACTGCCATCGCCGTTGCGCCGGGTTTCATTCAGAGCACCGCCACGTCGAACGCCTACGTAATCTCCACGCAGACCGCGCCGCCCCAGTTCACACCGCCATCGGGTTCGTATGCGACCGCGCAAACGGTGACGATCGCGGACAGCACTCCGAACTCCGTGATCTATTACACGCTAGATGGCTCAACGCCGACGCACAACTCGACCGTGTATACCGGCCCGATCACGGTTTCGAATACCGAATCGATTGAGGCGATCGCTTCGGCGCCGCCGCTGAACGACAGCCCCGTAATGATTGCGTCTTACACGATCGCCACCGGCGGCACCACCACGATCAACTTCGGCCTGGGCTTCAGCAACCCAGGCTGCATGCAGTTCAACGGCAGTACAACGCTCGACGACAGCCGCCTGCAACTCACCAACGGAGGCGGCAACGAAGCGGGCAGCGCTTTCTGCACCACGGAAGCCGACATTCGAGCGTTCAGCACGGATTTTACTTTTCAGCTGTCAGACGCCGAGGCGGACGGCATCACTTTCACGATTCAGAATTCATCTGCAGGTGCAACAGCGCTTGGACAAGCCGGCGGCGCTCTCGGCTATGGCAACGGTACGGCCGGAATTCAAAACAGCGTCGCCGTGAAGTTCGATCTCTACAACAACGACGGAGAGGGCGACGACTCGACCGGCATGTTCACCGACGGGACAGCTCCGTACGTTCCCGCAGAGGACATGACCGCTTCAGGCGTCGACCTGCATAGCGGCGACACGATGGCCGTGCACGTAACCTACGACGGCACCACGCTGACGATCACGATCACCGACGCGGTGGTGAATGCGACATTCACCCAAGGCTGGCAGGTCAATATTCCGGCAACGGTTGGGTCGGACTTTGCCTACGTGGGCTTCACGGGCGGCACTGGTGGCGAAACCGCGAGCCAGAAGATCGAATCGTGGACCTGGGTTTCGACTGCTCCAGCAATACCGCAGCAGTGGACCATTGTCACCACAAGCGAGACGGTGCCGAACGCGGCGCCACTGACGGATGCGAACGGCAATCCCTATCCGTGCGCTGGACAGAATCCGGACAACAACGGCGATTCGAATTCGAACTGCTACAACCCGTTGGTGATCACTACGGATTGGAAAGCCACTCCGACGCCGACGGGTTCTTCCGTGGCGGCGATGCTTGCGAACACGTTCACAAATTCCGCGTGCTCGGTTACGCCGATCACCAGCTTCAACGTGACCGGGTATTCCGCGCTTGGCTCGTATAGCGCCGTGATCACGATGGGATTTCAGAGCGGCGACACGATCACGTTCACCGGCGCGAGTTCGACGAGCAGTAGCGTCTTCTCGGGAACGTTTACGTCGAGCGGCCCGTGCATGGCGGGAGATTCGGGCACATTTACGGCGACGCAGTTCACGCCACCATCGGGCAGTTACGCCGGATCGTTTGAGTCCTCATCTGGGGGAGACTCCGCATCGGTGCAGATGTCGCTTACTACAGATTCGAATTTCAACGTGACTGGCACGTTCGCCCCGCAGACCGGTGCATCGGTTTGCTTTTCGACTCTCTCGACAGGCACAGCGCTTGCGAATTCGTACGGCTCGAGCATCGCGAGTGGCGACGTGATCGAAGCCTACGCATCGGATTTGTACGGCAACGTGGTGGCGTTTGTGATGAGCAACACAGACGCGAACGGGATACCGCTGCCCAATGGCGGCCTGTACGTCACCTACGTGGGCTTGGCGGGTGCATGCACGGGAATTTCTGGAACCGACGTTCCGTTCTTCAAGGTCGAGCGCCACATGCCGCGCGGGCCTGTGGCGCCACGCCACGCGCCAATCCGTCCGGCGCACTTGCACGATCCCCGCATCGCGGAAGCGCTCGCGCTCTACGCAGCGCCTCCGCGCGTCGAACGGGCAGACCGCCCATAAACTGTAGGAGCGCATCCCGAGTCCGCGTGTCGATGCCACGCGTTGGAGGTATGATATTTGGCGCGCGGGCTCGTAGCTCAATTGGTTAGAGCAGCGAACTCATAATTCGTTGGTTCCTGGTTCAAGTCCAGGCGAGCCCACCAAACCGGCCAGTTCAGTGAATTTCACGCGGCGCGTATTGTCCTATGCATAGTCGCGGGGCGTGCAGTGTCGGACTCAGCAGCCACCGGCATCCCATTCCTTGCAATCTGAATCCTACTTATTGAGAATGGTCGTATAGGTTCCGCACGAAATGGCGACTGAGAACTGCATCGTCCCCCCGGGTATTCGAGCGCCCTGCGCTCGAGTGGGGTATTTCCCACTCGCGGTGCTTCTGCTTTTGATCGCCACCGCCGGCTTTGTGACACTCGCGAAGAACAGTCAGTATTACTCGAACTCGAATCCCGCTCACTTCCTGAACATTTCGAGCAAGATGAAGGTCAGCGCCGCTCCGGTTGTGCTCGATGGTGGGGCTCTCCCTCTGGTGGAGCGCCTGATCGTTCCCGTAGCGGAAGCGAAGACCTACCCCGTCGTCGAGTTGGAAGTCCCCGATGTCCCGTCTCTTTCTGTAACGCTCACTCTGCAGCACCGGTCCCCGCCGTCCCTCGTCTCGTAGTCCGTCTCATCACTTCCGAAATCTAATCGATAGTAGCCAGCGCCTCTTTCCGGCCTTGTTCCTCCTCTTGGCTGGCCGTTCGCACAGGAGTTCACATGACAGCAGCTCCGCTCGCTCCCGCGCAGTTGGAACAATTGCGCTCGTTGAGCACGTGTGTCGTCGCAAGCGCCATCGAGACGTTCGGCGTCCGGCTTCGCAACAAAGGCTTCACCGATTCGGGGATCCGGTGCGTATTTCAGGATCACCCGACCGTGGTCGGATACGCGGCCACGGCGCGGCTTCGCAGCTCCGATCCACCCATGGAAGGCAAGAGCTACTACGACCGCGCGGACTGGTGGCAGTCGATTCTGAAAATTCCGCCGCCGCGAATCGTCGTGATTCAGGACGTCGACCCCCAGCCGGGCCTCGGCGCGCTTCTCGGCGAAGTGCACGCGAACGTGTTGCGGGCGCTGGGCTGCGTGGCCGCGGTTACCAATGGCTCCGTGCGCGACCTGCACGAAGTCGAGCGCTCGGGAATTCAGGTGTTCGCGCGCGGCGTGGCAGTCTCGCACGCATACGCGCACATTTTCGATTTTGGAGGAACCGTCGAAGTCGCGGGCTTGAGCGTCAGCCCCGGAGATCTGTTGCAAGGAGATATTCACGGCGTTCAAACCATCCCGCGTGAAATCGCCGCGCGCGTTCCCGAAAGAGCTCTGGAAATTGTCGAGAACCGCCGGGAATTCGTCGCGGTCACGCGCTCGCAGCCGTTTTCCATCGAAGAATTCAGCCGCAAGACCAAGGAGTTCCACTCGTGAACCGCAAAACTAGTCAGTCGATCTGGATCGCCATCGCGATCTGCGTTTCGGTATGCGCGGCGGGCTGCGGCGATTCCCGCAAGTCCGAAGCCGCGAATGCCGCGCCCGTGGCGGCCGTAGTGAAAGTGCAGCGCAAAAACATCGCCAGCACGCTCGAAATCTCCTCGGAGTTCCTGCCGTTCCAGGAAATCGACGTGTTCGCCAAAGTTTCCGGCTACGTGCAGAAGCTTTACATCGATTTTGGCACTCACGTGAAGCAGGGGCAGTTGCTTGCCGTCCTCGAAATTCCCGAGCTGCAGCAACAGTTGATTCAGGACCAGGCGTCCGTTAATCAGGCGGAGCAAAACGTGTCGCGCGCGCGCGAGGAACAGAGTCGCGCGCAATCCGCGTACGACGTGGCACACATCACCTACACGCGCCTCGCCGACGTGCAAAAGAACCGGCCGGAACTCGTCGCGCAACAAGAAGTGGACGTCGCTCAGGGCAAAGACCTTGAAGCCAACGCGGGAGTGTCCGCGTCGAAAGCCGCGCTGGCTGGAGCTGAGCAGGGCCTCGCGGCATCGAAAGCCGCGCTGGCAAAGGACCAAGCGCTCTTCCAATACGCCAGAATGACGGCGCCTTTCGATGGCGTCGTGACGCAGATGTATGCGTTTACCGGCGCGCTGCTTCCCGCCGGCACATCGGCCGCAAAAGACGATTCGGCCCTGTGCCGCTTGTCGCAAAACAACCTGCTGCGCCTCGTGATTCCCGTCCCTGAACGTGCGGTGCCGGAAATTCGCGACGGCGAGCCGGTGGACGTCGACGTTTCGTCGCTGCACAAGACGTTCACCGGAAAGATCGTGCGCTACTCGGACCAGATCGACCTGACCACGCGCACGATGCACACCGAAGTGGACGTTCCCAATCCCAGTTACGAGCTGGTGCCCGGAATGTACGCGTCCGTGAAAATTCCACTGCACGCGGTGCAGGGCGTACTGACCGTTCCAGTCCAGGCGGTGCAATCGACGGGCACCGGACAAGGCGTTGTGCTGCTAGTCGGGGCGGGTAACAAACTCGAACGCCGCGACGTGAAGGTCGGTCTTGAGAGCGCCGCGGACGCCGAGATATTGAGCGGCCTTCAGGAAAACGAGACGGTCGTTTTCGGCGAGCAAGGCCAATTCCGCGAAGGCCAGACGGTCGCGCCCAAGCTGGTCGAAGTCCCGGGAGGTGAGTGAGCGATGCCTACATTCGCGATACGCCACCCGTACTTCATCATCGTGATTTGCCTGTTCATCTGCGTGCTCGGCGTCACGAGCCTAGTGCAGATGCCGGTGGACATGTTTCCGCCGATCAACATTCCCGTCGTGCTCGTCGCAACGTTCTACAACGGCATGCCGCCCGAGCAGATCGAAGCGGACATCACCGACACGTTCGAGCGCTTTTTCACGATAGGCAGCGGCATCGATCACATGGAATCCCGATCGATGGCCGGCGTAAGCCTCATCAAGATTTACTTCCAACCTGGCACGGATGCGAATGCCGACGTCACCAACATTTCGAATCTCGCGATGGCGGACTTGCGGCGCTTGCCGGAAGGTACGCTGCCGCCGGTTGTTCTGAAAGTCGACGCATCGAGCTTGCCCGTTTGCCTGCTCACCGTCGATGGCCAGGGCATGAACGAAACGCAACTTCACGACTACCTGCAATTTCAGATTCGTAACCAGATTGCGGGAGTTCCCGGCGCGACGGTCCCACCTCCGTACGGCGGGCGGTACCGGCAAATCATGGTCTACGTCGATCCATTGAAACTGCAGGCGCACGAGTTGAGCCCGATGGATGTGGTGCGCGCGATGAACGCCTCGAACCTGATTCTTCCGGCGGGCGACGTACGGCTCGGGCCGATGGACTACAACATCTACACCAACGCCCAAGTGCCGAACGCACAAGCGCTCAATTCAATCCCGCTGAAGACCGAAGGCGAGAAGTCGGTTTTCATTTCCGACGTTGGCAACGCCGTTGACGGTTCCTACCTGCAATACAACATCGTGCGTGTCGACGGGCAAAAGTCCGTGTACGCGCCGATTCTGAAACAGGGCGGCGATACGAACACCATCGCCGTCGTGAACGGCATCAAGAAAGCCATCACCACGCTACGCGATATTCCGTCGCAGATGCATGCGCACGTGGTGTTCGATCAATCGCTGTTCGTGAAGGAAGCGATCTCCACGGTGCTGCGTGAAGGCGGCATCGGCCTTTTTCTCACGGCGGTGATGATTCTGCTTTTCCTCGGCAGCATGAGGGCCACGGCAGCGGTGTTTCTTTCGATTCCGCTCTCGGTGTTGATCACGTTTTTCATCCTGCATTCCGCGGACAAAACGATCAACAGCATGGTGCTCAGCGGACTCGCGCTGGCGTTCTCGCGATTGATCGACGATTCGGTAGTCGTGATTGAAAACATCTACCGTCACATCGAGCTCGGCGAGGATCCGAAGGTCGCGGCGGTGAAGGGCGCAAACGAAGTCGCACTCGCCGTTCTCGCGATCATGCTCGTGGCCGTCGTGGTTTTCTTTCCGGTCACGCTGCTCTTCGGTGTGAGCAAGTACCTCTTCTCCGCGCTGGCCCTTGGCGTGGTGCTCGCGCTTTTCGCCTCCTACTTCGACGCCGTCACCGTCGTGCCGCTCTTCTGTGCCTACTTTTTGAAGCCGGCGCATCACGGAGTCGAAGGCGACGATACGAAAAAATCCTGGGGCGCGCGCTTCCACGCAGGATTTAACGCGCGGTTCGAAAAGATGCTCAACGTTTACGAGAAATACGTAAACCGGACGCTCGACCGCCCGCGCGAAGCGTTAATGATTTTCGGTGGCTTGTTCGTACTCAGCTTCGTACTCGTTCCGCTGATCGGCGTCTCGTTCTTTCCGCGGTCGGACGCCGGTCAGTTCGTCATCAATGTGAAGGCACCGACTGGCACGCGCATCGAGGTGACCAACGACTACATCAAGCAGGTCGAAGACATCGTTCGCGATGTGGTGAAGCCGGACGATCTGAACACCGTCGTCTCAAACATCGGAGTAATGCCCGACCTCTCAGCGCTGTTCACATCGAACTCCGGTATGCACACCGCATTCGTGCAGGTCGGCCTGAAGGAAGACCACAAAACGAGCAGCTTCCTCTACATGGACGAGGTGCGGCGGCGCATCGCTGCGCAACTTCCTCAGCTTCGCACCTACTTCCAGTCCGGCGGCCTCGTCGACGCAGTTCTCAATCAAGGCGCTCCAGCCCCAATCGACGTGCAAGTGAGCGGCATGGATTTGAAGACCGACGACCGCAT
>JBEKJW010000016.1:0-30273 GCA_050011035.1 Candidatus Acidiferrales bacterium
TGAAGGAAGTGACGAGCGTGTTTCGGTTCGGTCGGACGGAGCGCTGGCGGGAGCTATTTCTGCCGGGAATCTTCCCGTTCTTGATTACGGGATTTATCACGGCGTCAGGCGGTGCGTGGAATGCGAGTATCGTCGCCGAATATTTCCGTTTTCGCGGACATACCTATTCGGTGACCGGGCTTGGAGCGGTGATCAGCAACGCTACCGATACTGGAAATTTTGCGCTCCTGCTCGGCGCAACAATCGTAATGGCTGCGATGGTGGTGACAATCAACCGGTTGGTATGGCGCAGGCTATACGCCGTTGCTGCAACCCGCTTCAAGCTGGAAGTCTGAGTTCGCCCGGGGGCGACGGGTCCCTATCGCTTAACAGCCCAGTGCATTCCGATCCCGCCAAGAATAAAACTGCGCCGATCGACGTTTGAATATCCCATCTGTTCCAAGAGCGTGGAGAAATCGCCCACTGTAGTGAAGTTCCGGATGGAGTCGGATATGTACGTATAGGTTCGCGGGCGGCCGTGCAGCACGAGGCCCCACGCGGCTCCCTGCAAGTAAAGATAGCCGAGATACAGTTCGCGGAACACGCGATTCGCGGGCATGAAAAAATCGAGGCTCACCATCATGCCCCCGGGGCGCGTCACGCGTTCGATTTCACGCACGGACTTTTTCAAATCCGGGAAATTGCGCATGCCGTAGCCAATGAATACGCAATCGAACGAACCATCGGCAAACGGCAAGAGCGTCGCGTCGGCGCACGCGGCTTCGGCAACTCCTTGCCCACGAGCCAGACGCAGCATTCCTTCCGTGATGTCAACTGCCACAGAGCGAGCCTGAGGCAATTTTTCCTGGACGAGTTTTGTGAAGTCACCAGTGCCGGAAGCAAGATCGAGGACCATCGCGTTTGTAGGGAGCGCGGCACGTGCGACGCCAAGCTTTTTCCATCGCCGGTCCATGCCGTAGGAAAGCATGCGCGTAAGGAAATCGTAGCGCGGCGCGATGGTGCTGAACATCGCGCGCATCAATTTGGTGTCTTGGCGTTCGGCGGGTGTGGGCATTGCGCGCACAGATTTTACATGTAATGCGGTGGGCGGCACAGGGCGGAGTGACGGTTGGCGAAGATTAAAGTGCCGCTGAAGTGAGTGACAGTGCGCGGGGCAGGAGCGCGTCGACGTCATGTTCAGCAGTTGCGGCGTGTTTGCCGAGCTTCGCCTCGACCTGGCGGCGGATCGCGCGCACCGTATCGAGTTCAGGGCCGGCTTTCGACGTCATCAGCGTATCGGCGCGAACGAAACATGCGTACACGAGATCGACTTCGACGCCGCGCCTCCGCAGGAACTGACCGTAGTTGAACCAGTCGAGCCCTTCGGCGTAGGAATCGCCGGCCGTGGCGTCAATCAAGAGCGCACGTTGATAGGACTGCAGCGCCCCCGCCATGTCGCTGGCTTTCTCCTGCACATCGGCGAGATGAACGAGCGCGAGACTTTCGAGCTTCGGTTGCTTGGCTTGCTGCGCCATCTCCAGCGCATTTGCGTAGCTTTTCGCTGCTGCGGACGGTTGATTCAGCCGCTCTTCGTCGTCGCCGAGCTGCACGGTCGCGGCAATCGTTTGTGCGATCGTCGCCGCCGTATCGCTTGACCGCGCCGGAACCGCTTCGAGATATGCCTTCCAATGCCGCTCCGCCGAGGCGTACGCCTCGCTCGCGTCGTAAGCCTGTGCAAGATAAAGGTGAGCGTTCGTCTGGTTCGCGTCGATCGCAAGAGCTTGGTTCCACGCGTCGATCGCGGCTTCGGGATGCTGGAAGCGTGCGGCCAGAAGCCCGTAGTTCACGAGCGCGTCGGCGTCGTTGGGGAAGCGGTCGAGAAACTCTTGATAGTTCGCGTAGGCCTCGTCGTAACGGCCGTCGTTGATGAGCGCGCGCGCGTACGATTCCTGGAGAGCGATGTTCGTCGGGTTGATGGCGACGGCCTTTTCGAGAGCGGCGGCGGCTTCCGCGGAGTGGCCATCTTCAGCTTCAGTGCGGGCAATGCGCTGTTGCGTGCCGCTGTCGTAGGGGTTGATCCGGGCGGCGCGCTCGAGCGAACCGAGATTGCCTTCGCTATTGCGCATTGCGAAGTGGATTTCTTCAAGGCCACCCCAGAGGAAAAGCAGTCCGACGATTGCCACTCGTGCGATCAGGCGACCCGTTGAACGATTGCGCGTCGCGGGCATTGGCGCTGCGCCGCCGGTTTGCGCGCCGCGATCGACGAGCATCGACGAGACCTTTGCATCGCGAAGCTTCCAAAGCTGGCCGTCGAGAATGAAGTGGTGAATATTCACGAGCGAAAGAAAGATCAAGAAACTGGTGCTGAAGTCGTAGTGAAAGAGCACGCTTACTAGCCACGGCCCCGGAATAAACAACGCGATGCCGCCGGCGATGAGCGTCACGAAGTAAGCGCCCATCTTCCAGTTCGTGACTCCCTCGGCGCGCGCTTCGCGGCGCTGATAGTAGCTGGTGATCCACAAATACTGCGTTGAGTGGAGGACGGCCAGAATGCCACTGCTGTAGCGAGTTTGCGGGATATCCATGCCGGAGCGCATTTCAAGCAGCGTTGGCAGGACGAACCACAAGAATTGTGTGGCTGCGAGCGTGATCGGGGCGGCCAGAGCTTCGCCGCCTTTGGCGCGCACCAGGCGTTTCAGTCCGAGAAACGTGAACAGCACAAACGCCGCGCCCAAGACTGCGCGCGCGGGCCATGTGAACTTGGAGGGCAGACCCAAAGACAGAACCAGCGGATCGTTCGACGCGCCCGTATTGAAGCTGGCTAACAGCATCAGGTACGACGCCACGAACGCTGCGCGCAGCCATCGGCGCTCGCTAGGCTGAATTTCCGCGCCGCTGCGCCGGACGAACATCATCAGGAGGCCGAAATTCTGACCGGTGTAATGCCAGGGGCTCCAAAAGATGTAGAGCGTGAAGATCCACGGGAAAAAACGCGGCGAGGCGTGCATCACGATGCCGGTGAGCACGACCAGAAGCGTAACGTGCAGCGTGACGATTTTGTACTTTTCGAACTGGGCGCGCGAATGGTAGGCGCGGTAAATCGTGGCCATGAAATGCGGATAATTGAAAATCACCGCCATCACGTAAAACGCGACCGCCCAGCCCTTCGAATTTCCGGGCGCAAAGAGGAATGTCGCTGCAAGAAGGGGTGCGGACCAGCCGCCGCAGCCGACCAGCCAGTCGAGCCACTTAGAGTAGATCCAAGGAGAAGCAGAGCCTACTGGAGGCTTGGGCGCGGATGCGTTTGCCGCAGCCGGCGGGCTAGATTCGATATGTTCCGCAATGATGCTCAAGCGAAGCGCTCCAGCTTTGTGCTTTCTAATCGGACGAACAAATCCAGTGTAGTACGCACGGCGAAGTGGACCTCGCTCGGTGCGGCTCGCGATGTTGAAAGCGTAACTTCGGTGTGTTAAGCCTCGGTCCCTTCGGGACTAGGTTTCACAGTACCGGGACGCCTGAATCTGTGGCTTAATACTGGTCTGCGCGAACGCCGATTCCGTCGCCATCGCGGCGCCGTCGGCCGGTTGGATCACGAGAAGTCGAACGCCGAACCCGCGGAACAATTCACCTGCGCGAAACGCTTCGACGAATTTCATACGGAGAGGAGTCTCTCATGCAACTCGGAATGATCGGTCTCGGACGGATGGGCGCGAACATGGTGCGGCGCCTGCAGAAGAACGGACACGAATGCGTCGTATTCGACATGAACCAATCGACGGTACAGGCGCTCGCGAAGGAAGGGCCGACCGGGGCGAGTTCGATCGACGATTTTATCGCGAAGCTGAAGGCGCCCCGCGCGATTTGGCTGATGGTGCCGGCGGCCGTGGTGGACAGCACCCTCGCGACGCTCACCGCCAAACTCTCGAAAGACGACATTCTGATCGACGGCGGCAACTCCTATTACATCGACGACATTCGCCGTGCGAAGGAGTTGACGGCGAAGGGCTTTCACTACGTGGACGTCGGCACGAGTGGCGGTGTTTGGGGGCTCGAGCGCGGCTACTGCATGATGATTGGCGGCGAAAACGGCGTCGTGCAGCATCTCGATCCGATTTTCAAGACGCTCGCGCCGGGCATTGGAGACATTCCGCGCACGGTCGGCCGCGAGAAGATGGGTGGAACCGCGGAGCAGGGTTACTTGCACTGCGGTCCCTCCGGCGCGGGCCACTTTGTGAAGATGGTGCACAACGGAATTGAATACGGCGTGATGGCAGCCTACGCGGAAGGACTCAACATTCTGAAGCACGCCAACGTCGGCAAGATAAAGCGCATCGATGACGCCGAAAATACGCCGCTGCGCGATCCCGAGCATTACATGTACGACCTGAACCTGCCCGACGTGGCGGAAGTGTGGCGCCGAGGAAGCGTGATCGCATCCTGGCTGCTCGACCTCACGGCCATCGCGCTTGCGAAGTCACCGACACTTGACAACTTTGCCGGGCGCGTTTCAGATTCCGGAGAAGGACGCTGGACGATTCAAGCGGCGATCGAAGAGGGAAGTCCGGCGCCGGTTCTCACCGCGGCGCTTTACGAGCGATTCGAGTCGCGCGGCGAAGCCGACTTCGCGAACAAGCTGCTCTCCGCCATGCGTTTTGAATTCGGCGGCCACCACGAACAAAAAGCTTAATTGACCAGCGCCGAGCGCAAGCAGCGGCAGCACGCGAACGTGGCGTGCGCCGTCGTTTCTTCAACTCCAGCCCATCGAATATCGAAGCGAAGGAGAATTTTCGAATGAGTTCCGCATCTCAGTTGAACAACTTCGACGAGCATATCCCGTCCGATGCATTCGTCTTCTTCGGCGCGACGGGCGATCTGGCGCACAAGAAAATATTCCCGTCGCTGCAGGCAATGATCAAACGCGGGAACCTGAATGTGCCGGTAATCGGCGTTGCGAAAGCCGGATGGACTCTGGAGCAATTGCGCGACCGCGCCCGCGACGGCATCCAGACCTTTGGTGGCGGGGTGGACGAGAAGGCGTTCGCAAAGCTTCTAACCCTGCTGAACTATATCGACGGCGATTACGAAGACCCATCGACGTTCACGAAACTTCGCCAGATGCTCGGCAACGCGAAGCATCCCGCGCACTACCTGGCGATCCCGCCGAGCCTGTTCGGCGTCGTTGTGGAAGCGCTCGGCAAGTCGGGCTGCGCGAAAGATGCGCGCGTCATTATTGAAAAGCCTTTCGGGCACGATCTCGCGTCCGCGCGCGCGTTGAATAAAATCCTGCTCTCGGTCTTCCCAGAACAATCGATTTTCCGAATCGACCATTATTTGGGAAAAGAAGCTGTCGAAAACGTTCTGATGTTCCGCTTCGCCAATTCTTTCCTCGAGCCGATCTGGAATCGCAATTACGTCCATAGCATACAGATCACCATGGCGGAATCATTCGGCGTAGAAGGCCGGGGGAAGTTTTACGACGAGACCGGTGCGATCCGCGACGTGATTCAGAACCACCTGCTTCAGGTGATCGGTTTCCTCACCATGGAGCCGCCCACGCGCATGTACCCCGATTCGCTACGCGACGAGCAGGTGAAAATTTTCCACGTGATTCCGCAGCTGAAAACCGAAAACGTCGTGCGTGGCCAGTTCAATGGCTATTTGAAGGAACCGGGCGTCGCACCAAACTCAACGGTGGAAACCTTCGCAGCCGTGCGCCTGGAAATCGATTCGTGGCGCTGGGCCAGCGTGCCGATCTTGATTCGCGCGGGCAAGTGCATGCCCGTGACATCGACGGAAGTTCTCGTGAAGCTGCGCCAGCCGCCGCTGAGCAAGCTGCCGCCAGGCTCGAACTTCTTCCGTTTCCGCCTCGGCCCCGACCTGTCGCTCAGCCTTGGCGCCCGCATAAAGCGTCCGGGTCCGCTTAGCGACACAATCGCGACGGAATTGACCGCGGTGCAGCAGTCGCTCGCGAACGAAATGGACGCGTACGAAAGACTTCTGACCGACGCGATGAGGGGCGATCCGTTGCTCTTCGTTCGTCAGGATGCCGTGGATGCCGCTTGGGTGATCGTCGATAGCATCCTCAACGATGTGGTCCGAGTCCACCAATACGAACCCGGCACGTGGGGACCCGACGAAGCGCAGCGACTCGCGATGGACATTGGCGGCTGGAACAACCCGCAAGGCAAGCCGGGCGGCTGATCGAAATACAACAAACGAAAATAAAAAACCGACGTCGTCTAGTGTAAGAGCGACGCCGGGTTTTTGCGATTGAGCTAAGCCTTCGACTTGTTGTCGTGATCGTAGTATTCGTAAGCGGACATCGCTTTCTTCCCACCCTTCTTCCACACGCGATCATCTTCCGGCAATTTCCCCAGCGCCCGAGCCATTTCGCGAACGTGCGTCGCCACCGAGCCGCAGCAGGAGCCTATATAGTTGATACCCATTTCATGCGCCTTTGCGGCGTATTCCGACATCTCGCGCCGCGTTAATTGATAGGGTTCAAGTTGGTCAGGAAACGCGGGCAAGCTGGTGAAGTCGCGATGCGTGTGCGTGGTGCGGTACGCCACCGGCTGACAACCCACGTAACCGCGAACGGCGTCGCGCATCTCCTTCATCAGCGGCAGTGTATGCTCCGGGCTGCGCAGGCAGTTGATGCCCACTACATCGGCTCCGGCGTCGGCCAGTTCGCGCGCCGCCTGAGCCGCAGTGCGACCGTCGGTTGTCACGTCGGCGTTTTCG
This sequence comes from Candidatus Acidiferrales bacterium, assembly GCA_050011035.1. Classification (GTDB taxonomy): domain Bacteria; phylum Acidobacteriota; class Terriglobia; order Acidiferrales; family UBA7541; genus Palsa-295. The sequence continues at coordinate 6,721 of JBEKJW010000016.1, forward strand.
AAGCAGACAGTCACCATCACAGGTAGCTTCGTCGCTTTGCCGCGTTCCACTGCGAGAAGCGCTTCGCCCACGTAGGAAAACGTCTCGCCGATGATGAAATCGACGCCTTCCGCGACTTGCACGTCGAGCTGCTCGTCAAATGTCTTGCGCACTTTGTCGGCGGCTGCTGGATCGTGTGGCTCGTACATCCATGTGAGGCTCAAGTTGCCGGCAACCAGGCAGCGATCGCCCGCGGCTTGTTTCGCGATGCGCACCGCGGCTCGATTCAGCTCGGCCACGCGATCTTCCATGCCAATGGTGGCGAGTTTGTCGCGGCTTGCATAAAAAGTGAGCGACTGCAGCACATCTGCGCCCGCATCGCGAAATTCCTTGTGCAGTTCGAGCAGCGCCTCCGGATTATTGATCGCGACTTCCGGCGTGAATGGTCCCGCTCGCACGCGACCTCGCTTTTCAAGTTCGAGCAGATAGCCGCCATCTCCCAGCACCGGACCCGCCGCCAACATCTCGAGAAGATTCTTCTTCTTTGCCATGACGAACCGCCCCCTTTATACGACCGCGTCCGCGGGGATACGAACCCACGGCCCAGGAAAAGTTTTATGCGGAAGCGCGCCGCGTCCTTCCGCCCTTCGAATCGCGCAACGCACGATGTGCGGCGTTGTATCCCGGCGCGCCGGTCACTCCGCCGCCCGGATGCGCGCCTGCGCCACACAGATAAAGTCCATCAATCGGCGTACGGTACTGCGACCAACCCGGCACAGGACGCATGAAGAAAAGCTGTTCGAGTGATAAATCGCCATGGAAAATGTTGCCTTCGGTGAGCCCGTAGGTGCGTTCGAGGTCGAGCGGCGTGAGCACCTGCCGCGCGACGATCGAGCGAGGAACGTTGGGCGCGTACTCGCCGATCTTTTTCACCACGAGGTCGCCGAGCAGCTCGCGCTTTTCGTCCCACGTTCCTTCGCGAAGTTTGTACGGCACGTACTGAATAAACGTGGTCATCACATGCATGCCCGCCGGCGCCAGCGTCGAATCTGCATTCGAGGCGACGACACAATCGACCCACAGCTCTTCGGGAATGTCGCCAAACTTTGCGATGTCGTAACAGCGTTCGGCGAATTCGAGCGACGGGACGAGCGTGAAAAGCGCGCGCTGCGAAAGAGTCCAATCCTGCGGCATGCCCGTGACGCGCGGCTCCTCGCTTAGGACGAAATTTACTTTCGCGCACGGCCCTGCCATCTTGATGCCGCTTATCGCGCGCCTGAAATCTTCTGGCAGTTCTTTGGAGTCAACTAGTCCCAGAAAGGTGCGCTTCGGATCGGCGTTTGAGAGAACGATGCGGCTCGTGATTTCCGTGCCGTTTTCCAGAACTACACCACGCGCCTTACCGTCTTTCACGTCGACGCGCGAGACCGGAGACGAGGTGATGATTTCGACTCCGGATTTCTGGCACGCGGAGGCCAATGCCCTGGCGATCGATCCCATCCCCCCGATGACGTGGCCGTAAAATCCTTGAATCTCGCCTTCGCCGCCGCTCAGCAAGTGGAAAAGTAATCCCAGCGCGGAGCCGGAATCGTACGGGCCGCCGTGTTTTCCGTACACATTGTTCGCGAGGAAGAGTGTTTTCATCTTTTCCGACTCGTAATGCCGGTCGAGAAAATCGCCGAGGCTGCCCGTGAGAAACGACACGAGCTGCGCCATCTCCTCGCCGCTCATCCCGCGAAATCGTTTGCCCACACGCATCAGCTCGAGCCACCCACCCACGCCTCGCGGTGAAGGATCGGGCGGCGCTTCCAAAAAAAATGGCTGCAGATAGCGCGCGAGTTTTTTCAGTTGATCGTCGACGCGAACGAATGTGTCCGCATCGCGCGCGGAAACTTTACGAAAACCGGCGAGGGTGCGGTCGCGATCCGCCCACCACGCCAAGACTTCATTGTCTTCGGGGAAAGGGACGAGCAAACCGGGATCGCACGGAACCATTCGCAAGCCGTGCGCGCCGAGATCGAGATCGCGAATCACCGCGGGACGCAGCATGCTCGCCACGTATGAAGTGGTGGAAGCTTGGCAGCCGGGAGCAATTTCTTCGGTGACGCAACAGCCGCCGACGATTTCGCGGCGCTCAACGACCAGCGTTGAAAGACCGGCACGCGAAAGGTACGCAGCAGCCGTCAGGCCGTTGTGGCCGGCGCCGATGACAATTGCGTCGTAGGACTTGCGCAGAGGAGACAATTTGTTTTAGTATGACCGCGAGTCAGAGCGATTCACTCTGCGACTTTGATAGCACAAATGGGGAAGTCTGCCAATGAAAGCTTCAATTCCTGACCTTAGGTCAAACCAACGTGGGAAGTCCTACAGAGCGCAAGGCGGGACGCAGTTGCATCGCGCGCCGTCATCGGGCCGCCTTGAAGCGAAGAGAGCGCGTATTGTCGAGGCCGCCATGCGTCACTTTGCCGCACAGGGGTATCACGCGGCGCGCATCGAGGATCTGTCTGCACAGTTGGATGTCGCGAAAGGCTCGATCTTCCAGTATTTCGGGAGCAAGGCCGGACTGTTTCTCGAAGCGTACAAAAAGGCGGTACGTTCATTTCCCACGTACCTAGAGTGCCCGTCACAAATTCGCGAAAAGGGATTCTTCGAGATCCTCCATTACTGGCTACTCTCCACCGAGCGGATGCTTCGCGACGATTGGATTCCGTATCGCGTTGCGCTCCTCGGAAATTACGGTGTTGATCTCGCGCTGAAGCGTGAGATCAATCGCTTTCTTCTTTCTGAGGATCCCTATGGCAGCACGGCGTTCGTTCGACTCGGAATCGCGCGCGGCGAAGTGCGCTCCGATATCGACCCTGCTCTGATCGTTTCGATTCTCGATTGGACGATGGAGCGCTTTCAAGATGCGCTGCTGACGGAAGAACTCGATCCCGGCCTGTTCCCGCATCCGGCCGACCCCGAAAAAAATCGCGCGCGCATTCATCAGTTCCTGATGGTTCTGCGCGGCGCGATTGGCGTGTGATCCGCGCCCACAGCCGCACGCGATCGTTTGCGCTGTCAATTCACCCAGGAGATTGCTCGATGGAGCCCACGCTGAAAGAGATCCTCGGTTCGTACAACGCGAACGCGCCGCTCGCGGAGGCGTATACGATTCCCGCGTCCTGGTATACCGACCAGCGCATCGCGGATCTCGAACTGGCGAATGTTTTTTCGCGGCAGTGGCAGGCCGTCGGACGGAAGGATCAAGTCGCGAAACCGGGCGATTACGTGACGGCGACCGTCGCAAACGAGCCGGTGGTTGTCGTGCGCGGCTCGGACAACGTGCTTCGCGCGTTCTTCAATGTCTGCCGCCACCACGCGATGACCGTAATGAACCAGCCTTGTGGTCACGCGCAGCACCTTCGCTGCCCGTATCACGGATGGACGTACAACCTCGAGGGCGAGCTGCGCGGAATGACCGAGTTTGAAGGCGTGAAGAATTTCGATCGCGCGGACAACGGACTGGTTCCCATCAAGGTCGAAACGTGGGAGAACTTCGTCTTCGTCAATCTCGATCCGCATGCGGGGACGCTGCACGACTACCTCGGTTCTCTGGTCGGTCTGGCAAAGCCGCTGGGCTTTGGAGGGCTTTCGTTTGTCGAGCGCCGCAGCTACATCATCAGCTGCAATTGGAAAGTGTACGTCGACAATTTTCTCGACGGCGGATATCACGTCCCGCACATGCACAAAGGGCTGAACAGCGTGCTCGACTACACGAAGTACACGATCGAAAACGTCGATCGGACTTGCGTGCAATCAAGTCCGGTGAGTGTCGATGGCTCGTCCGAGGCCGCCGCCGCGAACACCCGTAAGGGCGACCGGGCGTTCTACTTCTGGCAGTATCCGAATTTCATGTTGAATTGGTACGAGGGCTATCTCGACACGAATCTCGTGCTGCCAATGGGTCCGGGGAAGTGCGAAGTGATTTTTGATTTCTACTTCGGCGACGTCAGCGAAGACAACATGGCGTACATCCGCGAGAGCATGAGCGTGAGCGAACTCGTGCAGCAGGAAGACATTGTCATTTGCGACGGCGTTCAGCGGGGCCTTTCATCGCGCGCTTACAACGCAGGCCGCCTCTCCGTGCGACGCGAAACGGGGGAACACCTGTTCCACCGCTTGCTGGCGGCGGACCTGAACGACACGAAACCCGCCCCAGCACGTTAAGCACGGCAAGTGGCGCAAGCACGCATCAATCGAAAATGACGGTCTTGTTTCCGTAGAGCAGGATGCGGTTTTCGATGTGCCAGCGTACGGCCCGCGAAAGGACGACCTTCTCGAGATCGCGCCCCTTCTGTACCAGCTCCTCCACGGTGTCGCGGTGCGAGATGCGCACCACGTCTTGTTCGATGATTGGGCCGTCGTCGAGCACTTCCGTTACGTAATGCGCTGTAGCTCCGATCAGCTTCACGCCGCGCTCGAACGCCTGTTGATGCGGCCGCCCCCCGATGAACGCGGGCAAAAATGAGTGGTGAATATTAATGATGTGGTGCGGCGGATACTGCCGGATGAACTCGGGCGACAGCACCTGCATGTAGCGCGCTAGAACGATCAGGTCGACGGCGTAGGGCTTGAGCAGCGCGAGCTGCTGCCGCTCTGCGTCTACTTTGTTGTCCTTCGTCACGGGAATCACGTGCAGAGGAATTCCGTAGAAGTCCGTCCACCGCTTCACATTCGGATGATTGCTGATCACAAGCGGAATTTCGCACGGCAGTTCGCCATTCCGATGGCGATTCAGTAGATCGACGAAACAGTGATCGTACTTCGAAACAAAAATCGCCACCTTCGGACGGTTCGTCGAAAGCGCCACGCGCCAGGTCATCTGAAAACGGTCGGCGACCGGCTGAAACTGCTTTGCGAAGTCGTTCATGTCGATCGAAAAATCGGTCAGGTCCCACTCGACACGCATGAGGAACAGATTCCGGTCGGCGTCCTGATGCTCGTCGGCGTGCAATGTATTGCCGTTGCCACGGTAAATGAAATCGTGAATCGCGGCGTTCAAGCCTTTTGTATCGGGGCAGCTGATCAAAAGGGTCGCAGTCTTCTTCAAGATGTTCTCGCTTGGATTACTGATGATCTCGCGGGATCGTCTCGTCCCACTTCTTCTCGCGTATCAGCTTTCCATTTTCCGTGAGCGTCCGCTCGAAGTGGTAATAGAAATTCTTCTCGTCGCTTTTCAGGTTGAGCACAACGTCCCACACGAGCGCACGGCCGGGCAGATCGACCGACGTGAAGCCTTCGCCATGCACATTGCTGACGGCCGGATGGTCGTCCGAGACGTCGTAGGACATCTGTTCGTGGTCCTTCATCACCCCGAACGGAAACTTTCCCGAGTCGTCGCTGCTCCAGAACACGCGCGTCGTGTTCGTCAGAATGTCGCGCGTCACGGTCCAAGTTTGCGGCGGCCAGGTCGAGCCCGACCACTCCACTTCGCTTTTTGGCGGCGGCTCCTTGACCAAGGGATCGAAGACGGGACGTGCCGGCGGCTCAACTGGCACAGTTGGCAGCTCGAGGCGTGACGCGTTTGCGCCTCCGATCGACAACGAGGTAGTCATCGAGTAGGGCGTGGGCCAGATCATCGGCCAAATCGCATTTGAGATTGCGAGGCGTATTCGATGGCCCTTCGGAAAAACCCAACTTGTTACGTGTAATTCGATCGGCAAAGCGTAGGTCTCGCCGGGCTTCTGGTCTTTTGGATCAGCCGACGAATCGCGCTGAGCGCCGCTTTGTCCGGCTCCGGTAATCAACGTCACGCTGCCGTCCGGCGCGACGTCCGAAAGGCGCGCGAACCAGTCCGCAATAGCCGCGCTCGCTGCGACATTTAGAAGCGCGCGCGGCCAGCCGAGGATCGCGGTGTCTTGCTCGAGCGGTGCGGAATCGTACACCAGACTGAATGCGTCGATCGGGCGTTGATCGGCGGTCGCGTCGCCCCACCAAAATCCCGCTTCGTTGCCGATCGACGGCACGTACTTCAGTTCGTCCTTCGCGGGCGATGCCGTTAGCGCGGTCGCCAGCGTATGCGACGGTGCGAGATAGAGCGTTTCGATGGCGGTATTCGCCGCGGGAAATGTCTTCTCGGCGCGCCACTCGCCGGGCACGTCGTGAATGTTTGGATCCGGCAGAAAGTAGTGACGCATATAAACTTCGAAGCGCGGCTCGTCCATCACGCCGTTTTGTTTGCCCTTCAACCAGCAGTCCCACCATCGCACCGCGTCGGTTCGCCACTCGACTTCAGGACCTGGGTCGGCGTCATGAGGCCAGGTGTGATTCCACGGCCCTAAGAGAGCCTTTACGGGCGCGTTCACTTTTTCGAGAAAGCGCGGAATGCTGTCGCGATAGCCGTCGAGGAAGCCGCCGATCATGAACGTCGGCACCTTATAGTCTTTGTAGTGGTCGGGCGCGAGCGACGCACGTCGCCAAAACTCGCTATCGCGCTGATGTTTGAGATAGAGAGGGAACCACGGATCAGCGTCGAAGCGCGTCTTTAACGATTCCTCGTCGATGGGGAAGTCCGGCGCGCGCGTGATGCCGAGCATCAAGTCCATCCCCAACTCGAACTCATCGGCGTGCATGAGATTGTCGATGTAGTGGATGTCGTCGTGAAAAAGCTCTTCCGTCGCGCACACGGCGATGATCGCTTTCAGCGCCGGAGGGTTCAGCCGCGCGAGCTGAATCGAGTTGAATCCTCCCCACGAGATTCCGAACATTCCCACAGTGCCGCTCGACCACGGCTGCTTTGACAGCCAGTCGATCACTTCGAGCCCGTCCTGCATTTCCTGATCGGAGTATTCGCGATCCGGCGGATGGCCTTCGCTCGCTCCGTTGCCACGGATGTCCACGCGCGCTCCGATATATCCGCGACGCACAAAAAACGCCATCAAGTCCCAATCGCCTGCAAGGCTCCAATCGTCCTTTCGATAGGGAAGATAGCTAAGCAACGCAGGGAATTTGTCGCTCGGCTTCGCGCCCTCCGGCATGAAGAGGTTCACCGCGAGGCGTGTGCCGTCCTTCATCGGAATCCACGTCTGCACTTTTTTCACTCCGTCGTAGATGGCCGGCGCGGGAGCACGTTGCGGCTGTTGAGCGGCGAGCGGACCGCTCCCAAGCGAGGCAGCCAACGTAAGCAGTGTCATGCAGAACAATAAAGTCCGACAGATTTTCGAAATGAGGTGCAAGTGCGGGAGGGACATGTTCGTGCGAGGCTACCACAACGATGCAAAACGTCAGGAGGGAAGTGCCTGCGCGCAGATAAAAATGAATGACTGCGAGTCGCGCTACTTAACGAGTGGCTCGAGCACTTTCAGCCACTGGTCGAGATGTTTCATTGATTGAGCGTGAGTGTGATCGAGCTGCAACGGCGTGATCGAGATGGCGCCGTCGCGAATCGCCGCCATATCCGTGTCGGGTTCGATGCCATCCACAAGCTGCTGTTCGTGCAGCCAAAAATATTTGCGGCCGCGCGGATCGTGGCCGGGTGTCAGCAGGTTGCGCGTAATTTTCGACGACTGCCGCGTGACGCGCACGCCGCCCTTCCACTGCTGCGGCACGTTTACGTTGAGCATCACGCCCTTGGGCAGCCCTTCCTGAAGTACAAGCGGTGCCAATACGCGCGTGAACTCCGCAGCCGCGCTGAAGTCGCAATCCTTCTTGCACGAGAGCGACACGGCGATCGCAGGCACGCGATTGATCGCGCCTTCCATCGCCGCACCCACGGTGCCGGAGTAATAGATGTTCTCGCCCATATTGCCGCCGCGATTGATGCCTGAGACGACCAGATCCGGCTTTTGCGGGAGAAGCGTGTGAAATGCGAGGATCACTGCATCGGCAGGAGTGCCTTCCACGGCGTACTCGCGCTCGCCAATTTGATCGCAGTAAATTGGCTGGCGCAGCGTGAGCGACTGCGCCGCGGCGGAACGCTCAGTGGACGGAGCGACCACGGTCACCGTTCCGATGTCCTGAAGCGCCGGAATCAGCGCACGCAATCCGGGCGCTTGGATACCGTCGTCGTTCGTTAGCAAAATGCTGGGCATGGGCTATATGAATCGAGCGAAGCGCTCTTTGAAATTCCAATTTTAGCATCGAACAGCTCCGCCTAGCCGCAGGCGGAAGCCGAGTTTCCAAACTGCTTGTCACCCGCCGGACGCCATGCTAAGTAACGCCCCTCGAAGGCGCACTTATATAGAGGAGGGTGCCCATGAGTTTGGGAAAGAGGACGGCCGCGGAATTTTTCGGCACGTTCTGGCTTGTATTCGGGGGGTGCGGCAGTGCGGTGTTGGCTGCGGCGTTTCCGGCGCTCGGTATCGGTTTCGTAGGCGTAGCGCTGGCGTTCGGGCTTACCGTGCTGACGATGGCCTACGCAATCGGACATATCTCGGGGTGCCACTTGAATCCCGCCGTCTCACTCGGCCTTGTCACGGGCAAGAGATTTCCAGCGTCGGAGCTGATTCCGTACTGGGTCGCGCAAGTGGTCGGCGGCATCGCGGGGGCGGCCGTGCTGTACGTCATCGCCAGCGGCAAGACGGGCTTCGATCTCTCCGGCGGTTTCGCTTCAAACGGCTACGGCGAGCACTCGCCCGGTGGCTACTCGCTGATTGCGTGCCTCGTCGCGGAAATCGTGCTCACCTGTTTTTTCCTTTTGGTGATCATGGGAGCCACGGATAAACGAGCGCCGTCAGGTTTTGCGGGCATCGCCATCGGCCTTGCACTCACCCTGATTCACCTGATCGGAATCCCGGTGACGAACCTCTCGGTGAATCCCGCTCGTAGCACGGGGCCGGCAGTGTTCGTTCAAGGCTGGGCTATTCATCAACTGTGGTTGTTCTGGCTCGCGCCACTGATTGGGGGCGCGCTTGGTGGAGTGATTTACAACACCGCCTTTGGGACGCCGCCGCCGATGCCTGAAGAAAAAGCGTTCACGCGCGACCGGCCGGCGTGACCGAAACTCGCGCATAGGTGCGGCTCAAAATAAAAACGGCCGTTGCACGCCCCTTAGAAATCTCGCGTGCAACGGCCGTGCCCAAAACTCTACAACTGCACTTCTGAAACGTTTAGATCATCGACTTCTGCAGCGTTAGAGCTACGGGCCTCAGACGCATCAGTTGCGCGCGTAATAGCCCGACGTCTAACCCTGCGGACTGGCAGACCAACGGAAAGTCCTTCTCGTCACGGAACAGATATTCCTCAGCTTCGCGTTTGCGGCGCAGTGGGCCCGAAATCCACTCTTGAATGGTTTTCGTGATTACGGCCTGCCAAACCCGCGTTTCCGCGGGCGCGTGCAAATCGCGTGATTCGGTCGATATATGGCCTGTCATGCTCTCCCCCAGGATGATCCAGCGTTGGCTGAGTTCGCCGGAATTGTGTTGCGCGAGACGAAAGGCAAAAATCAGGCCGAACGCGGCGCAAATCGGCGACGTTCGTCACAAATGTGTTCGGAGAGTTATCGCTAAAGGTGCAGCAAATACAGAGCTTAGGGAACTCGACAAAAAGTGGCGCACTTTTCCACAGGCGAAGGTTTCTCGATACTCACGCCGACCGTGAAAATACTGCCCGCACCCGCAAAAATTACATGAACTACCCGATGCTTTGCGGTGGCTCGTTTGAGCTGCCCGCGGGGGGTGCATCTTTCTTTGGCGCTAAGTTCAAATATTTCACCAGCAATACTTCGTTGCCCTTCTGGTTGTAAATCAACTCATCGACGAGCTTTTGTGCGAGCAGCACTCCGTACCCACCCGGCCGCATCCCCAATTCTTCGCGATAACTCATGAGCTGCAACGGATCCTCGTCCGGGCTCCCGATCGCCGAGTGCGGAATTTCGTCCAGTGTGAATCCCTCGCCCGGATCTTTCACGCGGCACATCACCATGTTCTTCGCGCGAACGTACGCCAGCTCCAGATACTTCGTGGGATCCATTTTCGCGCCGTGTTCCACCGCGTTCATCAAAATCTCACGCGAGGCCATCCCCACCGAGATCCGCTCATCTTCCGGCAGCTCGGCGACTTCGGCAAGGAAGTGCACCACGCGGTCCGCCGTTCTCTGATCGCATCGCGCCATTAACCTGATCCACTCCGGGGTCGCGGAAATAATTTCGATTCCGTCGTCCCATGTGGGGCCATCGGCGGCGAGCCGGATCATTTCGGTGAGAAGGTCGTAGTCGATCGGCTTCGCGAAATAGCTGAAGGCGTGCGCGCGCATCGAGGCGATCACGTCCTGCGGCGTGCTCTCGTCGGCCAGAATGATTAAGCGAGTGTGCGGCCTCACCAATCGCAGCCTGCGCAACAGCGACACGTCCTCGTGCCCTGACGATCTCTCGCTCGTGAGGATCAGGTCGTAAGAGCGTGCTTCGGCCGCGGCGAGAGCGGAGAGGTTATCGTTCGCGTGCTTCACCACCCAGGATCCCGGCTTGAAGCCAGTCGCAAAAATGTCTTCGATGGCCGGGTCGGCGTCCACCAGCAGAACGGTTCGGACCGGAAAGGGCTTCGCGTCGATGGGAATGACGGCGTTCATGAATGCCTCGCGAAGGCAAGATCGGCCGGGGCTGCTTAAAAAGTACCGCACATTTGCCGTCTGGGCAGGCGAAAAATAGACGAACTCCGGCGTTCGCTGCCTTGGGACTTGACGCGCGGAGCCCGGCGGTGTATGCCTATTCCTTCCCAGCGACGTAATCAGTAAGTACCGACGAACGGAGGCCTCTGATGCCAGCTCCTGTCTTTACATCCGGCCCGTTCACCGGCGTCCCTACCACGGACGCATTCGCGCTCGCCGCGATGAACGAACTCTTCGCGAATCGAGATACGCGAAACCCGCACGCGTTCGAGCCGCATCGAACCACCATCCACAAACGACGAAATCAAATTTGACCTGGGAAATGAAGGAGGAGGCAGCATGAGCCAGTCCAATTACACTTCCGTTCCCGGCAGCGCGAGGAAAGCGCTTCCCGGAGCTCGGGCTATAGGGCGCACAGATCCCAAACAAACTTTGAAGGTCACCCTTAAGCTGCGGCGCAAAAAAGCGTTGCCTGAACTCAAGGGCCGTCCGAAACAACCACTTACGCGACAACAACTCGCTTCTGCCTACGGCGGATCGTCGTCGGATGCGAGCAAGGTCAGCACGGTGCTCGGCAAGTTCGGCTTGAAAACTGTTTCGACCGAGCTTGCGACGCGAACCATTCACCTCACTGGCACAGTCGGCGACGTTGAGAAAGCCTTCGACGTGAGACTCTTCGACTACCAGCATCCAGACGGCAACTATCGCGGCCGCGTCGGCGACGTTCACGTGCCAAAGGAGCTCTCCGGCATCGTGCAAGGCGTGTTCGGGATGGACAACCGTCGTGTGGTGCGGCGAAGGCCTCAGCCCGTCCCGCCCTCCAATCGCGCCAAAGCGCTGACGCAAATTCCTGCGTCGTGGTACATCCCGAGCGAACTCGCGACGCACTACAATTTTCCACCGGGAAACGGCGCTGGCCAGGCCGTGGGTTTGCTCGAGTTCGGCGGCGGCTATTTTCCTTCCGATCTCTCCAGCTTCTGCCAGCTGGCCAAAGTTTCGGTGCCGACGGTGAAGCCGGTCAGCACGGACGGCACTTCCACTTCGGCGAAAGATGGCGCAGAAGGCGAAGTGATGCTCGACATCGAAGTCGTCGCCGGCGTTTGCCCCAGCGCGACGATTGTCGTGTACTTCGCACAGTTCACCGAGCAAGGCTGGATCACGATTCTGGATGCCGCGACGCAGGATTCGACCAATAACCCCGGCGTGATTTCATGCAGTTGGGGGTACGCGGAAGACAACGACATCTGGACGCAGCAGGCCATGACGCAAATTAACGAGTCGATGAAGGAAGCTGCATACCTCGGCGTCACGGTTTGCATCGCGGCGGGCGACGACGGCTCAAGCGATGCGATCCTCGACGGCAACGCACACGTAGACTTCCCCAGCTCGAGCCCGTATTCGCTTTCCGTCGGCGGCACTACGATTCCGTCAAAAAGCGGATCGGCGAAAGACGTCGGATGGTTTGAGGGAGATGGTTTGCGCCAGGACAACGGGGGCAGCACCGGCGGCGGCGTCAGTGCCGTGTTTGCGCGGCCGTCGTGGCAATCGTCGATCACCATCAACTCCGTCAATTCCGGCGCGATCGTGGGCCGTGTTCTGCCGGACATCGCGGCGAACGCCGATTGGATCAAGTCGCCGTATCTTCTCGTCGTCGACGGTGGTGCGCAAGGTAATGGAGGCACCAGCGCGGCGACTCCGCTATGGGCCAGCCTTGTCACGCTGATAAATGCGCAACGCGGATCGGCGGGCCGCGTGGGGTACGTCGCACCGCTTCTGTATGCTCCACCGAGCGGCGGATCCGGCGCAACCGTGGGCACGCAGGGATGCACCGACGTAACGTCTGGGCAAAACGACACGGACAAAGTGGGCGGCTACAGTGCGGGTGCCGGTTACGACGCGATTTCGGGTTGGGGCGTGCCGAACGGCCAGCAGCTGCTCGCCGCTTTGGGTGGCGCGCCCACATCAACCGGCAGCGGGTCGGGCTCTGGGAAAAAGCCGGCACCCAAACCTACATCCAAACCGAAACCAAAGAAGACGGGTAAGTAATTCTGCCGCACCGGCGAGCATTTTGCGGTCGCTCGCCGGTGCGGGCATCAACGACGGATCAATCACACCTCTGTCCGATCTGACTCGAGTTGAGGAAGCGCGTCGACTCCACCCATTTGTACTTTTTCGTGCCACAACCTACGCTTTTTCTTTGGCCTTTGGAATATTCGGCACGATTCCCTATTGTGTGCAGCCTCGCTGCTTCCTCGTGTAAACTTGCACCCATCCGGACGGGGGACAGACTGCCATTTCTAGTCCCGAACTCAAGAAGAACTGGACCCTCACTGAGAGCTCCTTTCAGCAGCTTTTGGTTTGGCTTGATGAGGGTGTGTGTTCAGACGGCGAACGCTATCTGGAAATTCGCAGGCGCCTCGTGCAGTATTTCGATCGCCGTGGTTGCACCGCAGCGGACGAACTCGCCGACGAGACTCTAAACCGCGCCGCACGTAAACTGGCCGAGTTGGGTCAGATAGCAAACGTCGTTCCCGCGCAATATTGTTACGTTCTCGCGCGCTTCGTTTTTCTCGAATATATTCGCCGTCCGGGCCACAAGGATTCCGAGTTCGACGACGCTTCGCGCCTGTCCCTCGAGTCAAGCCACGCCTCGCCCCACGATTTCGAGTCTCCTGCCGCTGAGCGCGAACGCTACTTAGCCGGTTTGAGTCGCTGTCTTCAGAAGCTGGTCCCTGCGGATCAGCAGCTCATTCTCGAGTATTACCAAGGCGACAAACGCGCAAAAATCGAAAAGCGTTCCGAGCTGGCCACGCGCTACGGCCTTACTTTGAACGCACTTAGCGTGAGAGCTTGTCGTATTCGAAACAAACTGGAGCAGTGTGTCAAAAAAAGCACGAATGGCAGTGAAGTGATATCGCCAAAACCGTCTTATAAGACTGGAAGTCGGGACCTGGATGCTTCCGAACGATAAAAACGCAATCAACGACCGCATGCTGGTTCAGTATCTACTGGGCAGGCTGCCCGAAGAAGACGCCGAGCGTCTTGACGAATTGAGCGTGGCGGACGACGCCGTCGCTACGCGCCTCGACGAGGTGGAGAACGGCCTCGTCGACGCTCACGTGCGTGGAGAGCTTGCGCCTGAGGACGAAGGACTGTTTCGTTCCTTCTATCTCGCCTCGCCCGTACGACGCTCCAAAGTTGAATTCGCGCAGGCGCTCGCTGCCGTTACCGAACCTGCACCGTCGGCTGCGACCGAGCGCGCCGCGAGTGCGGTTTCGCAAACTCAGGCTCGACCGGGCAGTTGGTTCAGTGCGCCAAGTTTCGCATTCCAGTGGGGGCTGGCTCTCGCGGCGTTGACAATCGCGGTTGTGGCGGGGTATCTCTTCCTTCAGAACCACGGTCTTTCGGCGAAGATCGCAAGCCTATCGGCACAAGAGTCGGTGCTCGAATCTCGTGAGAAGGATTTGGAGGCGCAAATTGACGCGCAGGCTTCCGTTACGCAAACGCCTGCCGTTACGAAGCCATCGTCCGACGCGGTGAAAACGCCGGCGGCAATTCTTGCTTCTGTGCTGCTGATGCCGCAAACTCGCGGCTCCGGGCAGCCAATCGCTGTCTTGGTTGACAAAATTAGCGCGTCCATTCCGTTTGAACTCGCGCTTGAGACTTCCGGTTTCGCGCGTTACCAGGCGGTGTTGAAGGATCCGGGCACGAATCAGGTACTGTGGACCAGCAGCAATCTTGCCGTGAAGCACGGCGCGAATTTGAACACCGCCGTTGTCAGCGTCCCATCCAAGATTTTGCGGCAGCAGAATTACGTTATTGAGCTGACCGGTATCCCGGCCGGTGGGCCGTCGGATCTGGTCGGCGCGTACATGTTCCACGCTGTTCTCAGATAACTCGACGGCGTCCACGGATACGCACGAGCTGTCTGATTGGGTTTTTTCATGTTCCTGCGAGCCTGCCTCCATCGCGGCACCGTCTTCGGCGTACGTCTCGTTGTGTGCGTCGCCTCGCTGTCGTGGCTCCTCGCGCTGACTGCCCCGCAAATCGCGATCGCGCAAGAATCAAAACCTAGTGCTCCGTCCACCTCGACGAACAGCACCGATCAATCTGTCGCCGAGTCGCCTACACCAATCGAAGCCGGAAAGGTGATTGATCGCGACATCGCCGGCAACCAGTCGCACTCCTACCAGATAACAATCCCCGATGGTCAGTACGCCAGTCTGTTGGTCGAGCAGCGCGACATTGACCTCGCGATCGACGTCCTCGATTCCGACTCAAAAGTGCTGATCGTCTACGACTCCGAAAAACGCCGCACAGGAGAAGAGAAGTTTGAAATTCTCGGCCCTGGCACAGTGCGGTTCAACGTGCGTGCGTTTTATTTCGGTGCGCCTGCGGGTCGCTATCAGCTTCAGCTCATCGACATGCATCCCGCTACAGATACCGACAAGGCGCTCTATCAGGCACGGATCTTGAGCCATAAGTCCGATGCGCAATCAAAAGCCGGCAACTACGACGAAGCGATAAAGCTTGGCTCTCAAGCGATCGATATCGCCGAAAAAGATGTTCCCGCCGACGATCCGTTTCTCGCGCACCTGTACCTGCGGCAAGCGCTGCAGGTCCGCACGAAAGGGGACTATGCCCGCGGCGAAGCGTTATTCCAGCGCGCCGTGGATATCTATCGCAAGTCGCGTGGCGACGACGACCCTCTTACCGCCTTAGCGATCGGCGATCAGGGACTGATTTCGATTTCTCGCGCCGAATACGCGGCGGCTGCCGAGAAATTCCAGCAAGCCATCGAAATCTCTCAACGCGATCTGGCGCCGGACGATCCTCAAGTCGGCATGTTTCTCATGAGTATGGCGATCACCCATTCGGGGCGAGGCAATCTCGAAGGAGCGCTAGCGGACCTGCAGCGGGTGCTCCCGATTTACCAGAAGTATCTTGCGCCGGATGATGACGACATCATGAAGGTGCTCTACGACATCGGCGACGTTTATTTGGATATGAACAAGCTCGACCTATCGCAAAAATACATGCTCCAGGTTCTCGCGTTTTCGGAGAAGAAATACGGTCCGAATCATCCCTACTGCGCCTACCCGCTTCAGAATCTCGGAATCATCGCGCGCCACGAAAAGAATTACGATCAAGCGCTCGACTACCTCTGGCGCTCGGAGAAGATACGCGAAAAAGCGCTCGGACTTCGCCATCCGATCACTGCGCAACTCCTCGTAAACATCGCCAACGTCGATCACGATAAGGGCGACTATGCGGAGTCCATTCGACTCATGCTTCAAGCGGTCGATATCTTGGAAGCCACCAGCGGACCGTACAATCCAAACACGTTGAAGACGCTAGCGGATCTCGAACGTACTTACGCTGCTCAGAACGATCCCGTCCACGCTTACGAATACCAGGCGCGCATGGACGACATGGTCGAAAAGACGCTTTCGCTGAATCTCGCAGCGGGTTCGGAGCGCGAAAAGCTGGACTATTCGGAATCCATCGCGAATTACAACCAACGAAGCATCTGGATGGCCGTAGCGGAAGCGCCCGAGAATCAGCGCGCTGCGGACGGAGCCGCTCTCGCGATTCTCCAGCGAAAAGCTCGCGTTCTAGACGCTGTCGCCGAATCGATGGCCACGCTTCGCGCGCATCTGAAACCCGAAGATCAGGCTCTGCTCGATCAGCTTTCCACTACCACTACGGATCTCGCGAAGCTCACACTCAGCGGCCCGAAGAAGACGCCGCTCGCGGATTATGAGTCGCAGCTTCACGCGCTCGAGCAAAAGCGCGAGCAGCTGGAATCGGACATCAGCCGACGGAGCAACGGCTATTTTGAGCCTGAGGATGACGTGACTCTTGAGGCGGTCGAGAACGCGATACCCGAAAACGCCGCACTCGTCGAGTACGCTACCTACAAGCCCTATTTTCCACGTGCCACAAGTGACGATGCTGAATACGGCGAGCCGCGATACGTCGCCTTCGTTCTTTCACGGCACGGGAAAGTGCGTTGGGTCGATCTCGGTCCAGCGAAAGAGATCAATTCGGCCATCGCGAAGTGGCGCGACGCACTCGCTGACCCGTCGAGCCAGGACGCCGTCACTCTCGCTCGCGCTCTCGACGTAAAGGTAATGCAGCCAGTCCGTGCGCTCACGGGAGATTCGTCACGCCTCCTGATCTCGCCGGAAGGCGACCTGAACCTTGTCCCGTTTGAAGCGCTCGTCGACGACCAACAGAAATTCGTCGTTGAACGCTATTCCGTCACATATCTCACCACGGGACGCGATCTTTTGCGCTTACAGAAGCCTCGGACAAGCCGCGCTGGTCCAATGGTCGTCGCGAACCCGCTCTTCGGTGAGCCTGCCGAACCGCTTCTCACTCAATCTGGGTCGCCGCAGAAACCCGGCGACACTGGGGTCGAGCGCCGCCGCAGCGTTACAAGCGGCGCGACGCTGGCCGATGTGTATTTCGCGCCTCTCCCTGGTACCGAACAGGAAGCGCGAACCATTCAGTCGCTTTTCCCCAATGCGAAAGTCGTTACGGGAGCGCAGGCTACGAAGGCGACACTCAAAGCTGCCAATGCACCCGAGATCTTGCACATCGCGACGCACGGATTTTTCCTCCAGAATCCGTTCGACAACTCCGGGACTGCCGACACCAAGCAATCAGGCTCCACTGCGCCGTCGTCATCTCAAAATCCGCTGCTCCGCGCCGGGCTTGCTCTAACGGGAGCAAACATCACGAAAGACGGAAGCGAAGACGGTATTCTTACAGGTCTCGAAGCATCCGGACTGAATTTGTGGGGAACGAAGCTCGTCACGCTCTCTGCGTGCGAGACCGGCATCGGTACCGTGCGCGACGGTGAAGGCGTTTACGGCCTCCGCCGCGCATTTTTCCTTGCCGGGACCGAGACGCTGGTGATGAGCCTGTGGGAAGTGAGCGACCGCGTCACGCGCGAAATGATGAGTTCCTACTATTCGGGTCTTAAGCGGGGCCTTGGCCGTGGGGAAGCGCTGCGCCAAGCGCAGCTCGAGATGCTCAAACGCAAAGACCGCCGGCATCCGTTCTACTGGGCCAGCTTCATTCAAGCCGGCGAGTGGGCCAACCTCGCGGGCCAGCGCTGAGCTACGTTAGCTTCTCGTGTGGGGTTAACACACTGGTTCCATCGCGAGCGTGCGCCGCGTCTCCTCATACCCATCAATATTTCTGAGTGCTTTCAAATCCGTTAAAAATCGTCGGAACCACGAAAATCTGAGGGCTATTGCCGACTTAGCCTGAAATGTTTTCCGCTCTTCATCTCATACGAGTAAGAGCGACTCATCCGCTTCCTGCCGCGTCCACAATCCTGGGGGATGTCCCGCTCAAAGTGTCTACGCTTAGGAGGGCATCGTGTTGAAATTCCGGACAACATCCGTATCCGTAGTTACTTTGCTGGGCTTTTCCTCTCTGCTCGTTTCCGCTGCGGCAGTCAGTGCGCAACCCCAATCCACAGAAGCGGCGGTCACGACGCCGCGCGTCATCGAACCAACACAAGCGGGCGTGCCGAGCCTGGTTCAATTCAACGGGATCTTGAGGGACGCTGCATCGCACCCGATTTCGGGCGTCGCCAGCGTGACCTTCGCGATTTACAACGAGCAAGACAATGGCACGGTCCTGTGGAGCGAAACGCAAAATGTCCTCGCCGACGCGAACGGACACTATACCGTGCTACTGGGCGCCGCCACACCGAACGGCGTTCCATCTAATCTCTTCGGCACCAGCGAATCTCGCTGGCTTGGTGTAACGGTAGCGACCCAGGCAGAGATGCCGCGCGTTTTGATGGCCAGCGTGCCGTACGCATTGAAGGCCGGCGACGCTCAGACTCTAGGTGGGTTGCCCGCGTCATCCTACGTCACAACGCAACAACTTACCGGGCGGGCCCCTTCGGCCTCGACACCTTCCACAATTCTGACCGCGGCGGGCGGAGTCTCGTCGTTGATTGACGCGACGCCAACCGGTTCCGGAACTACGGACTACGTTCCGCTGTGGACGTCCGGTTCGAACCTTGGCAACTCGCTCCTGTATCAGACGGGTGGCAAGATGGGTCTTGGCACGACTACGCCCGCGGCAACGCTGGACATCAACGGTGGCGAAATCCTCCGCGGCGGTTATTACGAGTATCCCGAGGACACTGCGACTGCTTCGAACGGTGGCAGACAATCGCACTCGTTCCAGTGGCTTTCGTCCGTGTTCAATAGCTCGTCGGGCGTCGCCGTCAACCCAGCGTTCGGCTTCCGTGCGATTCCGCTGAACAACAACACTTCGAATCCTTCGGGCAGGCTCGACCTGTTTTACGGCCTCGGCGGTCCGGACGGCACGATCAACGACATCAACGTGTCGTTCGCCGCAAACGGTTACATGGGTATCGGCACCACGAGTCCGAACTTCCCCTTGGAAGTTGCAAGTAATGTACAGGGCCAAATCTCAAATCCAACCGTGAATTTGGTGCTTTCCAACTACGCGAACACCAAGGACAACGTCGGCGGCGTAGCCCTCGGCTTTAATCCGTATATCGCCAGCGCAACGAGCCCCGAAGCGGAGATCGAGGTTGTGGACGACGGGCAGGATGGAGCGTACACCTACTTCAACACCAAGACGCCGGGCAAAACCACGAACCCGTACATTAACTGGCTGTATGTAGACGACGAAGGTAATGCGACGTTCTCCGGAAATGTCTACGTGTCGGGCACCTTGGGGAAGGCCATGGGCATGTTCAAGATCGACGACCCGATCGATCCGGCGAACAAATACCTTTCCCACTCGTTCGTGGAGTCGCCGGACATGATGAACATCTATAACGGCACCGTCACTCTCGATTCGAACGGCGAAGCGGTCGTCACTATGCCGGACTGGTTCGATGCTCTTAACCGCAGCTTCCAGTACCAGCTCACCGCGGTCGGTGCGCCGGGGCCCGGTCTTTACATCAAGGAAAAGGTGCACGACAACTGCTTCAAGATCGCGGGTGGCACGGCGAGCCTAGAAGTCTCGTGGCAAGTGACTGGCGTGCGTCACGATGCGTACGCTAATGCACATCCGATTCAGGTGGAGGAAGACAAGAAAGGCAACGAGGTGGGTCACTACATCCATCCGGAGCTTTTCGGCGCCGGTACGGACAAGAGCATTGCCGCGACCCACAGGTCCCCCAGGTCGCAAACGCCCGCCTCGCCCGTGCTGATCGCTCCGGACACGGACGCAGGCGAGCCGGCAGCTCCCTCGAACGGCTACAAGCATTAACCCAAGCTCTTAGGCGATCGCCGGCACGGACTCACTGCGGGGTGGGAACCGGCCGGCGCGCCTGGGACGTTGTACCGGAACACGGGAGGCGCGCCGTAGCCCCGTCCGGCTCTTCGCGCCTCTCGTGATTTCGTTTTAGACGCTCGATCGCTGCGTAAGGAGAACCTTGATGAGTGTTCGCGACCTGCTCCGTGCGGAGTGCATTATGATTTTGATGGCGAGTGCGACGATACCACTCTCTGTTCCATGCCTCCTCGCTGCGCCGCAACAATCCGCTGAAGCAGCCGTTGTGGCCGCCCCTCACGTAAGCGAGCCGGCCGAGCCTGGCGTGCCGCGACTGATTCAATTCAACGGCACGCTCAAGGACGCCGCCGGGCGCTCCGTGTCCGGCGTTGCCAGCGTGACCTTCGCGATTTACAACGAGCAGGACAATGGCACCGCGCTTTGGAGCGAAACACAAAACGTCTTGGCGGACGCGAACGGACACTACTCCGTTCTTCTTGGGTCGGCGACGGCTAATGGCGTGCCCGCGGAATTATTCGGCACGGGCGAATCGCGTTGGCTGGGCGTGACGGTCGCGCGCCAGCCGGAAACGCCGCGCGTCCTGATGGCGAGTGTCCCGTACGCGCTGAAAGCTGGAGATTCCGACACGCTCGGCGGCTTGCCCGCATCGTCATACGTCACAACTCAGCAGCTCGCCGCGCGAACGAGCGCGCCAGCAGTCGGCAGTACGATCATCGCGGCGCCCGGAGTTGCAACGGCGCAAGCGTCGCAATCCGCAACGACGGATGCTGCGCAATCCGTAATCCAAGCCAACCCGACGGGCAGCGGTACCACCGACTACGTTCCGCTCTGGACGTCCGGCTCGAATCTCGGCAACTCGCTGCTCTTCCAAACCGGCGGCAAACTCGGTATCGGCACCACCACTCCCGCCTCGACGCTCGATATCAACGGCGGCGAAATTCTTCGCGGCGGTTTTTACGAATATCCGCAAGGCACTGCGACTGCCTCCACGGGCCAGCCGTCGCATTCTTTCCAATGGATCGCATCTTTATTCAGCACCACCACGAACGCTCCAGTCAATCTTGGCTTCGGCTTCCGCGCGGTTCCTGTCGGCAACGACACTCTGAACCCCGCGGCGACGCTCGACCTTTTCTCCGGCACGGGCGGACCTACCGGATCGCTCGTGGACACGGGTCTATCGATCGACGGTCACGGGATCATCACCTTCGTGCCGGGCCAGACATTCGGTAGCAGCTCGCCAAACTTTACGTCCATCAGCCTGCCCGCATTGGTGCCGGGCAGCGGCCAAATTGAGATTGGAGGCCAGCCGTTCATCTGGACGGATGGAAATGATTCATCCGTTTATATGGGCATGGGAGCGGCCCAGGGTGCAAATGCGACCTACTCCCCCAGCGGAAGCCAAAACGTTGCGATTGGCTCCCTCGCAATGCTTAGCGTTACGACCGGCGGCAACAACACTGCCGTTGGAGCAACGAGCTTGTTTCAACTGCAAGACGGGACAAACAATACGGCGATCGGCGAGTCTGCGTTGACCGACAATCAGCACGGAAGCGCCAACTTCGCCGGCGGCTATTTCGCGCTCTCGCAAGCGACGGGAAACGGAAACACGGCGGTCGGATATCTCGCCGATCTGGGCGTGACCTCCGGCAGCTACAACACCGCTCTGGGGTATTACGCGAATGTCGGATCGACTTCGGGAACAATCTCCAATTCGACGGCGATCGGCAATAACGCGACAGTGACGGAGAGCGACGCGATCGTTCTGGGAAATTCGACGCTCATCGACGGAATCACTCCGCCGCCTAACGTCGGCATCGGCACGCCAGCACCGCGCTCGACTCTCGAAGTCTCGTCGCCCGTCGCCAGCACGTTCGCAGCGCCTGGGCCGATCCTCACGCTCAGCAACGCCAGCAGCAGTACTCCTAACGCGGTGGCCATCGATTTCGACCCTGCCAGCCCTGCAGGCTCGCTTCCGTTCGCGCGAATCGAAGCGACCGGACAATCGACTGGCGCGTCGCTCAGTTTTTTCGCAAACAGCAACGGCAGTGGCAGCGGCGGAACTCTGAATCAGACGATGTATATCGACGCTCTTGGGAACGTTCAAATCAGCGGGAGCCTCTTCGTGAACGGAGAGGTTGAAAAGGGAAGCGGCACGTTCAGGATCGACGATCCCATCGATCCCGCAAACAAGTATCTGTCGCACTCATTCGTCGAGTCGCCGGACATGATGAACATTTATAACGGCAACGTCGTCACCGACGCGAACGGCGTTGCGACAGTCGAAATGCCGGCATGGTTCGAAGCGTTGAATGCCGACTTCCGCTACCAGCTCACCGTGCTCGGTCAATTCGCGCAAGCAATCGTTGCGTCGGAAATGCAGGCCGGCAAATTCACGATCCGCACGGACAAGCCGAACGTGAAAGTTTCCTGGCAAGTCACCGGGATCCGTCACGATCCCTATGCCGTCGCGCACCGCACGCCGGTTGAAGAATCGAAGCCTGCCTCCGAGCAGGGTCGCTATTTGCACCCCGATGTCTACGGCGCCGGTCCCGATCAGCGCGTCAGGAACGCGCAAGCCCGCGCGACTTCACCCGCAGCGTCCGATGCTTCTCTCTCGCCAAGTCCTGAAGCTGCAGTTACGCGCTAACTCGGGACGAAGACGAAAACTGTTTTTCCGACTCCGGCCAGGCGCTACGCGTAAGAAGGGGAACTGCTTCGACGCACGTTGACGCAGATTCCATCTACCCGCGACGACTGAAGTACACTCTCAAATTCTCCCCAGCCCAGAGACGATCCCCGTCACGCTCCGTTTACTTGGCACCAAACCTGCTGGTGATATCATCGCCACGTCGACCTTGAGGGCACGGAGTTTTAGCAGGAGGGAATGATGAAATCTTTGCGCGAAACACTCCAGGAAGCGGATACAAAATCCGTCGCCATCGGCCACTTCAATATTTCCGATCTGGTTGCGCTAAAGGCGGTCTTCGATAGCGCCAGCGAGCTGAAACAGCCCGTCATCGTCGGCACGTCCGAAGGTGAGCGCGAATTCATGGGCGTCCATCAGGCAGTAGCTCTCGTGAAGAGCCTGCGCGACGAATACGATTTTCCGATCTACTTGAACGCCGACCACACACACTCGCTGAAGGCCGCCGTGGAGGCCGCGAAGGCCGGCTACGATTGGATCGTGTTTGACATCTCGACTTTGCCCTTCGAGGAAAACATCAAGCAGACGAAAGCAGCCGTCGAAGAACTCAAGTCCATCCGGCCCGACATTCTTGTCGAAGGCGAGATTGGCGACATCGGTTCCGGTTCAGAAATTCACGACCTGGCTACAAACGTCACGCTCACCACGCCCGCCGAAGCGCAACAGTTCGTCTCGGAAACGCGTGTGGACACGCTCGCGCCGGCTGTTGGCAATCGCCACGGAATGAGCAAGGCCATCGCCGCAGGTGAAGCCCGCAAACACCTGAACATCGAGCGGATTCGCGAAATCAAAGCCGCGACGCAGATCTTCATGACTCTGCACGGCGCCTCGGGCACCGACGACGGCGACCTCCAGAAGGCTATCGGCGCCGGCATGACCGTCGTGCATATCAACACCGAGATTCGCCTCGCCTGGCGCCGCGGTTTTGACGCCGCTTTTGCAAAACAACCTACGGAAATCGTGCCCTACAAAATCCTCCCGCACGT
>JBEKJW010000017.1:0-29807 GCA_050011035.1 Candidatus Acidiferrales bacterium
TCCACGGCGGCGCGCGTGGTGTTGTTCGCCGGCAGCGGCTCCCATTTCCACACCAGCGCGCCCGTCCGCGCGTTGAACCCGCGCACAACGCCGTCGGCCATATCGACGCGCGCGTTGTCGTCAATCGCCGAGCCGACCACCACCACATCGCCAATCACCGTTGGCGCCGACGTCATGTGATACCAGCCTGCACGATAGCGTGTCACGTCCCGCAAGCTGACTTGACCGTGATTGCCAAAGTCCGCACACGGCTCGCCTGTCGCACTATCGAGCGCGATCAACCGCGCATCGAGGGTCAACTCGAAAATCCGCCGGCGGCACGGCTTCCCTTTCGCGCGCGCCGAGTCAACCCACGTGGCCACTCCACGATTGATCAGTCCATCGCCGTACTCGACCGTTGTATCGACCATCGGGTCGTAAACCCACTTCTGCTTTCCCGTTTCCGGGTCGAGTGCAAACACGCGGTTGTAGCCCGACGTGAGATACAGCGTGTCGTCGACCAGTATCGGCGTCGTCTCGAGACCCGTTCTCTTCCGGCCGTCGCTGCCGTCGGAAAGATCCTCGACGTGAAATGTCCATGCCACGTGAAGTTTCGACACGTTGTCGCGATTGATTTGCGTGAGCGGCGAATAGCGAGTTCCGGCTGCATCGTGGCCGTAAGCGGGCCACCCGTCGGCGACTGCCGAGGACGCGGCCTGCCCCTCCGCCGTTCGCGGATTCACAGCCAAGAACACCAGGAAGCACAGAACAGCTAGCGCGCGCAACATCGGCATCGAGAACCTCCTGCGAATCTCTACGTGAGTTGGGTCCGATATGTTTCTGGAAATTATGAAATGCCTATTAAGCCATCGCCGCGTGAGGAACCAGCCGCTGAAACACGTCTTTCGTAGACGCGACAGCCACATCGATGTGTGTGCGGTTCACGTCGCAATGCGTTACAAATCGCACCGTGTACTTGCCCGTCGTGCCGGCCAGGACGCCTTTCTTCTCGAGCAGCATGCAAATGTCAACCGCCGTGCGTCCGGTGGAGGATACGTCGAAAATCACAATGTTCGTTTCGACGGCGCCCGCATCGATCGCGATCCCGGCGATGGGCTCGAGCCCCTTTGCCAGATGCTTCGCGTTTTCGTGGTCGATGTGCAGCCGCTTGGGTGACTGCTCGAGCGCGATTAATCCCGCGGCGGCAAGCACGCCCGCCTGACGCATCCCGCCTCCGAGCATCTTCCGGCCGATGCGAGCTTCAGCGATGAATTCGTTCGAACCGAGCAACATTGAACCCACTGGCGCGCCAAGACCCTTCGACAGGCAAAACATGATCGAGTCGAATTTCTTCGTCAGCTGCGCCACGCTCTTCCCCGATGCGACACTCGCGTTGAAAATTCGGGCGCCATCCAGGTGAACGCGGAGTCCAGCCTCATGCGCCTTGTCGCAAACATCTTCCATCGTCGCGAGCGGATAAACCGTTCCGCCGTGCATGTTGTGAGTATTTTCGACTGTGACCAGCGCCGTCTGCGAATCGTAATAAATCTTTTCGCGGATCTGCGCCTCGATCAGTGCCCAGGTGAGGAATCCTTTCGACGCGGAAATCGGCCGCGGCGTAACTCCAGCGATCGCGCACATCGAGGCCAGCTCATACAAATTCACGTGCGCGCGCTCTTCGCAGATCACTTCATTTGTCGGGCGCGTCCATCCGCGAATCGCGAGCAGGTTCCCCATGCACCCCGTCGGCACAAACAGCGCCGCTTCGCGCCCAAATATTTCAGCCGCGCGCTCCTGCAAACGGTTCACCGTGGGATCTTCGCCGTAAACGTCGTCGCCGACTTCCGCGCGCGCCATCGCTTCGCGCATCTCGGGCGTGGGACGCGTCACAGTGTCGCTCCGCAAATCGATCACGTCGTTCTTTTCCTTATCAGTTTCTTGGCTCATTCGTCGGAGATCCTCAGGCGAGAAGCTCGGAGAAAATTTCGTTCGATACCGCCAGCCGGTCCGGTGCGAGCCTCACGTTCGCGCCGTCGCGCTTCAAAAGCCCCTGCGACGCAAGCGAATCGACCCGCGATCGCAGCTCAGCGGCATTGTATTCGCGCTCGATTCGCGCGAAATCGATTCCATCGAGTTGGCGCAGCCCGAGAAAAATCTCTTCCTCGAGCGCCTGCCCCACCGTCACGGGTTCGATTTGTTCGCGCACCGCTTCACCACTCTCGATTCGGCGCACGTACTCCGCGGAATCGTGCACATTCGCCCAGCGTTTCGTGCCGTCGAACGAATGCGCTCCTGCGCCGAATCCGAGATACGACACCCGCTGCCAATATTTCAAGTTGTGCCGCGAACGGTAGCCGGGCTTCGCCCAGTTCGAAATTTCGTAGTGCTCGTAACCCGCAACCGCGAGACGCGCACACGCAGCCTCGTAAAAATCACACGACTCGTCCGGAGTCGGCACAGCGTCCGCGCTGTAACGGGAGCCGGAGCTAAGCAGCTCCTTGCCCAGCCGGCTGCCCTCGTCGACTTCCAGCATGTAGATCGAAACGTGTTCAGGCCCAATCGCAATCAACTCGTCAAGCGACCTCGACCACGATTCACTGGTCTGGTGCGCGAGCCCCGCGATCAGGTCCATGCTGATGTTTGAAATGCAGGCGGCACGAAGCGCGTCATTTGCTGCCGCGATGTGTTCGCGCCGGTGCATCCGGCCCGCGGCCTTCAACTCCCGATCGTCGAAGGACTGCACGCCAAGGCTGATCCGGTTGAATCCAGCTTCCCGCCACGCACGCGCTTTTTCGAGCGTGATCGTTTCCGGATCGGCTTCCAAAGTCACTTCCACTTCCGCATCGGCCCCCGCGAACGCAACGCCACCACGCAGCGCATCAAGAACCTGCTTCAGCGCCGCAGGCTCGAGCAAGCTCGGCGTCCCTCCGCCGAAGTACACCGAATCAACCGTGGCTCCTGCTACCGCACTCGGCTCCGCCGCAAACGTCTCGCGAATTTCGCGCGACACCGCGTCAGCGTATGGCTTGTAGCGATCGCGCGCCACCACGCCCGTATGAAAGTTGCAGTAGGTGCATCGCGTCTGGCAGAACGGGACCTGGATGTAAGCGCCGATCGGCTTCATGGGAAGACTGATTGTACCGCACCTGCTGGAACGACGACGGCGAGCCTACTCTTCGCGATGTGCCACGATCTCCATAAATTCCGACCACGTCGTCCGGTCGTTGGACCTCTCGCCCTTCCACGTGAACTGCGATTCGGAGTCGGGCGTGTAAGTCGCACGGGTGTAGGCATGCCGAACCATCGGCTCACGAAATACGTAGCTGAAAGAGCGCCCGTTGAACTGCACACCTCCAAATTCCTCGGGCGCCAGATCCGTCCACGAGCCTTCGAGCGCCTGCAGCCAGCGCATGTTCCACTTTTTCCGCGCAGGCTCGTAGGTGCGCAGGTTTAGACCCAGCACGAGCAATCTTCCGGCACCGTCGAGCAACCGAAACTCATCCGCGACCGCGTACCCATCAAGCGCAAACCGCCCAACCCATTCAGCGCGGAATTTCTGCCAAGCCCCATCCTCGCCGAGAAATCGCGCATCGCACCGCCACTCACCGATCAAGAACGCAAGTCGATCCAGTTCCGCCGGAGCGTCCGGGTTTCGCACTCCGAATTTGGTTGGCCCGCCGCTCATGAAGGCGCCCTCCGCGTTTACTCAAGCCGCCGACGGGTCGGGGACGATCTTGGCGAACAGTTCGCGATGCCGCGGCCCATCGAACTCCACGAAATAGATAACCTGCCACTGCCCGAGCACGAGCTTTCCGTTTTCTACAAAAATCGTCTCCGACGAACCGACCAGCGCAGTCTTGACGTGCGAATCCGAATTCCCTTCATCATGCGCCGAATTTTTCAGAATCGGCACGAGGCGGTTGAACTCCGACTCAATCTCATGCGCAACCGCAGGATCATAGCCTTCGTTGATCATGATTCCGGCCGTCGTGTGCGGCACATAGAGGTGGCACACACCGTTTTCGCAGCCGGACTCGCGCACCGCCGCCACAACATCAGCCGTCACGTTCACCAGCTGCGTCCGCCGCGAGGTCCGCACGTTCAGCACTCGCCGCTGCGACGTCGCCTCCGTACTCTTCTTCGTCGTCATGGAGAGTTATTTTACCGATACAACGTATCGGAATCGCGACTTTCCGCGCTGTACCGCTCGATGGTACGATGCAAGGCGTTGCGGCCCGCGCTCGCCGCCGCAACCTTCCGGCGCGGTCGCCAAGTGGTAAGGCAAAGGTCTGCAAAACCTTTATCGGCGGTTCGATTCCGCCCCGCGCCTCCAATTTCCCCTCGCGTTCCCCCGCGCGATTGCCTGCGCTCCCCGCCTACAGTAAACTCGAAGTTTCGCATTCACTCCGGAGAGACGCCAATGCTTGTTGTAATGCAGTCGCAAGCCACCGAGGAGCAGGTCCGCGCCGTTTGCAGCGTGATCGAGTCGCTCGGCTACAAAGCGCACCCGATGCCCGGCGCCGGACGTACCGCCATCGGCATCACGGGCAACTCTGGCACCGCGGACCTCGTGGCGCTCGAGTCGATGCCCGGCGTCGGCGAATGCATTCCGGTCACGAAGCCGTACAAGCTCGTCAGCCGCGACGTAAAGCCGGAAACCAGCGTCGTAAAAGTTCCGACCGGTATTGGCGATGTCTTCTTCGGCGGCGAATACGTTGGCATGGTTGCCGGCCCTTGCGCGATCGAATCTCGTGAGCAGGCTTTCACCGTCGCAAAGCACACCAAGGCCTCCGGCGCGCGCCTCTTCCGCGGCGGCGCTTACAAGCCGCGCACCTCACCTTACAGTTTTCAGGGACTCGGCGAGAAAGGCCTCCAGATCCTTGCCGATGTGAGGAAGGAATTCGGTCTCGGCGTCATCACCGAAGCGATCGACAACGAATCGCTCGATCTCGTGGAGAGATACGCTGACGTGATTCAAATTGGCGCGCGCAACATGCAGAATTTTTCCTTACTTAAGCACGCTGGCCAGGCGCGGAAACCCGTACTGCTGAAGCGCGGCATGTCCGCCACATTAGAAGACCTGCTCCTTGCCGCGGAGTACATCATGTCTGAAGGAAACTACGCAGTGATTTTATGCGAGCGCGGCGTGCGCACGTTTTCCGATCACACGCGCAACACGCTCGACCTCAGCATCGTGCCCGCCGTGCAGCGTTTGAGCCACTTGCCGATCGTCGTCGATCCCTCGCACGGCACCGGCCGGCGCAATAAAGTGCTTCCGCTTTCGCGCGCGTCGGTTGCCGTTGGCGCTGATGGACTTCTCGTCGAAGTGCACCACGATCCCGACCGCGCGCTGTCCGACGGTCCGCAATCGATTCGTCCCGACGACTACACGCGTCTTTACTCCGAAGTGAAGCAGATCGCGGCCGTCGTCCGCCGCACGCTCAATTGATCCCCGCTGAGCCCGCCGCGTTCGTCGTCCGCCGCGCAAGCCCGGGCGCCGGCGCAAATTCTGTCTCTTTCTCCCTCGCCGAACCTATACTGCACGCCCAACGATGAGTCGCCGCCTCAACTTCCGGCTGCTTTTCCTTTTGCTACTGCTCGCCGCCCTCGCGATTCGCGAAGTCGCGCTCGAGTCGCGTCCTTCGTTCCTGCGTCCCGGCCTGCACATGTTCGCCTACGTGGGCAATTTCGGCGACGGCACGGTTTCTGCCGTCGATCTGGTGGCGCTCTCGCGCAGCGCGACGATCGCGACTGGCCCTTCGCCGAGCGGCCTCCGCCCGCACCCCACGCGCCCTGAGATCTGGGGTGTGAGCACCGACGGCGGCTACGCCTGGGTAATCGACGCAAAACTCGGCCGCCTCGTCTCGAAAATTCCGGTCGGTGCGCTTCCGTATGCCATCGACTTCTCTCCTGACGGGAGTCGCGCCTACGTCGCCGCCTCCGGCGCGAACACGGTCGTTGCTATCGACACCGCCACGCGCCAGGTCGTCGCTGAAGGTCGCGCGGGTCATCGCCCCTGGATCGCACGCGCCACTCCCGACGGCAAACTCGTCGTCGTTTCGAATCGTGATGACGCAACCGTTTCTCTACTGAACGCGATAACGCTTGCGCCCGTCGCAACCATCGGCACCGCGCCGTCGCCCGAGCAAATCGAAATCCTGCCGGACAGCTCGCGCGCGTTCGTAACTTCCGGTGACGTCGATCAAATTTCCGCGATCGACCTCACGCAGCATGTTCTTCTCGCGAACCTCGCCATCGGCGGCACTCCCAGTGATCTCGTTCTTAAGCCCGACGGCGGCGAGCTTTACATTCCCTCCGCGAAAGCGCACGGCCTTCTGATCGTCAACACCAGCACGATCGAAGTTGGCGATTTTCTTTTGTTGGGAATGTCGCCCTCTTCCGGCGCTTTCGACGCCGCTGACAACACTCTTTACGTCACCGACTCGGCCGCGGGTCACGTGGTGCCCGTCAACGTCGACACGCGCCACGTCGGCGCTCCCATTCAAGTGGGACAAAACCCGCGCGATTGCCTCACGACGCCCGGCGGCGATTTGCTGCTGGTCGTCAACTCCGGCTCGAACGATCTCGCAGTCATCCGTTCGAAGACGAGCGCGTTGATTACGCTCGCCCCGGTGGGCTTGCAGCCGCGCGAAGTCGCCGTCAAAGTTTTCTAGCTGGGAGCTGCTTGACCGCGCTCCGACGCGATGCTTCCCTCTGCCGTTCTAGTCGGTATTCACCGTCAACGTAAGTGGTAGCGTTCGCGTAGCTGTGCCCGAAGTCGCGGTCACCGTCAGCGAGTACGTTTCCGACGTTGGCGGCGGGTCGACAGGATCGCCCGCCGCACCTCCACCACACGCCGCGACACCAAACACAACCGCCGCAAGCAACAGCGCCGAGCACGCCGCGATGCGGATTCGCCTGACTCGCACGGTCGCAAACAAAAATCCGCACAGGATAAGACCCAGCAAGAACCGCACTCCAGTCGGAGATGCGCCTTTAGGTTCAAAGAGCCAAGCGAACAGTCCCATCCTCCGCGTGTCGCTAGCCGAGGTCGCCACCGTCACAGAAAACGCCTCCTGCGCGTTTGCAGCCGCCGTGATCGACGCTGGTGTCACGGTGCACGTCCCGGGCAAAGTTGTGCCAGCGCATGTCACCGCCACAGCGCCCGCGAATCCCCCGCTCGACGTAAGGTCCAGGTTAAACGTCGCCGTGCTTCCCATGTCCACCGACACGCTCGTCCCGCCGCTCGCCACCGGCCCCAGCTCAAAGTCCTCGGCCGTACCCGACAGCGCGACATTCATAGTCCCGCCCGACGCGTTCGACTGAATCACCAGTGTCCCCGACCGCGCCGGTGACGTCGCGCTCGTCCCCGGATCGAACTGCACGGTGATCGTGCACGTCGCTCCAGTCGCGACCTGCGCCGAGCATCCATTCTTCACCACCGAAAAGTCCGTCGATCCGCTCACCGCCGCCGATGTCACAGCGAGCATCGCCGGACTCGCCGCAGTATTCGTTACCGTAAGTGTCGAAGCCGCGCTCGCTGTGTTCGCTAGCTGGTTCCCGAAGTTGAGCGAAGCCGGC
Organism: Candidatus Acidiferrales bacterium; assembly: GCA_050011035.1. Taxonomy (GTDB): domain Bacteria; phylum Acidobacteriota; class Terriglobia; order Acidiferrales; family UBA7541; genus Palsa-295. The sequence goes on from JBEKJW010000017.1 coordinate 7,561, forward strand.
GAGACACCCATCTGCGCAGCCACGGCGTTTCCGCCCACCGCAACGGACTGCGGACTCTGCGGAGCGCTGTCAAACACCTGCAGTACAGCCGTCCGGTTTCCGGCTTGTGTCGGGTTAAACGAAACGCTCAACGTGCAACTCGCACCCGCTGCCAAACTGGCCGGACAATTGTTCGGCGCGGCGAAATCCGCCTTGTCCGCCCCACTTATCGAAATCGCGGAAATCGTCAGCGGCGCGCTGCCGGAATTCGTAAGCGTCACGTTGACCGGCACAGTCGCAATGCCAATCGTGCTCGTTCCAAACGCCACGCTGCTCGTCGAAAGAGTCGCTCCCAGCGTCACCGCCGTACCCGTCAGCGCCACACTCTGCGGACTCCCCTGCGCGTTGTCCGAGACGTTCAACGTAGCCGAATAATTTCCCGCGCTCGCAGCATTGAAAGTCACCGCAATCGTGCACGACGAACTCGCCGCTATCGTCCCGCCCCCAAGCGGGCATCCTCCCGCCGCACCCGGCGAAATCGCGAAGTCGCTCGCGTTGGCGCCCACGATTGACGCCCCGGAAAGAGTCGCCGCCGCGTCGCCGGTGTTCTGCACAGTCACCGTCTCGGTCACGCTCTGTGCGCCCAATCCCGTCGGCGGAAAAGAAACGGTTCCCGGCACCAGCGTCACGCTCGGCGTGCCCGCCGCGCTCGTCCCCGTAAGCGCGATCACGATCTGCGCCGTTCCGGACTGCGACGACGGATAGCTGGCGATCAACTCACCCGTGTACGTGCCCGCCTTCGTAGGCGTAAACGTGACGGACACCCCGCACGTCGATTCTTCAGGAATGATCGAACAGCTTCCCGGTGCCACATTGAACGTGTTTGAGCCCTGCGTTGCGTATGTTGCCGCAACTGACGTCACCGTCGATGAGTTCGTGAAATCAACGATCAGCTGTTCAGGCGCGGTCGGATCAGGAGCGATGCCCGGAAAATTGAGCGACGTCACGTTTGCCGTGAGCGCCCCTCCGCCCGAACCATTCAAAACCAACACTTGCGGGCTGCCCGCTCCATTGTCAGAGAACGTCAGCAGCCCGGTTTCAGTGCCAGGCGTCGACGGTAAAAATCCAATTTCAAACGTACACTTCCCACCCGGAGCGACCGACGCCAAAAGGCAGGTGCTCGTGCCCTGCACAGTGAAATCGTTGTTGTTCACTCCGCTCACGCCAATCGATGTGATCGTTAGCGGTGCGTCTCCCGTGTTGTACAACGCGCCGCCTTCCTGCGAGCCGTTGGGTTGCGAGCCAAAATTGAGAGCCGCGACGTTAAATGCCACCGACGGCAGCGACGTGCCCGGCGAAAGCGAAACGCCGACGACGAATGCGTCCGGCAGCGCGGGAGACTCGCTGCAGCTCTGGCAGATTTGCTGGAAACCGTTTGCGGGATTGCTCGTGCGTGGAAAATCGGACGAATTCGTGTCGCCAGCGACATAAACATTTCCGTTTGCGTCCACCGCAACCGCATTCCCGTGCGCCACACTCGAAGCCGAACTCACCAGGCCACCCAACGGCGTCGAGAATTTCAACCCTGCCGCGCCAGTTGCGGTCGGATCGATCTCCGCCACGAACGCATCGGACGTACCTTCAAAAGGCTGCAAATTACGGAGCCACGGAAACAGCGGCGACGTCGTCGTTCCCGCCACATACACTTCGTTCGCCGCCGTGAAATAGACCGACTGCCCTGTGTCGTTCACCGCACCGCCCAAATAGGTTGAGTAAGTCAGCGACGTCGCGAAGTTCGCGCTCTGGGAAATCACCGCGAGGAACGCGTTGCTCGTCTGGCCGTTCGTCGTCGTGCAAGGAGATGCCCCGCCCAGGCACGTTTGATAGGCGCTGGCGCTGGTCACCGGAAAATCCGCCGACTGCGTTGTGCCGGTGACATAAACCGTGCCCGGCAATCCCGAACTCACAGCGATAGCGAGCGCCTGGTCCGACCCGGAGCCGCCAAGAAAAGTCCCGTACGAGAGGTCTTGCACCCCGTTGCCGGACGGAAGAATCTTCATCACGAATCCATCGTCAGAACCGCCGCCGTAGCTTGGCTGAAACCCGTTCGTCGTGTTCACACTTCCGTTGCCCGTGCCGGTGGGATTGTCGGCGTATCCTGACAGATACGCGTTGCCCTTCGAATCGACTGCGAGTCCGGTAACCGTCGCGTGGCCATAGATGCCGAGATACGTGCAGTAGCGAATCGTGCTGTTGCCTTGAGCCGCTGTGGTGGGATCTAACGCCACGAAAAAGCCATCTGTATAGCCACCGCCGCTTTCACCCGCACCTTGGCCGCCCGCGTAGAGTGGTTGGTATGGGCCGCCGCTGGTCGAGCCGTCGGAATTCGTCGTGATCGGTGGGTAGACCGGCAGATTTGTCGAAGTCGTATCCATCGCCACAAAAATCTCTTCGTCCTGACCCGTCTCGCTGGGTTGATAAAAGCCGACGCTTCCCAGTGAGAGCGTGCCTTCGTGGCCGTTACCACCGAAGAGCGCGGAGAACGTAATCTCCCCGCCAGTCGGATCGGTCTTGGTCGGCGCCTCAAGCTCCGTAACCGCGACATCGCCAGTGCTCATCGCCGGCGTTCCACTGTTCATCACCGGATAGTCGTACGAAGTTGTGGTGCCCACGAGCGCAACGTTGCCGGATCCATCTACTGCGATTTTCCCGCCAAGCTGCGCGCTGCTCCCGCCGATGAAGGTCAGATATAAAAGCGACGCCGCGCCGGATTTCGTCGGATCGATTTTCGCAACGAAGAAAACGGACGCGCCTACTGGATTGCCCTGTGTCGTCGACGTCTCGCCGAAGCTGAGCGGCGACGTCGTTGTTCCGCCTACGTACACGTAAGCGCTTGAGTCGACCGCGACACTTGCAGCGGAGTCGCTTCCCGTGCCGCCGAGGAAACTGAAGTACGTCACGGATAGCGCCGGATCGATGACCAACTCATCGTTCGGATTGCGTCCCACGACTCGAAATCCAACGGTGCCATCCGCTTCCAACTCGTAATCGCTCGCGAGGTACCTACGCCGCTCTCCCTTCGCTGAACGCTCAATCTCGTACGTCACCGGCTTCAGCATCCGGAATTCGCCATGTCCGTCTCGCGCGACCAAATCGCCGTTCCTGTCGAGCGACCAGCGCACTCCGTCCGCCGCAAGCTTCATCCTCACGCGGCCGGCGTCGATTCCCGGCGCAACATCGACGTCGTACTCCGCGTCCCCCGCGGCGCCGCGCACCACCACGTCGAAGCCCGGCATCACATCTCTCGCGCGCACCGAATCAAAATTGGCGACGTGCGTGTGCCAACCCGATGGGTCGCGCCCGAAGAAGTAATTCGTCTCTGCCTTCAACTCGTCGACGCCGTCCCAATGCAATGTCGCAGTCCCCGGTCCAGCCGCTCCGCCGTCCCGTCTCGATGGACGCGAATCATCTCGTGGCCGCGTGTCTGACGTTCCCGGCGCATGTGATGACTTCGCGCGGCCGCTGTCCGCGCTTTTCCGACGCTTGCGTGGTTTACTCGATCGCCCTTTCGAACTACGCTTGTGCTTCCGTGGCTTCCTCGCGTCCGACGGTTCACCATCATTCGAAACCGCAGCTGCGCCTGCGTCGACGAATCCAAGCTCGATCCGCCCCGCGCCATTCACAGCGCCCGCATCGATCTCGATTCCGTTCGACGTCAGCCGGTAGACCGCCCCGCGAACGCGCGCAGCGAAACGCACGTCCGGGGCGTATTGGCCATCGTTTTCCTCAAACATCAGTGGCAGTTCGAAATGAGTCCCGTGGAATTCCTGCGGCTGAGCGAGCAGAGAGGCGTCAGCCCGCCCGGGCGCGACGTCAACTCTCCGCGAAACGGTTTGCGGATTTCGGCTCTCTCCAGTAGCAGTTGGACTGGCGCGCAATTTCAATACGAGCGGCGGCCATTCAGGCGAGAACTTTCCGGTCGTTAGAACCACACCCAAAAACACCACCGCGGCAGCCACGCGGACACACGTCCCCGTCGAGCGCATTGCGCCCTCCATCGGAATTCCTGTTGGGATCCGCCCCGGTGGCTCATCCAAACGCGGCAATGCGCCGGTTCGCTATCGCTCCGGGAGGTTGCTGCTAGGGGGTAAGCGGACTATGTCGCGAAAGATTTAAAAAGTCAATACGTGTCAATCGCTGGACCCGGCGACTGGCGCATCGGCGGGAACCGTGTTCGCCTTCGTCGAATCCCACGCGAAATGCTCTTCGCCGAGCGCGATGTCGAGCATACCGTCCACCGGCAACACTTCGACCGGCAGGCCGCTTTCCCACAACGACACGCTTACCATCAATACGTCTCGTCCCGTCAGGTCGAAGAGCTCCCGGGCGAAGCTCAGCTCGATAATTTTCCCGTAAGCGACCTTCAACACGTTCTCGACGTGCAGCAAGCACGCTCCGCCTTGTTCCAGACCGAACCTGACGACCTCGCCCTTCACGACGCGAATCGTGACGCGCGTTTCGCGCGAATCCCACATCATGATCCGCAACTGAAAATCCGGAATCTCAGCGATCGACTCCGGCACGGCGTCGACACGCAAATAAAAATGATCCGCGCCGAATCCGTAGCGCACGTCGCCAAGAACACGCGAGCGGCCGTGCATCGTTCCTCCGCGAGGATCGGTGGAATATAGCCCCGCTCCAATCCACTCGAAGTAATTCGATTCGCGCCCATCGACAACCACATCGAGAAATGCCTCGGGCGCTTCCTTGTGCGCGCGCTCCGGCGCCTTCTTGATCGGATGCGCCAGCACCTGTGGCGACGGCTCGCCCAACGCCGTGTAAATCTCCGTGAGTTGTTTCCGGTAAAGCGCGTCGAACTCCGCGTCATTTGCGGAGCCGTGCTCCGGTCCGTACCACCAATTCCAATCGCTGCCTTCCGCCGCGAGGACCGCTTCATACGCCCGCGCGAGGTCTTCTTTCGAAGGATTGCCCGCGGACGCAGCTCGTCCGGCCACTCGAGCGTAAGTCTCGCGCGCATCTCGCAGTAGATCCCACGAGCGAACGTCCTCTGCATGTCCGATCCACACATCGAAGTTCGCGTTGATCCACGAAGCCGGGAAAATTCCTTCCATCTTCGGCGCGCTCGCGTTCGCCGCAATCGCTTCGCTTACCGTCAGCGCGCGAATCTCCGGATCGTCCTGAATCCTCCGGTAGAACTCGCGCAAAAACTGCCGCCCGTTCTCCGGATAGTATTCCCACGCGTTTTCGCCATCGAGAATCACGCTGACCGTCGCCGTGCGACCTTGCGGCTCACGATCTCCGATCGCGCGAATGCGCCGGTGAAAATCTTCGGCCGCCGCTTGGGCTCCCATGCGGCTATAAACGAATCCAACCAGGTCCGAAATGTAGTGGTCGCGGAAAAACCCAAACATCTCGCCGCCTTCGCGCGCAAGCCGCCACGGCGTATAGAGGTCCGGACCATTTTCTGGATAGCCAGCCGCGTCGCGCCAGAATCCGATGTTGCGCGTGCGTCCGAGCACTCCTTCGTCAGTGGCGAACCACTTAAACCCAAGCTCCGCCGCAATCCCGAGCGCCTGATCAGATACCGAGCCTTCCGAGGGCCACAACCCCGCCGGCGGATTTCCAAACACGCGTTCGTGATACGCCCGTGCGCGCACGAGTTGCTCCCGCGCGTCCTCGGGAAACCGGAACGGTGGCTTCGGCAACGGAGTGTGAGGATTTGAAACGCGCGCGATATCCGTATCGCACACCAGCGGCAAAATCGGGTGGTAGTACGGCGTCGTCGAAATCTCGATCTGCCCTTTATCCGCGGAAATTCGATACGCAGGCAGCACCGCACCCAGCAGTTCGTGCTGCTTCTGCTTTAGCGCCAGTTTGTCCTCCTCTGTAAAACCACGCCCGCGGGCGGAGAGCGCGTTTACAATGGGATCTTTCGCGATGAACTCTTCATCCATCCACGCCAGTTGCGACAGCAGTTGAAGATCGCGCCAAGCCTGCAAATCGAACGTCGAAGCACACGCCTGCGCGCCCGCCGAACGCACCTGCGACTGCAACTCCGCGAATCGCGGCCAGCGTTGAATAAAACTGTCGTTTACTTGGAATCCGCGCTCGAGAATTTCTCGCTTCGCTTCCAGCTTCAATGTGTCCGCCGGCACAAACGCCAGCTCAAACCACGGTTCGTTGAATGAGCCGCTCGCGTACTCCTCGATCTGCGCGGCCAACGAAGGCACGAAATTGAACGTCGCATGTACGGTCGGAAACTCACTGAGCACCTTCACCATGCCCCAGTAGTCTTTCAGCGCATGGAGGCGCGTCCACGGCAGCATGTACCGCCCCGTCGAAGGATCGCGATACTGCGGCTGGTGCATGTGCCACATCAAAACCAAGTTGACCCGAGCCAAATCCCAGACTCCTTTTCGATTTGTTCACGCTGCCGTCCAGCTTGGCGAACGGGCGCGACCTCACATTCATCGCGGCACGGCGTGAATACAGCAGGGCGCTCCAACGGACACGGTTGGTCGCCCGATTTTCGCATCTTCCGCGCGCGCACTAAACAGCTTTCACGACTGAAAGAACCACGGCGTCAACATGCTAGAATCCTCGTTCGCGCACATGCGCTTGCTCGACAAATATATCGGTCGCGAAGTCGCTTCCCACGCCGCCCTCGGTCTCGCCGTCTTCACGTTCGTATTCTTTGTTCCTCAGCTCGTTCGCCTGATGGACATGATCGTGCGCCACTCCGGCGGAATGGGCACCGTGCTGCTCATCTTTCTCTGCTCGCTCACGCCCGTCCTCGCGTTCACGATTCCGATGGCGGTTCTCGTCGGCGTGCTGATCGGCCTCGGCCGATTATCGGCAGACAGCGAGATCGTCGCGCTTCACGCCTGCGGTATCAGCCTCCGTCGCCTGTTGGTCCCGATTGGGCTAGTTGCGCTCGGGTGTGGCCTATCCACGCTGATCTTAACGTTTTGGTTGAGCCCCGCCGCCGTACGCACGCTACGCAGCCTGGAAGATAAAGTTCTATCTTCACAAGCGCCGTTCGCCATCCAGCCGCGCGTTTTCGACGAGCGATTTCCTCACCTGATACTTTATGTTCAGGATGTAGAAGCCGCTGCGACGCGCTGGACCGGCGTTTTCCTCGCCTCGAACGCGCCGAACACCACCACCACCGACGTCACCCTCGCCGACAGCGCGCAAGTGGTACAAACGCCGGACCAACATCAGATCGAACTTCGCCTCGGCAAAGGCAGCACTCACGAATACGATCCCAACGAGCCCAACCATTACAACGTCACCACCTTCGGCGAGAGCGAAATTCCCGTCGACATCGTCTCCGCCACTGCCACCCCCAAAAATCAAAATGTGATCGACGCGGAGCGCTCCGTTTCGTCGCTCCTCGCTGACAAAGGTCCACGCTGGCGCGACGCCCGCGTCGAATTCCATCGCCGCATCGCGTTTCCCGCGGCATGTCTCGTGTTTGCGCTTCTGGGCGTGCCTATCGGCGTGCGTCCCCGCCGCGGCGGTCGTGCCGCCGGACTGATCCTCACACTCGTCCTGATCGGCGGCTATTACTTCCTTTTCGTCACCGGCGCGCACATGGCCCAGCAAGGCCAGATCGCGCCGTGGCTCGGCATCTGGTCCGCCAATATTGCCGCCGTCATCGCAGGCGTAATTTTTCTTCGCAGCATCGAGTCGATTCGCAAACCCAATCGCCTGTTCGCCTGGATCGAGTCTCTCGTCACTCGTCGCCGCCCGGAGCAGCGCCGCGAGATCGACGCAGCTCCGATCCCCGCAGGCGTCGGCCTGAAGAATGGGAACGGCGGCGTGAAGCCGCATCTGGAAATCCCGCAGCGAGCGACCGTGCGAGCCGGGAGCACCGTCAGCTTCCCGATGTTGATCGACATCTATCTTCTCGAGCGCTTCTTCTACTACTTTCTAGTCCTGCTCGCGGGCTTCGTCCTCATCTTCGACGCGTTCACGCTCTTCGACCTCCTCGCTGACATTTCGCGCAACCACATCCCCGTTTCAATGGTCCTCAATTATTTCCGCTACCTCATCCCGCTCATGGTCTACCAGCTCTCGCCGCTCGCGACTCTCGTCGCCACGCTTGTCACGCTCGCCGTGCTCGCCAAAAACAACGAAGTCATCGCCTTTAAAGCCAGCGGTATCAGCCTCTATCGCATCGTTCTCCCGCTTACGCTCGCCGGTTCCATTGTCGCAGCCGGCATGTTCTTGCTCGACGACAGTTTTCTTCCCTACGCCAACCAAAGGCAAGACGCCCTGCGCAACGAAATCAAAGGCCGTCCGGCACAGACCTATTTTCAGCCCGCGCACCAGTGGATCTTTGGCGAGAACAGCAAAATCTATAATTACGAACTCTTCGACCCCGACCAGCAACTCTTCGGCGGCCTCAGCGTGTTCGAGCTCGATCCTTCCACATTCCAGCTAAAGCGCCGCGTCTTCGCTTCGCGCGCAAACTGGGCGCCGACGGAAAACACCTGGGCTCTCACCGGCGGCTGGGTCCGCGACTTTGACGCGAACGGCAAAGAAACAAAGTACGAGCCTTTCAAAGTGTTTTCGCTCGCCGAGCTGACCGAACCGCCGAGCTACTTCCGCCGCGAAGTAAAGCAGTCTTATCAAATGAATTGGAAGCAGCTCAGCGCTTACATCAAGAGCCTCCAGCAGGCGGGCTTCGACACGTCACGCCTCTCCGTCCAGTGGCAGAAGAAATTCGCTTTCCCGCTAATCGCCGCCGTGATTGTCTTTCTCGGCGCCCCCTTCGCATTTCTCACGGGAACGCGAGGCGCCATCGGCGGCGTTGCGGTCGCGGTCGGAATTGGAATCGTGTACTGGGCTACTGCGGCGTTATTTGAAGCGATGGGCTCGGTGGGACAACTTCCACCACTACTCGCCGGGTGGGCGCCGGACGCAATTTTCGGTTTTCTCGCGGTCTACTTCTTCTTGAAGATGCCTACGTGACGCAAAATTCTTAAAGTAGCTCCCGAACTCCGACTTAGAATCTGTCGACGAGACACTTCAAGTGAAATCTCACGAGCAAATTCGCCGTCGAGTTTACTTCACTTGTCGGCACTCCGACGCGAGGATGCTTCACTCCGAACTTTAAGCTCGCGCCGGACCGCGCAAGACGCGAGCCGGAAGCATGAAGAGCGCCTTCAACAGATCGAGCACGCCGTCAACCGCAACGCCGACGATGCGAAACGGCAGCAGGATCAACCACACAATCGGATAAAGGATCAGCGCCAGCAACGCCAGCGGCCAACAGAAGAACAGCAGCAGAAGCCAAAGCAGAAATTTCAGCATCGTGTCCGCTCCGTATCACAGCCTATATAAGGTACGCATCTGCGCCACGAGAAGTTTCGTACCTCGCACTCGCCAAGTCTCACGGAATCTTCGCGCCCAGCTCGAAGCAAAGTCCGTCAGCGCGGAATCAGGGACCGTATCTTTTGTATGACCAGGTCGATCCCCACCTCGTTGTGCCCGCCCTCGGGAATAATCACGTCTGCGTTGCGCTTCGACGGCTCCACGAACTCCATATGCATCGGCCGCACTGTCTTCATGTATTGTTCGACTACCATCTCCGTCGTCCGGCCGCGTTCGCGCAAATCGCGCACGAGCCGTCGAATAAACCTAATATCTGCGTCAGTATCCACAAAAATCTTAATGTCCATCAGGTCGCACAGGGGGCGATTCTCAAAAATCAGTATGCCCTCCACGATGATTGCTGTCCGCGGTTCGATCCGCACCGTTCCCGCCATCCGCCGGAAGTTCGCAAAGTCGTACGTCGGCCGGTCAATCGCCTGCCCAGACCGCAACAAGCGCACGTGTTCGGTCAAGAGCGCCGTGTCCATCGAATTCGGGTGATCAAAATTCACCTGAACGCGATCTTCGTACGAGAGAGTCGGATAATCCTTGTAGTAGTTGTCCTGCTGAAGTACGACGACGCTCGACTCGGATAGGGCTTCGATGATCCTGCGCGTGATCGTCGTCTTGCCCGATCCCGTCCCGCCACAAATTCCGATCACCAAAGGCTCGATGCGCAATCGCGTGCCCCGCTTAATGCGTCGAAGACCAGTCCTTCAACCGATACTTGACCCGCGCCGTCGGCGTTACCTTGCCTCGTCCGTCACCAATTCCGAAAAATCTGCAATCGTCGAGAATTCCTTGTAAAGCGAACCTAGAAGTGCGAGCCGATTTGCACGCACCGCTTGATCCTCAACCATCACCATAACCTTGTCGAAGAATCCATCGACGCTCGGTCGCATTCTCGAAATGACCTCAAGTGCTTCTTGATATTGCCGCGAACGCTTGCTTAAAGCCGCTTCTCGCCCAATCTTCGTGGAGGCCTCGAATAATTCCCGCTCCGCAGGCTCGGTAAACAATTGAGGTTGTACTTGAGGTCGGCTTGCGTAGATGCCCCCGCCGTTCTTTTCCAGAATATTTCGGATCCGTTTGAAGGATGCCGCCAGCGGCGCGAAATCCTTCGTCGTCCGAATCCGCTTCACCGCAAGCACGCGGTCCACAGCGTCGACCAGATCGTCCGCACTTGCAGCGAACGCCGCATTGATTTCGTCGAACGCGAATCCCTCCTTCTCACGCAGGATGAACCGTGCCCGCTCAAGCAGGAATTCGAGCACCTGTTTTTGTGCATCGGCACTCACTTCGATCCGCGGCCCGTGCTCCTGGAGCGCCTTCGCTGCCGCCGAAACCGCCGCACCCAGTGAAAGCGGCAGCCTTAGCTCCAGAATAATTTTCACGATCCCGAGCGCCGCGCGCCGCAATGCGAAGGGATCGCTCGATCCGGTCGGAATCGCCCCCACCGCAAAGCATGCCACGATCGAATCGAGCTTATCCGCGAGCGCCACCGTGCATCCGATAAGGTTTCGCGGCAATGGATCGTCAACGCCCTGCGGCTTATAGTGGTCGTACACTGCCCACGCAATTTCTTCCGGTTCCCCTTGCGCCGCCGCGTACAGTCCGCCCACAACGCCCTGCAGCTCGGTGAACTCCTTCACCATGTCCGTCACGAGATCGCACTTCGCCAGTTCCGCCGCGCGATCCGCTCCCGCCACGTCGGCGTGTGAGTTCCCGCCCGAAAACCATTGCTCCGCGAGCCACCGTGCGACCGAACGCATGCGCTCGACTTTGTCGCCATAACTTCCGAGGCGCGACTCGTACGTCACCGCGCTCAGCTTCGGCAGATAGTCGGCGAGCCGACGCTTCTGATCCGTGTCCCAAAAGAAAACCGCGTCATCGAACCGCGCGCGCAGCACGCTCTCATGTCCCGCTCGTACGAGTCCCTTCCGATCGTTCGGCAGATTGATCACCGCCAGAAAGTGCGGCACCAGATCTCCATCCTTCGACTCAAGCCCGAAGTATTTCTGGTGGTCGCGCATCACCGTGATCAAAATCTCATCCGGCAGTCGAAGATATTTCTCGTCAAATTCTCCAACAATCACTGAAGGATATTCATTCAAGTAAGTCACGAGGTTTGCGAGGCCGGCGTCATCATGCAACTGCAACTTCTTCTTGCGAGTTATCGCATGTACCTCTTCACTGATTTTTTTGCGCCGTGCCTCAGGATTCGCCAATACAAAGTTCTTCTTTAACTTTGATTCGTAATCCTCGGCTCCGGAAATAGTGATGTTCTTCTTTCCAAGGAACCTGTGACCGTCCGTGTGATTGCCTGACTTGACGTCCGCGAAAGTGAACGACACAACTTTCCCGTCAAACAGCGCGACGATCCACCTCACGGGACGGATGAACCGCGGTCCCTGCGCACCCGTCCAGTACATCGATTTCGGCCAGGAAATCTCGTGAATTACTTGAGGCAGGATTTCTTCAAGAATCTTCGCCGCTGGGCGACCGATCACCGCTTGCTTAGCCGCTAGGTAGTCGCCTTTCGGAGTAGCGACGACGCTGAGTTGAGAAACCGAAATTCCCTGTTTCTCCGCAAAGCTTGTCGCTGCCCGGGTCGGCTGTCCCGCAGCATCGAACGCCACGGATTTCGGCGGACCGGTGACTTCCTTCGTCACGTCCGGCTGCTGCAGCAAAATTCCGCGCACCATCGCGGTCAACCGCCGTGGTGAGCCGTAAGCTTGGACAGCTTTCGCCGCTGCATCCTTCGCGATCAGCCCTTGCTCGACCAACTTCGCTTCAAGCAGCGCCTTAACTTCGCTCGCCGCCTTCTCGATCATCCCCGCCGGAATTTCTTCCGCGCCAATTTCAAACAAGAGATCGCCAATCGTGTTCGCGCTCTTCTTCATGCGTGCACCTCAGGCGCAACCTGAGATGTCGGCCCGGCCACAAGTTCTCTCTGCTTCAACCACAATTCCGCCCCTCGCACTGCAAGCTTTCGAATTCGCGCGATTAGCGCTGCGCGCTCCGTCACGGAAATGGCGCCGCGTGCGTCCAGCACGTTGAAAAGGTGCGAGCACTTTAGCGTCAGTTCGTATGCCGCGAGCAACGGAAACCTCGCAATGCTCGCGTCCGGTTTTTTCGGCCACAGCTCGAGGATTCTCCGCGCCTCCGCTTCGCTCAACTCAAACTGCTTTCGAATCGAAGCGGCATCGGCATAGTCAAAACTGTAAGAAGACATCTGCTGCTCGTCCGCGAGCCGCACTTGGCGGTATGTCACCGTATCCGACCACCGCACATCGAACACGTTGTCCACGTCCTGCAAATACGCCGCGATGCGATCGAGACCGTAGGTCAGCTCGACGGAAATCGGATCGAGGTTCAGTCCACCACTCTGTTGAAAATAAGTGAACTGGCTGATCTCAAGTCCGTCGAGAAGCACCTGCCAGCCGATACCCCACGCGCCCAGCGTTGGCGCCTCCCAGTTGTCTTCTTCGAATCGAACATCATGATCCTTCAAGTTAATTCCCACGGCGGCCAGGCTCTCAAGGTAAAGATCCTGAACGTCTGCAGGGGCAGGCTTAAGTATTACTTGAAGTTGTGTGTGCTTATACAAACGCTTGGGGTTCTCGCCGTAACGTCCATCGGCCGGCCGACGGCTTGGCTGCGCGTACACAACGCGATAGGGTTCCCGTCCGAGAACGCGCAAAAAAGTTTCGGGATGCATCGTTCCCGCGCCGACCTCTATATCGTAGGGCTGCTGCAGGATGCATCCGCGATGGATCCAGTATTCTTCAAGCTTCAGCAGGATCTCCTGAAACGTCAGGCCCTTCGGTTTGGGCGCAGCTGCGCGGCCGGCGGCCTTCTTCAATGAGGTTTTCACTCAGGCTGCTCCAACATTTCCCGCGAGGTAAGTTTGCGGTCGATTTGATGTTCGATCACGTCCAGCATAACATCAGTCAAGTCGCGCGCAATCCGCGAAGGAACCATTTCCTCGGTAATTCCGTCGAGTTTTTCGCTCAATATTCTGCGCGCTGCGGCCATCGCCTCCGGTGCAAGTGCGCGCATCCCCGGCCTGCGGCATTTCTCGCAGAGAAGCGCCGATGCGCTCGGCGAAAAGTATGCCAGTAGTGGCTTCGTCGGTCCCGGCGCAAGCAATCTTCCGCACCGCGCACACGCATCCAGCGAGGGCAGCCACCCCCCGAGCTTCACGGTCCACAACGAAAAGTACGCGAGCGGCAGCTCGAACTTTCCTCTCGATTTGATCGCGCGCGCCGTGAGCAGCAGCAAACGAAAATTCGCGTCGGCCGCCTCGTGATCCGGCAACACCGTCTCCGTCACCTCGCTCAAGATCGCCAGCGCCACGCCGTTTGCATAATCGCGGAACGCATCCATGAAAGACTCAATCAGCTCGCACTGGTTCACTCGCACCAGGTCGCGATTCTCTTTCTCGTAAAACCAGATGCGTATATACGACAGCCGCTCGAGCGTCGAACCAAATTTGCTCTTCGTCTTCCGTGCCCCGGATGCAACTCCGCGCACTCGTCCCATTGATCGGGTGAAGAAACTCACCAGGCGGTCGGCTTCACCTAAAGGATAGGTTTGAAGAATGATCGCTTCAGATTCGTGGGCGGGCATTTTCCGTCATCGCGCCGACACTTCGCGCATCACTTCAACACGCATTTGCACAGCGCAAAATTCCTCAGTTACTTGAACAGATTTTCTTATCACACCAATCGCGCTCATGCAATTCCTGAAACGCGCTTCGAATTGACTTGAAGATTCTGGAGTTGAGAGATTTCAGATTCTAGTCGCGTATCAGATGTCGTAGCCACTCCCCTCGGAGCTTTAATGCTTTGCCTCAATCTCTTCAAGCCGCAAGAGTCAGGTCAGGACAGTCGAAGTCTCGCATTCAAGCATCGCTTCGACTGAGGCTCAGGTCGAGAAATCTCGGCGCCACTCGCGGATTCCGAATTTTCGATTCGCTCTCTCGATGGCATACTCGAATGATGTCGCACTCGTCCGTAGATGAAGGCCTGCTCGCATGATTCCCCTAAAAGATCTCCAGCCTCGCCGCTCGACTCCTGTCGTGACGCTCCTGCTCATCGCGACAAACGTCCTTGTGTTCCTCTACCAGGTCTCACTTCCCACCCGAGCCGGCGACGCCTTCGTGAACCACTACGCCGTCGTCCCCGCGAAAATCTCACTCGCTCTTACCGGCCGCCACTACACTCTCGCCGACGCCCTCATTCCGCTCTTCACCTCGATGTTCCTCCACGGCGGCTGGCTGCACATCATCGGCAACATGTGGTTCCTTTGGATCTTCGGCGCGAACGTCGAAGACCGCATGGGCAGTTTCAACTATCTGATCTTCTATTTAATCTGCGGCATCGGCTCCGGCATCGCGCAGACCTTCTTTTCGTGGGGCTCACACATCCCCGCGCTCGGCGCGAGCGGCGCCATCGCCGGAGTTCTAGGCGCCTACATTGTCTATTCGCCCGAGTCGCGCATTGTCACGCTAGTTCCACTCTTTATCATCTGGTTTTTGGCACGCGTCCCTGCTTGGATATTTATCGGCTTGTGGTTCATCGTGCAATTTCTAAGCGGCGTAAGTTCTCTCGGAGTCCGCAGCATGGGCGGCGTTGCATGGTGGGCCCATGTCGGCGGATTTTTGCTTGGCCTTACGCTTGCGCGATTCTTCGAGTCGACGCAACGCCGCCCAGCCTACTCATAGTCCGTCGTACTGCCGACAACTCAAGTAACGCCCGAACGAGCCGAGCCAACAAAAAATCGCCACGAAATACTTCAGGCGGTACATCCACCCGCCCACGCGTGGTGAGGCGCAGCGAAAACCCCGCGAACACTACAGAAACCCTTAGCATCCGCGCGCTTCCGATATAGAATAGTTTCATTCGAACCGACGCCGCCCAGGCCGAAGTGTAACTTTCGTCCTTTCCATCCGTAACACTCAGCATGACGGCGCGTTTAGATACTATCCAGGAGCCACCGTACTCCATGTCTTCGAGTTCCAATGTCTCGACACACGACCTCGGCTCGCTGCGCATAGACCATAGCCAGCGAAAGGGTTCCGGCGCGGGCAAGAAGCTCGGCATTTTCGCCGCGCTGCTCGGAATTGTTGTCATCGCCACCGGCGCAGTCTTTGCTTTCCGCAATCAGAAGCCCGTTGTCCAGGTCGCTACCGTCGATAAAGGCAGCGTCGGCACGCGCCCCGCCCTGCTCAACGCAAGTGGCTACGTCACTCCGCGCCGTCGCGCCACCGTCGCCGCTAAGATCACCGGTCGCGTCGTCGGCGTTTATTTCGACGAAGGTCTGCACGTGAAAGAAGGCCAAGTTCTCGCGAAGCTCGATGACTCCGACGCCGTCAAGACGCTGAACTCCGCAGTGGCAGATCGCGACTCGAGCCGCGCCGCCATCCGCGACTATCAAGTTCAACTTAAGAATGCAGAAATCGAACTAAGTCGCGCACAGAAACTGGTCGCGCAAGGCGTCTCGAGCCAGGAAACTCTCGACACCGCCACCATGAATGCTGACAGTCTGCGCGCAAAAATCGACCTCGCGAAATCGCAGGTTCAAACGTACGAGGCACGCATCGCCGAGGCCCAGCAGGCCGTCGACAATACCGTGATTCGAGCCCCGTTCGACGGCATCATCGTCTCGAAAGACGCGCAGGTCGGCGAAATGGTCTCGCCCATTTCCGCGGGCGGCGGCTTTACGCGCACCGGCATCGCCACACTCGTCGACATGAACTCCAACGAAATCGAAGTCGACGTGAACGAAGCCTACATCGCGCGCGTCGTTCCCGACATGCCCGTCACCGCCGTGCTCGATGCTTATCCTGACTGGCAGATCCCATCGAAAGTTCGGACCGTGATCCCCACGGCCGACCGCCAGAAGGCCACAGTGAAGGTGCGCATCTCGTTCATCAAACTCGATCCGAAGATCCTTCCGGACATGGGCGTCAAAGTCACATTCCTCGGCGACGAGCCGAAGGAAAAGACCGGCGCAGCGCCGCCCGCCGCACTCGTTTCTAGCGATGCCATTCGTGACGATGCGGGCAAATCCATCGTTTATCTAGTAAAGGACGGCAAGCTAGAACGTCGCGCCATCACTGCGGGCAACGCCCGTGGTGATCAAACCGAAATTCTAGCCGGACTCACACCCGGCGACGTCGTCGTCACCAAAAGTCCCTCGCCTCTGAAAGACGGCGAGGAAGTTCAAGTTCAACGTTAAGTCGCGCGCTTTATCAAAAGCGGAGGTCACTCGATGGTTCGCGTGGACGGCAAAGGCAGTTCCGATAGCCTCATCAAGATTCGCGGGCTCGACAAGCAGTACAAGCGCGGCGGCGAGAACATCGACGTCCTCCAGGGCTTGAACCTGGACGTCGACCGCGGCGACTTCGTTGCCTTCATGGGCCCCAGCGGCTCGGGCAAGACCACCTTGCTCAACCTGCTCGGCGGCCTCGACGTTCCCACGCGCGGCTCAATTACCGTCGCCGGCGACGAAGTCACCCACATGTCCAGCGGCAAGCTCACCCAATGGCGCGCTCGCCACGTCGGCTTCATTTTTCAAATGTATAACTTGATCCCTGTTCTTGACGCGTTTCAGAACGTCGAACTTCCCCTGCTCCTGACGAAACTCTCGAAGGCGGATCGCAAGAAACACGTGGAGACCGCTCTTGGAGTCGTCGGCCTGTCAGAACGCATGCACCACTACCCACGCCAGCTCTCAGGCGGACAGGAACAGCGCGTCGCGATAGCTCGGGCGATTATTGCAGATCCCACTTACCTCCTCTGCGACGAGCCGACCGGCGACCTCGACCGCAAGAGTGCTGATGAAGTACTTCAACTTCTCCATCGCCTCTGCACCGAATACAACAAGACGATCTTAATGGTTACGCACGACCCGATGGCCGCCGAAAAAGCTCAAGCAACACTTCACCTGAACAAGGGAGTGCTGGTGGAAGCTTCGGCGGTGCATGCTGGAGGTGTTGCATGAAATATGCGCACTTGATCTTCGCGAACCTGCAACGCAAAAAACTTCGCACGGTACTTACGATCGGCTCATTCGCGGTCGCGCTTTTCCTATTCGGCTTTCTCGCAGTAATCCACAAGGCCTTCAGCGGCAACCTGGACGTCGTCGGCGTCGACCGCCTCATGGTCATCAATAAGGTGTCGATCATCCAGCCCCTGCCCCAGTCCTACAAAGCGCAGATCGAACGCATCCCGGGCGTGAAACTGGTCACGGCGCAAACTTGGTTCGGCGGCATCTACCAAGATCCGAAGAATTTCTTTCCCAGTTTCGCCATCGACCCGGAAACTCAACGTCAAGTGTTCCCTGAACTCACCGTACCCGACGATCAGTGGAATAAATTCGTCGGTGACCGCGAGGGCGCCATCGTAGGTTCGAAAACCGCGAAGCGCTTCGGCTGGAAAATCGGCGACCGCGTCCCTATTCAAGCCCCGATCTACGGTGGCACTTGGGACTTCAACATCGACGGCATCTACGACAACCCGAAAGACGGCATCGACCTTACCCAATTCTGGCTGCAGGCGAAGTATCTCGAGGAGCGCAAGACTTTCGGTAAGGGTCAGATTGGCTGGTACACCGTTTCGCTTTCGGACCCAGACAGCGCAGCGCGCGTGATCAAAGCCATCGACACGCAGTTCGCCAATTCACCTTTCGAGACTAAAAGCGAAACACTCGCCGCGATGACGGCGTCCTGGGTCAAGCAGGCCGGCAACGTTGAGTTCCTGATCATGGCCATCGGCGGCATCGTCTTCTTCACGCTGCTGCTCGTCACCGGCAACACCATGGCCTTATCTGTCCGTGAGCGCATGGGCGAACTCGCCGTAATGAAAGCCGTCGGCTTCTCCGATCGGTTCGTGCTCTTCATCGTGCTCGCCGAGTCTCTCACTGTCGCGCTAATCGGCGGACTGATCGGCATTGCACTGGCGAAATTGATGACGCTCGGCGGCGATCCCACTGGCGGAATCCTGTTCTCGTTCGTGCTCCCGATCAGCGCTGTGGTGATCGGTATCCTTGCCGCGCTCGGCATCGGCATGCTCGCGGGAATCATTCCCGCCACCAACGCAATGCGCCTGCGCGTAGTCGATGCGCTGCGGAGGGCTTAGAATATGGCGATTCCTATCGTCTACAATTTGCGCAGCATGAAGGTGCGGTGGCTCACGGCCCTCGCGGCAGTGCTCGGTATCGCCGGCACCGTGGGCGTTTTCGTCGCGATGCTGGCGCTCGCACACGGGTTTAGGGCCACGCTTGTCAATTCGGGCTCGCCTGAAAACGTGCTGATCCGCCGAGCCGGCTCATCTGCGGAACTCGACGGATCTGTCGCGCTCGACCAAGTGAACGCCCTCGCGGACGAGCCCGGCGTAGCGCACAACGCCGCCGGTAAACCTCTGGTAAGCCCTGAAGCGGTGATGATTGCAGGCTTCAACTTGAAGGAATCGCACACCAACGCGAACGTCCAAATTCGTGGCGTCTCGCCGATCGTCCTTGAGGTCCGCCCCAACATCAAGATCGTCGAAGGGCGCTTCTTTGAGCCCGGCCTCGCCGAACTCGTCATCGGGAAAAACGTCACCAGCACCTACGAAGACCTCGAGCTCGGAAAGACCATCGCCTTCGGCGGGCAGACCTGGAAAGTGGTCGGCGTCTTCGACGCAGGCGGTAGCTCGTTCGACTCGGAAGTGTGGGCCGATAGCCGCGTACTCAATCAAGTCTACAAGCGCCCGGAGAATCTCTCGCAGTCCGTCACCGTGCGGCTCAATTCGGTTGATTCCTTCAATCAATTCAAAGACGCCGTCACCGCCGATCCCAAGTTAACAGTTCAAGTTGACCACGAAGTTGAATACTACGCGCGGCAATCGAAGGTACTTACGACGCTGATTACGGTCCTCGGGGGCCTCGTCGCGTTCATAATGGGAATCGGTGCGGTAATCGGCGCCCTGAATACGATGTACGCGATGGTTTCCGAACGCGGGCGCGAAATCGCCACCATGCGCGCCATCGGCTTCCCGCGCATGAGTATCGTCGTCTCGTTCGTCTTTGAAGCGCTGGTTATCGCCTTCATAGGCGGGCTGATCGGCTGCATCTGCGTGCTGAAGCTCAATGGCTACACTACAGGCACGATGAACATGCAGACCTTCTCGCACATGGCGTTTGCGTTTCAGGTCACGCCAATCCTGCTCGGCGTCGGACTAATCTTCGCGCTGCTGATGGGAGTCTTGGGAGGCGTTCCGCCAGCCATGCGCGCGGCCAATCGCCCCGTTGCCACAGCTCTACGAGAACTTTAGATCGCCGAACGATGTCGGCCGACCATGTCGTCGGTCTGCCGACATCGCTTCCTTCGCCTTACATACTGTGGAAATCTATTTCGGGTAGGTTCGTCGCAGGTTTTGCTTCAAATCCTTTAAGGATATGAGTGGGATAGCCGGCCCGGCTGTCATCCGACAATCTCAAGTCGCGCTTACGATTGACGACTCGCTCGGACCCAGGCGCTCCAGCGCGAGCGCAACTTCACCAACCACATTCAACCGTTACTTCACCTAGCTTTTCGCGACTTGATTCGCCACCCACTCGCCGACTTCCGTTGTCTTTAGCGTCCCACCGAGCTCCGCCGCCGTCTGCCCCTCGCGCAGCGCCACTCGAATACTCTGGTCGATCCTCTTGGCCTCATCCGTCCACCCAAAATACTCGAACATCATCGCTACCGTCAGAATCGCCCCCATCGGATTAGCGACGTTCTTTCCCGCGATCGTTGGCGCCGACCCATGCACCGGCTCGAACAGGGACACCTGGCCAGGATGAATGTTCCCCGACGGCGCCAGGCCAAGCCCGCCCGCCAGCTGCGCGCCCACGTCGCTAGCGATGTCTCCAAACAAGTTCGTCGTCACGATCACGTCAAACTGCCCGGGGTCGCGTACCATCTGCATCAGCAGATTGTCGATGTACTGGTGCGTCGCCTCGATTTCCGGATACTCCGCCTTCACGGACTTGTAGACGCGCTGCCAAAGGTCGTGCCCAAATGTCAGCGCGTTCGATTTGTCCGACATGCAAACGCGCTTCAAGCCCTTCGCCTTCGCATACTCAAACGCGTAGCGAATGATCCGCTCGACGCCCTTTCGTGTATTCACGTCCTCCTGGAGCGCCAGCTCGTCCGCCGTTCCCTTCTTGAAGTTTCCACCGAGGCCAACGTAGGGACCCTCGGTGTTCTCACGAAAGACGATGAAGTTCACGTCCTTCTCCGTCCGGTCTTTCAGCGGCGTGAATTTCCTGTCGAACATCACGCACGGTCGCGCATTCACATACAAATCCAGCTTGAATCGCAGGCCGAGCAGAATATCCGCCGCGTGAATGTTCGAAGGTACGCGCGGATCGCCCATCGCGCCCATCAAAATCGCGTCAAAATCGCGGTGAAACATCTCCACCGCATCCGCCGGCAGCGTCGTTCCATCGCGAAGGTAACGGTCCGCGCCCCAATCGAAATCCGTGAGCTTCACTTCCTTTCCGCCCGCAGCCGCCGCGGCCTTCATCACTTTCACCGCTTCCGGAATCACTTCCGTGCCGATGCCGTCGCCAGGAATCACAGCGACGCGCTTGTACGAATTTGGCGAATTAGTCATAAGGGAAATCGACCGTAGCACGCAGGTATAAACGTGTCAAACAAACGCATATCGCCCTTCAAGCACACATCCACGCCCCCGCACGACGCTCCGTGCCCTCCGCTTTTCTCGGTTTTTTTGTGAAATGTTCTGCCTTCGATTTTCTTTTCCGTAGCGCAGCGCCAATCCGTCACTGATACCGCAGCGCCGCCATCGGATCCACTTTCATAGCTCGCCTCGCCGGCAAGTAGCACGCCACTAGCGCCACGGCGCCCAGCAGCAAGCCCACCGCTGTGTAGGTCACCACGTCCGTGGCTCCCGTCTGAAATAAGACCGAGCTCAAAAACCGCGTCAGCGCCAGCGACAACACGAAACCAATCACTAGCCCCGCCGCGATCAACTTCACTCCATTCCCAAGCACGAGCCGGAACACATCGCGACGCTGCGCACCCAACGCCAATCGAATCCCGATTTCATGGGTCCTCTGCCGAGTGGTGTAGGAAATCAGCCCGTAAATTCCAACAGCCGCGAGCACCAACGCCAGCAGTCCAAACGTTCCGACAAAAGTGCCGGCGATTCTCTGCCCCGTGGTCGCGGTCGCCACCCGCTGCTCCATCGTCGACTCATCGAAAATGGGCAACTCGGCGTTTCCCTCGTGGATCGCCTTTTCGATCGCGCGCGCGAAAAGCAACGGATCCCCGTTCACGCGCGCCTGAACCGTTCCAATCGCGGCGTAATCCTGCTCGATCGGTAAGTAGATTATCGGTTTCGGGTCCTCGCCGAGCGCGTCGTATTTCGCCGTCTTCGCGACTCCGACCACAGTGAACGTCATTCCTTCCGTATCAACCTTTTTTCCAATCGCGTCCTGTCCCGGCCAGAAGCGCTCGACGAACGCTTCATTCACCATCGCTACGGGCTGGGAACCCGTCGTATCGTCCGCACGAATTTCACGTCCCGCGACCAGTGGAATTTGCAACGTTTTCAAATAGTCTGGTCCGACGGACGCTTCCGAAATGTCCATCGATTCGTGGGGCTGAGCCACATATCCCTGCGGATCAACCACGGTGCTATTCGTCGAATACCCCAGCGGCACCCAGTCGGAGATCGTCACCGACTCGACGCCAGGAATCCGTTGAATCCGATCGACCAGTTGCCGGTGAAATTCCGCGCCGGTGTCGCGGTTGTATCCCGCGGGAAACAAATCGTATGAAGCGACAAACACATTCTTCGCGTTGA
>JBEKJW010000018.1:0-29617 GCA_050011035.1 Candidatus Acidiferrales bacterium
GGAACGACACGTCGCGCAGCACCCACTCGTCTTCTTTCGGCGCCGCTCCGCCGATGTAAGAGAACCACACGTTCCGAAACTCGATCTCGCCGCGCGGCGCTTCGATTTTCGTCACCTTCGCTGCCGACGCGATCGTTACCGGCTCATCCAGCAGCCGGAAAATCCGCTCCGAAGCCGCCATCGCGCTCTGCAGAATGTTGAATTTCTCGCTCAGGTCCTGAATCGGCCGGAAGAACCGCTGCCCGTACATCATGAACGCCACAACCACGCCGATGCTCAGCGTACCCGCAATCACGCGCGCTCCGCCCACCCACGAAAGCAGTGCGATGCCGGCCATGCTCAAAAATTCCACGCCGGGGTAGAACAGCGAAAACGCGTCGATCGCATCCTTATACGCGACCATGTGAACGCGGTTTAGCTCTTCGAATTGCCGGCGCGACTTCTTTTCGCGGTTGAAGAGCTGCACAACGGACATGCCGCTCACGTGCTCCTGCAAGAACGCGTTGATCCGTGCAATCGCCGTTCGAATCCGGCGATTCGCGTCGCGCACGCGATTCCGGAAGAAATACGTCAGCAGGATCATGAACGGCAGCGGCGACAGCGTCGCCAGCGCCAGCAAGTGGTGCCATTTGAACAGCACGGCCGCCATGGCGAACAGCAGCACGAAGTCGTTCAGCATCGCCGCGACGCCCGACGCAAATAGGTCGTTCAGCGCGTCCACGTCCGTCGTCGTGCGCGTCACCAGGCGCCCGATAGGGCTGCGATCGAAGAAGCTCATCGGCAAGCGCTGCAGGTGCGAAAAAATCTCTTTGCGCAGGTCGTACATCGTCTGCTGCCCGACCCACTGCATGATCCGCACCTGCACGTACTGCAATCCGAAGCTCGCGAAAATCGATCCGGCGTACGCGATCACCACCCAGAAAATGCCCATCAACGCCACGCCGCGCGGAATCGTCTTGTCGTAGCCGGGAACGATGTATTTATCGATGCCCAGGTAGAAGAGGTACGGCCCCACCAGCTCCACCGCCGTGATCGCCAGAGTGAAAGACACCGCTCCCACCACGTGCCACCGGTACGGGCGCAGGTATTTCATCAGCCGGTGCGTCAGCTGCGAGTCGTACAGCTTGCCGAGCTTCTCTTCTTCGCGGAAGTCGCTCATTCGCGCGCCAATTCTTCCTCGAGCAGCTGCTTCTGGTTCAGGTCCGCGTAGTAGCCGTTCAACACCAGCAATTCGTCGTGCGTGCCACGCTCGATGATCCGCCCTTCGCGCAGCACGATGATCTGGTCCGCATTCTTCACCGTTGAAACGCGGTGCGAAATCAAAATCGACGTACGCTGCTTCATCACTTCGCGCAGCCGCGCCAGGATCCGCTCTTCCGTATCCGTATCGACGCTCGACAGCGCGTCATCCAAAACCAAAATTCGCGGCTGCCGCACCACTGCGCGAGCAATCGAGGTCCGCTGCTTCTGTCCGCCCGACAACGTGATTCCGCGCTCGCCCACCATCGTTTCGTAATTCTTCGGGAAGCTGCTGATCTCGTTCGAAAGGCTCGCGATCTCCGCGGCCTCGTACACCTGGTTCTCCAGCGCCGTCTCCACGCCGAACGCGATGTTTTCCTTCAACGTATCGCTGAAAAGGAAGGTGTCCTGCGGGACATACCCGATCGCGCGCCGCAATTCCGCCAGCGGGTACTCGCGAATCGAGCGCCCATCAAGGAACAGCGTCCCGTCCGGCGCCTCCCACAACCTTGCAATCAACGCCGCGAGCGTCGACTTCCCGCTACCCGTCGGCCCCACAATCGCCAGCGTCGATCCCGCGGGAACATGCAGATTGATGTCACGCAACACCGGCGCCTGCGCCACGGGGGCTTCGCCCTTCTTGCCTTCCGGCGCGGTCGGATACGTAAACGTCAAATGCTTGAACTCCACATCGCCACGAATCGGCGATTCCGTCAAAGCTGCGGCGCTCGTCCCTCTGTTGCCGTTCGCAGCCGCACCAGCCGCCACCGCGCCTCTCTTCTCGTCGCAAATCGCCGGCTCTGCGTGCAAAATGAAATTCAGCCGCCCCATCGACGCGGCACCGCGCTGGAAAATATTCGTCACCCATCCCAGAGCGATCATCGGAAACACCAGCTGCCCCAGGAACCAGTAAAACGCCCACATTGTCCCCACGGCGTAGCGGTGATCGATTACGTCCTTGCCGCCCTTGCCCAGCAAAATCACAAACGTCACGCCGATCAGTGCCGTCAAAAACGGAAAGAACAAACTCCATGTTGAAATCAGCTTGATGTTGCGGTCCACGTAGTCGCGGTTCGCGTTGTCGAACGCCGCAATCTCCTGCTGTTCCTGCGCGTACGCGCGAATCACGCGAATGCCCGTAAGATTTTCCTGTGCCCGGGTCGAAAGCGCGCCCAGCGCCGCCTGAATCTGCTCTGACAACCTGTGAATCGTCTCGCCGAAGTACCGCACTGAGAACGCCACCACCGGCACCGGAATGAACACCCACAGCGCAAGGCTCGGCGCTAGCTTGAACATGAAATAAATCGCCGGCAGCATCGTCACTACCGTCGTCGCGCTGTACATGATCCCCGGCCCCAGTACCATCCGCACTGCGTTCAAATCGTTCGTCGCGCGCGACATCAAATCGCCGGTCCGGTTTCGTACGTAAAATTCCGGCTCCAGCGCGACGAGGCGCTCCAGCATGTCGTTCCGCAAGTCGTACTCGATCTCGCGCGACACCCCGATCAAAATCCACCGCGTCCAGAACGAGAAAAATCCCTTCACGAACATCACGCACACCAGCACGATGCAGAACCATCCCAACGCGTGCCGGCTCAGCGGCGCGTACATCTGCATCAGCGGAGTCAGCAGCGTTCGCGCATAGCCGTGCAGCGTCGTCAGCGTCTGCGGCGCTCCCTGCAGGCAGTCCGTGATCATGCCGATCAAAAGCTGTGGCAAGGCGCCGACGCCGCCCATGAGCGTCAGCGTGATCAGCCCGATCGCCGTCATGCCTTTGTACTTGCGCAGGTAGGGCAACAGCGTCTTCAGGTCGTTCCAGCCCGAAGACTTCTTCTTCGGCTTGGCAGCCGCTGAAGTTCCTGCAACGGTTTGTGCGGCGGTACTCACAGGTGGTTTTGCGACTCCGGTGTTTCGAGCTGCGGCACTTCACTAACGAACTGCGTGAAACTCGTATCCATCGATTGAAAGCGGCCCACTTTCGGATTCCACCGCACCTCCAGCGCCGCGATGTGCCCACCCTTCGGCGCCACGATCGGCGAAAAATACATCGCCATTCCCTTTGTCGCGTCCGTCTGGTCCAGTTGGAGGCGCCAACCGTTCACCGGCGCCAGCGGAATTCCGCCCAAGAACCCCTTCTCGTTTTCCAGGTGCTCGTCGCCGCGCAACACTTCTTTCCACACATCACCGTTCTTTTGAAGCACAACGAGCCGGTTGAACAAAATTCCGGGAGCAACGCCCGGTGGGGTGGTTTTAAGCGCGTTGATCGCGAGGATCTGCTGCTTGCCGTTGTCCGCGAGATCGCCGTACGCAAGGACAGTGGTTTCGTCGCCGAGCGACTTCACGGCGACGTTCTGAACGTCATCGGGAACTTGCAGCGGCTTATCGGGCGTTCCGCCTGGAGTGGTTCCCGGTGCTGCAGGTGTGCCCGTAGAAGTGGCGGTGGAAGCGGCGGGTTTCGCGGCGGGCATGGGAGTTTCCGGCGGCTTGGGCGTGCTGCTACACGAAGCCAGCGCGAACGCCGTCGCGCCTGCAAGAGTCATCAGCCTCAACTTTTTGGTCGAAATCACTTCGAAGGACGCTCCGGAAAGGATCATGAGATGAGACGAACAAGTGCTTTGCTTATAAGACCGCTCGAAGCCAGAAACGTGAGCGGGCAGTTCCTCAATTCTAACGTGCGCTCGACCGCGGCGAAAGTAAACTCTCGGTCAACCGCTCTGGCGGACTTTTCAGCGCGCCGCGATAATCTCTTCCATCCGCGCTTCGAGGTTTTCCTCACCTTCCGACCACAGCTTCACGCGGCCTACCGGCAATTCCGTTTCGATCCTTCGCGTCCAGTCGAACACTCGCTTGATGTTCTCGCGCGTGTTGTCCTTATACGTTTGTAGATTCGCTGGCAGCTTCATGGATTCTAGAAAAAGCGCCTCTTCCGGGCTTTGCGGCGCCGGACGCGTTTGCCGGATGCCCAGCAGCCCTCCGTGCCCGGTAAAAAAATGTTCCAGCCCGAGGTCCACCTCGAAATGCCCACTCTCTTTCCAGATGCCGTCGTCGAAGCCTTCCGTGTTGCAGACGATAATAAGTTCCTGTGGCGTTTGCTCGTACTTCGGCGGCTCGCCCACTCTCTCCCACAAATCCCAGCTCGCGCGCACCACGTAACTCGAATCGTCATGCACGTGCGGTTTTACCAGTTCCACGATTCCCGCTGCGTCGAGCGGAGTAGCACGCAGGTCCAGTTCAAGCACCGGCGATTCCGACGAATCGAGCGCCCGTACTTCCAGATACCGGAAGCCCGGCAGCTTCTGCGAGTAGGGAACTGTGCCCAGAAACGCGCCCAGCCTCTCCAAAACCGCGTCTTCCGGAAACTCCTTCAGCCACACGTTCAGAAAAGCTTGATTAGCCATGCTCCATTATAACGGTCCGAAGGGGTGGGACGTAACGCGCGTAGACAGCCGCGCCTCGGTTATTCCGTGCTGTAGCGAACCTCGTAGTGCGTTGCGTAATTCTCGATGCGGATCAGCAGCGCCTTCGCCTCGGGCTCGAACACCGGAACCAGATAATTCGGCCCCGCGAATTGTTTCACCGCCTCGACCGACTCAAAATAATTGATCACCGCGAATTCCGATTCGGTCGCTTCATCCTTCCGCAGAATCGACCCGCCCACGTAACCGTCGATATCCTTCAGCCCGGGCAGCACCCGAGTCTTCAGCAAATTCTCGTACGCATCCGCGTCTGCCCGCTTCGTCCAGCCCCGCCAGTGTCGTGCGATCAATGTCCGCTCCGGGGTAGAGGTTTAAACCGCATTTGATGCACGAACGAATGAAGTCGGCCACTCCGCATGCTGGAGCGTTCGCACTTGCTTCGTCTCACCGGGAAAAGGGGAATATAGAGAGGGCCGGCGGACGAGCTATTTCTTCGGTTCCGGACCGTGGCCGCTCCCCGGAAGGGGAAGGTCACTGTCGTCCTTCTTATACGCGTCGGAAAGCCCGAGTAGCCGCTGCTTGAGTGTGTCGCCTACGCCGCCCAGCACTTCCGCGCAAGTGTCGCGAATCCGCTTCTCGGCTGCTTTCGCCACCGTGTCCAGCACGGACTGCGAATGCTGCCCGAGCGAAGTAGCCGAAGCCAGCAGCCACTGGTTCGAAGCAGCTTCCAGGCGCGTCTTGTAGCTTTCCACCGATTCCTGCGTCGTGCGCTGCAGCTGTTCCATCCACTGTCTCTTCTCGGCTTCGCGCTGCGCGTCCCACTGTTCCATCATCGGCACCAGGTGCGATTGCAGGAACTGCCTTGCCTGGTCGACGCCAGCCGTCATCTGTTCATCGAGCAGCTTCTGGAATTCCGAGAGGGAAGTCTCGCGGTTGAATTCCATATCCGACCGCGCTTTTTCGAGCGTCGATTCCGCCGCGCTTTCAAATCGCTTCAGAGAATCGGTCGTCGCGCGGTACACCTGATCCGAAAAGCCGGCTGTCACCATCTGCGCCGTTTCGGACATCTTGTCGCGCTCGCGCCCGATCACTTCCTTCGCCGCATCCTCGATCTGCGCCGTGCTGTGCTCCACATACGTCCGGCGGTAGTGGTCGAGTTCCGACGCCAGCAAACTTGATACTTCCGCAGCCCGGTCGCGCAGCGTGGTCGTCGATTGCTCCACCGACTTTTCGAGCGAGGCCTGCATCGACGTCTGCGCCTTCTTCTGATACCACTCCGCGGTCTTCAGCATCGCGTCGTAATGCTGGTGCTGAATCTCGCTGCCGCGCTGCCCGAGTTCCTCTTCGATCTTCGCGACGATCTCGCGCCGCGTCTGGTCCAGCTGTTCGGGAACTTTTCCGGTCTCTTCGCGAACCCGCGCCATTGCCGTCTGGATCGCGTCTTCCGATGCGATCTGCGCCTGCTCGCGAATCATGTCCTGGATGCTGTCCGCGCGGTCCGTGGCTTCCTGCAGTTGCTCGCGGATGCCGGTCTGCAGCAGCGAAATCTCTTCCGCGGCTTGCTTCACCTGCGTCAATGCACCTTGCTGCAGCTCGCTGATCTGTCCCGCGGCGTTCTGAATCTGCAGGCTCGTCGACGCTTCCAGCTGCGCGAATTGATCCGCGACGTTCTTGTTATGAAGCTCCGCCGTTTTGGAGAGCTGATCCGTAGCGGACTGCACATGCGTATTCAGCGACGCCTGCGTGCGCGCGAGTTCATCTGCGGCGTACTGCAGATGATTTTTGATGTGTGTATGAGCCTCGCTCGCACGCGTTTCAGCCGCAGTCAGATCGCCGAGCGCGCGCTGTACCTCATCGAGCTTGGGCGCGAGCTTCTGTTCCATTTCGCCCGAAACACGCTGAAGCACCTTCTGTGCCGACGCTTCAATCGCCGGCTCGATCTGCTTCGCCCGCTCCTGGATCACCTGCTCGGCGCGGAGCGTGATTTCCTGATATTGCGAGGAGAGATATTCGTCGAGCTGCTGTTGCGTCCGCTTCAGCGCCGTCTGTGTCGCCTCAAACAGCTGCGCTTTGGCTTCTTCCGCGCGCTGCCGTTCCTGCTGGAGTCCCGATCCGGCGGCTTCGATTCGCGATGCTGCGTCTGCGATTGCCTGATCCAGCGAAGCGCGCAAGCCCTCTGCGCGTTTGGTCACATCCAGCTCGGCCTGCTGCACCGCAGCCTGCGAAATCTCGCTGGCCTTCGCTGAAATTCGTTCCTGCGCCGACTGCAGCGTCTTCTCGAACTCCGCGCTCCAGCGCTCCCGTGCCGCCGTCGCGTCCTCCTCGGTCTGTTCCAGCGCTCGCGAGCGGATCGTGCCCGCTGTGTTCTCCAAATTCTTGCGCCAGTTTTCCAGGTGCTGCTCGGCCGCTTCCGGCGAATTGAGAATCGAAAGCGACGGCGTCGCCGCTTCGCGGTCGCGTAGCGCGCGCTCCACGGCCTCTGTCACCGACTGTTGCAAATTCATCGCGGTCGTCTGCTCGGCGGCGCGTTTCGCCGCTTCGCTCGCGGCATTCGTCACGGCGCTTTGTACCGCCTGCCGCACTCTTTCGTCGATCGTCGCAGCCGCCGTCTCGTTCGACTTCCGCGCCTCTTCGACGATCGCCGCCGCCCTCTCATTCGCCTGCTGCGTTACGGTTTTGAGCGCCGTGTCCGAAACGCGCTGCATCGATTCCTGGATCGCCTTCTCGACCGCGACATGCAATTGCGAATCGAGCTGCGCGCGCACTGCGGTCATCTTTTCGCTTACCGCTAGCGCTGCGTCGTGCCGCAAAGTCTTGTCGAGGTTTTCCTTCGCCTCGGTCACCATCCGCGCCATCTGCCGCGCGAGCATCGCTTGCTGATCTGACGATGGAGACGCAGGCACCACATGAATCTTGCTGTCTCCGCCAACGGGCGGAGCAGGAGCAGCCGGCGCGCTCGGTGCGGCCGGAACGGTCGGTGCAGACGCGACAGGTGGCTTCGGCGCGACGTGAGGTGGCGGAGCCGCAACCACCGGCGCGAACGGCGGCGCTGGCGGCGGGCTCACCTTCGCGCTAGGCGGAGGTGGCACGCTCGACTTCGGCGGTGCAGGAATTGGGGTGGTCTGAATCGGCGTCGTTGGGATTGGTTTAGCTGGAGGTGTGCTCGCCTTCGGCGTCATAGGAGCTGCAGGCGTAATCTGGAATTCCGGCACGCCGCTCGGGTCCTCGCCGGAGTAGAAATTCGTTTGCTTCGCTTCCGGGAGAGTCGCTGCCGGTGCCGGGGGCGCAGCCGCGGGAGCGCTCGGTGCTGCAGACGCTACAGGCTTTTCAGCCGCAGCCTCAACCGGCGCAGGCGCCCAATCTTCCGGTGGAAACGCGATGCCCCAGACGTTCGCCGCGGTATCAAACTCAAGGCCAATCTGAAATAGCTCGCGCACCGTGCGGGGACGCTGCACCCACACCACTCGTCCCTGAATCTGCCGCGCCTTGGCTCCCGCTTCCGGCCGCGGCACTTCCAGGTTCACCATCGAATTCTTGGGTACGTAGTGCTTCGATTGGTATTTGCACCCGTGACAGTTCACCATCACGGTCGTGGTCCGCTCTTTGAACGGCTGCCCGAGCGCATCGGTACCCGAGACCGTGATCGGCACGGCCTGCACGATACGCGTGCTTCGCCGCTTCTGCGGTACGGGATCGTTGGACAGGGACGACTCGGACACCCCGAAGCCTCCAGAGGCTGATTTCTAAGGGTAGCATCTCCAGAACCCCCAGGCAGGCCGTCAACCGCCGGGGTGCGTAAAGGTACTTAACTGTATCGAAGCATTCGAACAGGCCCATAAACGGGCCATTTCTCGTGGGTTTTATTTCGATTTACGAGCGGGGGTGCGTGCTGGTTTGGCCGTCATGGGCCTTGCCGGTGATGAAGTCTTTCAGCTCTTTGGCCACCCAAATCGGCCCGATTAGGAAGTAGATCACGCCCTGGAAGAAAGCCGGCTTATTGCCCTCAATCCGGTGCCCGGCCAGCAGCAAAATCCAGCCTCCCACGAACAGCGCCAGCCCAATCTTCCAGTAGGTGAACACTGCCAGTAGCAGTCCGACGATGATGATCGGAATCCCAACGCCGTGCAGCACCTTGTTCCACCCGTTCGTGTGCTCGTGGTCGTACTGCGCCATGTACTTTTCCAGTGTGGACATGGAGTTCTCCGGGACCGGCCTTCTGTTCGCTTGGTTATACGCCCGCCCCGGTCCGCGCGCAAGTCCGCGGCATCTCATGGACATACAGAAATGCCGGGATGCCGGGTGGCGGCGATCTCTCGGCAGCCTTAGACTTGGAAGGGCACGGCTTTAGCCCAGCCGAAACGATCGAAGAGATGGGGGTTTTCTTTCCTCTGAGGCACGCCCGAACGCCCACCTTTCCGTGCGACGGGTTTTGACGATTCGCTCGAATTGATGCAGCGAAGCGGAAGCGAGGAGCGTCGTTTTCTGCACATGCGGACTTTTCTGAAGTGGTTCGGGATCTCAGCTGCCGTCATTGCCGTTCTCGTCGTTCTCACGCTAACTGTTTTTGCCTCGCGCCTTAAAGGCGAAGCCAAAGCGCGCATCCAGGAATACCTCCAGCAGCGCTTTCAGAGCGACGTTCAGTTCACCGATTTCGACGTTTCGCTCTACCCGCTCCCCGGCGCCACCATCGACGGCCTCGCCCTCTATCACCATGGCCGCCACGATCTTCCGCCGCTGATCAAAATTCGCCGCGTCGTTCTCCACACCGGTGTCCTCGGCCTCTTCGAGAAGCACATCCACATTCACAGCGTCGACCTCGAAGGTCTCGTCCTTACCATGCCGCCGAAATCCAGCGGTGCGCGCCCCGAGCTTCACGCTTCAGATGTCGACCTCTCAAAAAAATATCCCGTGCTGATCGACCGCATCGAAGCCGACAACGCGCTCATCTCCATTCAGCGCTCAGACATCTCAAAGCCGCCGCGCGACTTTCCCATCCAGCATCTCCACATCCAGAAATTCAGTTTCGACGGTCCCGCCGATTTTCAGGCGCAGCTCACCAACGCGGTCCCCGTCGGTGAAATTGACGCCGCCGGCCAATTCGGTCCGTGGATCCCCGACGATCCCCGCGAGCTTCCCGTCAGCGCGCACTACACTTTCAAAAATGCAGACATGGGCACGCTCCGCGGCCTTAGCGGCACTCTGCAATCGAACGGAGTCTTCAGCGGCCCGCTCGATTACCTCAACGTGAAGGGCACCGCCGACGTTCCCAATTTCGCCCTCCGCGTCAGCGGCCATCCCGTCAATCTCCACACCGATTTCACCGCCACTGTCGACGGCACCAACGGCAACGTGCTTCTCCATCCCGTCATCGCGCATTTCCGCCACACCACTTTCGTTGTCAACGGCGCCGTCGTCGATCTCGACAAAGCCGCCAAGGGCCGCACCATCCAGATGGACGTCAACGCCAAACAAGCTCGCATCGAAGACCTTCTCTACCTCGCCGTCAAAAACGATCCGCCCATCATGACGGGCGACACGCAGTTCGTCGGCAAGATGGAAATTCGCGAAGGCGATCAAGATCTCATGCAGAAGCTCACTGTCAACGGCACCTTCGACGTGGCGCAATCGCACTTCACCAGTCCGTCCGTTCAGGAAAAGATCGACTCGCTCAGCCGCCGCGGCCAGGGTCATCCCGAGGACAATCAGATCGACGACGTCGTCTCCGACCTCAAAGGCAATTTCAACCTCGCCAACGGCGTGATCGATTTTACGAATCTGAATTTCAGTGTCACCGGCGCAGCCGTCGATCTTCACGGCACCTACGGCATGGAAAACGGTAATCTCGATTTCCACGGCCACCTGCTCCTGCAAGCGAAGCTCTCGCAGACCATGACTGGCGCGAAATCGGTCCTCCTCAAAGCCGCCGATCCTTTCTTCAAAGGCAAAAACGGCGGCTCCAGCGTCCCGATCAAAATCACCGGCACGCGCGAGCAACCGCAATATGGTTTGGATTTGGGAGGAGGAAAGAAAAAGTAGTGCAGGAAGGGTGGAGCTTCAGCTCCGCCGAAAGTGGATAACCACTCGAACGGCTTTAGCCGCTGAAGCCATCAGCTACAACTCGCGCCGGCCTTCCATCGCCTTCGACATCGTCACTTCGTCCGCATATTCCAGATCCGAGCCCACAGGAATTCCCATTGCGATTCGCGTTACGCGCACGCCGAGTGGTTTGATCAACTTAGACAAATACACCGCCGTGGCTTCGCCTTCCGCAGTCGGGCTCGTCGCCACCACAATCTCCTCCACCCCGCCGCCCTTCAGCCGCTCGATCAAGCTCTTGATCTTCAGTTGATCCGGCCCTACGCCTTGTAGCGGCGAAAGCGCTCCGCCCAGTACGTGGTAGAGCCCGTCAAACTGTCGCGTCTTCTCCACCGCCTGAATGTTCGTCGCTTCTTCCACCACGCAGATCGTCCGCTTGCTGCGTGACGCGCTCGAGCAGAAGATGCACGGGTCCATATCCGTGATGTTGTTGCACACGGAGCACTCGCGAATCTTCTCTTTCGCTTCGCGGATCGCATCGGACAGCGCGAACGCCTGCTCGCGATCGACGCGCAACAGATAAAACGCAAGCCTCTGCGCAGTCTTCTGGCCAATTCCAGGCAGGTGCTTCAATTCGTCGATAAGGCGTGTGATCGAAGGGGCAAAATCAGGCATGGAACTCCATTCAACTCTGAAAATCGGAAAGAGAAGGGAAACAAGACTTCACGGAATTTGCGCGAAACAAAATCTTAAAACGCGGAGCACCGCGGCCCGCAAAAACTAGAACAGGCCCGGAATCTTCAGCCCCGCTAGTCCGGGCATTCCGCCGGACAATTCCTTCACCTGCTTCGAAAGCTCGTCGTCCACGCGCCGCGCAGCGTCGTTCACAGCGGCCAGGATTAGCTCCTGCAGCATTTCCTGATCTTTGCTCTTGTAGACGTCGGGCTCGATCTTCACTTCGGTCAGCTGCTTCTGCCCGTTCATCCGCACGGACACCATTCCGCCGCCCGCCGTGGCTTCCACGGAAATTTCGCCGATCTGCTTTTCCAGCGTTTCCTGCGCCTGCCGGAACTGCGCCAGCATTTGTTGGAGAGCTTTAACTTCCATGGGTCACTCCTCGCCCGGGTAACGCACGCTCGATATCCGTCCGCCGAACTTTTCGAGCATCGCCCTAACGATAGGATCCTGTTCGAATTTCGATCGCAACTCCGATTGTTTCGAGACGGCGTTGCGACTTGCATCCAGTTTAACACACACACGCAGCGGTTGCCCGAGCACTTGCGCAAGCACTGTGCGCAATTTCTCCATTGGCTCCTTCGCCTGCAGCATTTCCGCGATGCTGCGGTTGTCCGCCGGAAAAATTAGATGCAGCTCGCCGCTCTGCGTCTGCCAGCCCGCCACCGAATCCAGCATCGACGCCAGAAACTTCGAACCCGCCACGCCTGCTAGAATTGCCGAGACCTGCTCTTCCGTCAGATCCGTCACGGACTCGCTCGGAGTGAAGCCTACGGTCTTCGGACTCTTCGCCTCGACCGGTTTCGGCGCGTTTTCCTTCACCGCTTCTTGCTTCTCTTCGCTCACGCGCGAAGCGCTGGCCGCTTCAAACTTCGGCGCACTCGCAAACGGATTCGCGGGAGGCGCGGCGGGCGGTGGAATCGGTGCACTGAAAGCAGGCGTGGTAGCCGACGCAGCGATCGTCGGTGCAGCGCCCGAATTCGCCGGCGCACTAATCGCCGACGAAACGGCGCTCACGCCGAATCCAATCGGCTTCGTGGCAACCGATGGAGCTGCAGCCTCGCCCGTTGGCGTCACGGGAGCCATGCGCACCGCCGCGCCGCCAGAAGAAACCGGCTGCGCCGCAGGCGACGTATTCGCCGCTTCCGAAAAATTCCGTCCGCCTGTGCTGGGCGATCCCGCTCCCGCCGTTGACCCTCCGAAGGGCGAACCACTCCCGCTCGCGCCTCCACTCGAACTCTTCGCCGCGCTGCGAACTTCGCCGCCGCGCATCTCCGCCAGCAATTCTTCCAGCGGAGCGAGCCGCTTCGCATTGATCATCTTCAGCAAACCCAGTTCGAGGTGCAGCCGCGGATCGGGTGCGTGACGCAAATCGCTATCGGTCGCCATCAGCAAATTGAAGAACCGGGTCAGGTCCTCTTCGCTGAATCGCGAAGCCTGTTCCGTCAGCCGCGCGCGTTCATCCTTCGGCGCCGCCACCAAATCCGAATCCGCGCCACACACTTTCGTCACCAGCAAGTTCCGAAAGTGCCGGATCGACTCACGGCAGAAATGCTGCAAGTTTTGTCCGTCCGCGATCAAACGGTGCACGAGAGCCAGCGCCTTCTCCGTCGATTGCTCGGAGATCGCATTCACCAGATCGTCCAGCACGCTCTCTGCAACCACCCCGAGCAGCTCGCGCACGTTCGCATCGGTGATCGTATCATCGCTGTACGCAATCGCCTGTTCCATCAGCGATAGCCCGTCGCGTAAGCTGCCTTGTGCCGCGCGCGCCAGCACGGCCACCGCGCCCGGTTCGATCTTTAGTTTTTCCTGCTTTGCGATGTGCTCGATCTGCCCCGCGATCTCTTTAAATTCCAGCGCGTGAAAATTGAAAAGCTGCGCTCGCGATTTGATTGTCTCCACCAGATCTTCCGCGCGAGTCGTCGCCAGAATGAAGATCACGCCTTCTGGGGGTTCTTCCAATGTCTTCAGCAGCGCGTTCGAAGCCTCATCCGTCAGCTGATGCGCCTCGTCGAGAATCACGACCTTGTTCCGGCCCTTCGCCGGAGCGTAGCGAACCATCTCGCGCAGCTCGCGAATCTGATCGATACCGCGATTGGATGCCGCGTCGATCTCGAGCACATCGAGCGAACGCCCTTCCGTAATTTCACGGCACGAATCGCAAGTGTTGTCCGGCTCGGCCGTCGGTCCCTTCGCGCAGTTGAGCGCCTTCGCCAAAATTCGCGCCGTTGTGGTCTTGCCCACGCCGCGAACGCCCGCAAAAATGTACGCATGCGCCACGCGCCCGGATTGGATCGCGTTCGCCAGCGTCCGCGTCACGTGCTCCTGCCCTACAACCTCTCCGAAGAGGCTCGGCCGGTATTTGCGCGCTATGACTTTGTAGCTCATCAGCCCAATGCCTTCCCGCATGCAGCCGCGCATCGCAGCTCGCTTGCCGCCGGTATCATCTCAGATTTCTTCGTGAGGGAGGAACTTCGCTTGCCGTTTAGGTGAGAAAGGCCCGCGAGTGCGGCGCTGGTTGGAACCGGAATTACGAAAAGTTCTATCGTCTTGGCCTCGAATCGATGAGAGGAACTTCGGGTACTCCGCGGCACACGAGACTGGCCCGCTACCGTTGCTCCCTTCCGGGCCTGGCGGGGTTTGCGGGGAATCGTTGCACAGAGCCCGAAGTTCCACTCTTCGGCAGTCGGAATCGCGCCAACTGCAGACAAAAATCTTAGCACACGCCCACGCGCGCGCCAGCCCACAATCAGTGCGCACGGTTCTTGCGTGTGTCGTAACGAGCTGACGGAACTAACGGAGCGCGCGATGCGTAACACCCGGTGATGGCGGAGGTCTTATGGCGCGAGCACTGAGCGGATTGGGGCGCGATGTTTCGTATGCGGCGCGGAGGCTGGTAAGGGCGCCGGGGTTTGTCGCCGCGGTGGTGCTGTCGATTGGGCTGGGGATTGCGGCGAACTCGACGATCTTCGCAATGGTGAGCCGGTTTGTGCTGAAGCCGCCGCCGGTGGGCGAGCCGAAGACGTTGCTCGCCGTGCGCGTGACAGAGAATGGCGGCGAATGCTGCAACAATTTTCCCTATCCCACTTACTCGGACCTGCGCGATCAAGCCAAGTCCTTCTCCGGCGTCGCCGCTTACGACGAACTGCTGCCCGCATCCGTCGGTGGTCCGGGAGAGCCTGAGCGGCTGTGGGGCCAAGCCACCACGCCGAACTTTTTCACCGTGGCGCAGCTGCCGATGACGCTGGGTCGCGGCTTCGCTGAAGATGAAGGGCACTCGCCGGTGATCGTGTTGGGGCACCAATTGTGGCGACGGCGGTTCTCGTCCGATCCAAACATCGTAGGGAAATCGATCGAGGTGTCGGGCCATCCGTACACCGTGGTCGGCGTCGCGCCTCCGGGCTTTCGAGGTCTCGACCTGGTGCTCGCGCCGGAATTCTGGGTGCCAATCGGCAAAGTGCAGGAGCTCGCAGCGCAAGTTCCGCCACCGGATAACCGTAACTACCACTGGGTGGCTGTGATTGCACGGCTCAAGCCCGGCACTACGCAATCCGACGCCGATAACGAGATGCGCGTGCTGGCTGGAAATTTCGCCGCCGCGTATCCCGCCACGGATAAAGGGCAGGGGTTTCTGCTCATGCAGGCCGGCGGGCTGCCGCCGCGCGAACGCGGTACCTTTCTGATTTTCGTCGGCGCGCTCTCGGTCGCCGTGCTTCTCGTTCTCGGCATCGCGTGCGCAAACGTTTCGAGTCTGCTGCTGGCGCAAGCCGCGGGCCGGCAGCGCGAAATGGCGGTTCGCATCTCGGTGGGCGCGTCGCGCTTGCAGCTTTTGCGACAGCTGCTGGTAGAAAGCTTGATGCTGTCGTTTCTCGGCGGAATCCTGGGGACGATGCTGTCGCTGTGGGCCACTTCAGCGCTGGCGGCGTTTCGCGTGCCTGCGCCGGTGCCGCTCGATGTGACGATCTCCCTGGATTGGCGCGTGCTTCTATATACGCTCGCGCTTAGCGTGGGATCCGGATTGATGTTCGGGTGGATTCCGGCGTGGATTGCGTCGCGGCCGATATTGACGAGCGCCCTAAAAGGCGAAACGGCGCTGGCTCGTCCGGGGCGTCGGTTCACGCTGCGCAACGCGCTGGTGGTGGCGCAGATCGCCATGTCGCTGGTGCTGCTCTGCGGCACGGGACTTTTTCTTCGCAGCCTCGATAGCGCTTCGAACATCGACATTGGCTTCCGGCGGAGCGACGTGCTGATGCTGGCTGTCGATCCGCGCGTTCACGGTTACACGCCGGAGCAAACAGCGCGATTCATGGATGAGCTTCGCACCCGCGCCGCTGGGTTGCCAGGCGTTGTCTCGGCCGCTGCGACGGACTCGCCTCCGCTCTCTGGCGGGAATCGCAGCGACGGATTCGAAATCGAGGGTCGTGACACAACCGAAAACAGCCCGAGCGTGGAGATGTACATGGCGACGCCCGGCTATCTCGACACGATGGGCATCCCACTCGTCTCCGGTCGCGACTTTGCAAACGAGGCGGCGGATGCGCCGGTGAAATCGGCGATTGTGAATCAGGCGTTGGTGGACAAGTTGTTCCCGGGCGTGGATCCGCTGGGGCGGATTGTGCACGACGGCGACATTCGTTACCAGGTGATCGGCGTCGTGAAGAACATCAAGTCGCGCACGCTAGGTGAGGATACGCGGCTGGTGCTGTTCCGCTCGCTGGCGCAATCGACGAAGAACGATCCTTCGTTTCTCGGCTACACGTTGCTGGTGCGAACGAACGGCGCTGCGAATGAAGCGTCGCTAACCAGTGCCGTGCGTGAGCAGATTCATGCGCTGGATTCGTCGATGGCGATCTACGACGTTCGGACAATGGCGGAGCATCTCCGCAGTGCGCTATTTCTGCCTCGGCTGGCGGGGACGCTGTTTGGGATTTTCGGCGCAATTGGGCTGGTGCTTGCTGCCGTGGGTCTCTACGGATTGATGAGCTACAGCGTCGGCAGCCGCCTAAAAGAAATGTGCATCCGCATAGCGCTAGGCGCGCAGCACGGCGCCGTCCAACGAATGGTGGTGGGGCAGGGAATGATCCTCGCGCTGATTGCGGTAGCGATCGGAATGCCCGCAGCGTGGGCCATGGCGAAAATGTCGGCGGGCTTCTTGTACGGCGTTCACCCGCACGACGCCCTAACATTCACGCTAGTGCCACTGGGTCTCGCGTTAGTCGCCGCACTGACCTGCTGGATTCCCACACGCCGTGTGTCAACCGTCGATTTGCAATCGACGCTGCGCTCGGAGTGATCACCGATGCCCTACGCGGGCTGTGGCTCGGCAATCGCCGCAGCGTGAACCGTTCGCCCGGCGCGAGGCCGCGAGTGCGCCGCACGCCACTCGCCCGGCGTCGTTCCTTCCCACTGGTGAAATGCCCGGAAAAACGAATTCGCGTCCTCGTAACCAAGCAGGTAGGCCGTTTCGTTCAGCTCGAGCGACGAGTGCAGCAAATAGTGTTGCGCGAGTTCCCGGCGCGCCTCAGCAATCAGCTGTTGGAACGTAACCTGCTCGCCGGTCAGCCGTCGCTGCAACGTCCGCGTGCTGACGCGCAGCTCCCGCGCCACAGCTCGAAGCTCAGGCCTGCGTCCCGCGAGAATTTTCTTGAGGGACGCCTTTACTTGCTCACGGAAAGTGCGCTGCGCGAGCTGCTGCGACAGCTCCGCTTCCAGCTGCGGCGCAACAATCGCGAGCAAGTCGGCGTTGTGCGTCACAAACGGCCGCTCAAGGTCAGCCTTATCAAAAACGAGCACGTTCGCGCGCGAATCGAACTTTACCGCGCACGCAAAATGCTGCTCGTACATCGGCCGCAACGCCTCGGGCCGCTTGAACTCCACGCGCTTGGGACTAAGTGTCGTGCCCGTCCCGCGACGCGCGATCGCCACCACCCACGCAAAGCACAAATCGATCAGCATCGCCGGCTCGTCGCCCTCGGCGAGTAACCATTCAAACTGCACTCGGCATTCGTTGCCGCGCTCAACGACGTGAATCTCTTCCGGACACGTGAGCTGCTTGTAGCGCGCCATGCGCTGCAGTGCGTCGCGGAACGAACGCGCGTAGAGCGCCGCGATCGAAATCGGATCGTAGCGCTCCACGCGGTCTTCGGTGCCGATCTTCAGTCCGAACGCCGGGTCCTTGCTCTCTTCCGTGATGCCGCGGTAGAGCGCAAAGAGTTCCTCCGTCGAAACGTACGCCTTGTCCTGATCGAGCAGCGTCACGGGCAGGCCGGCGTGACGCAGCACGGCCTGCGGCGAAACGCCGAGATCCTGCAGTCTTCGTACAAGCGCGTTCGCGATTCGAAATCGGTTCGCCACGGTTGTCGCTCCAGTGCTTCGCGTCTACCTCAGCGAAGCCATGTCGATCACGAAGCGGTACTTCACGTCCTGCTTCAGCAGGCGCTCGTAAGCTTCGTTGATCTTCTGAATCGGAATGATTTCCACGTCCGACGTCACGTTGTGCTTGCCGCAGAAATCGAGCATCTCCTGCGTTTCGCGGATTCCGCCGATGCCGCTGCCGGCGAGGCTGCGGCGTCCCATGATCAGGTTGAACACGCTGATCGGTTCCGGCTTTTCCGGCGCGCCGACCTGGCAAAGCGTCCCGTCAAGCTTTAGCAGCGCGAGGTATTGATTCAGGTCGTGATCGGCCGAAGCCGTATCGAGAATGAAGTTGAACGAGTTCGCGTGCTTGGCCATCTCGTCGGGATTCTTCGACACGACGATTTCATCCGCGCCAAGGCGCTTGCCGTCTGCGGCTTTGTTCGGCGAGGTTGTGAAGAGCACAGTATGCGCGCCGAGTGCGTGCGCAAATTTCACGCCCATGTGGCCGAGACCGCCGAGACCGACGATGCCGACTTTCTGACCCTTGCCAACCTTCCAGTGATGCAGCGGCGAGTAAGTAGTGATCCCGGCGCAAAGAAGCGGCGCCGTTGCCGCGAGGTCGAGATTCTTGGGCACGTGGAGCACGTAATTCTCGTCGACGACGATTGAATCCGAGTAGCCGCCGTACGTCACGCCGCCCGAAATCTTGTCGGGCGCGTTGTAAGTAAACGTCGCGAAGTTGATGCAATACTGTTCTTCGCCCGCCTTACAGTTTTCGCAGACCCGGCAGGAGTCAACCATACAGCCGACGGCGGCAAGATCGCCTTCCTTGAACTTCTTTACGTCCTTGCCGACCTTCACGACCCGGCCGACGATCTCATGCCCCGGCACGCAGGGGTACGCTGTAGGCATGAAGCTCTTCCACTCGTCGCGCGTCTGGTGCAAGTCCGAATGGCAGACGCCGCAGAAAAGGATTTCGATTTGTACGTCGTGCGGCTGTGGCGCGCGGCGCGTGAAGCTGTAGGGAGAGAGCGGCGAAGT
This sequence comes from Candidatus Acidiferrales bacterium, assembly GCA_050011035.1. GTDB lineage: Bacteria > Acidobacteriota > Terriglobia > Acidiferrales > UBA7541 > Palsa-295. The sequence continues at coordinate 18,828 of JBEKJW010000018.1, forward strand.
GGCGCTGGTCGCCGCGAAGGCCTTCGCGGGGTAGTTCTTGGGCTGGGCGGATTCCTTAGCGGTTACCGGCTGTGTTCCCTGGCTCATCTTTAAGTGCCTCCTGTTCGTTTGACGGACGCTACTTTAGACGACGGCGCGCGGCGCAAGCACTAGCATAACGCGCCAATGTACTTGCAATACGCGCCACTTCCGGTGGCGCACTCTGCCTATCTAGCCAGATCATGGGCGGGAGCACCCCAGCACTTCTACGGTGATCCGCCGTTAACACTTGGAACACCTTTCGCCATTTCCTCGCCCTCGCCCTCGCATCAGTGAGTATGCTTTTCGCCGGGTGAATTCCTCCTCACCCATCCGCTGCGCCAGCGGTCAGCTCCACGTAACGGGGCTAGCTCACGTATGTCTTGAGCGAGCGGCGGAGACGGCCAACGTCTCCGTCGCGAACCGGAGGATTCATGAAGCGTGCAGTTGTACTTTCTTTGCTCGCCGTGCTGCTTTACGTCACACCCGTCGTCCATGCACAATCCCAACCCATCTCAATCCAGCAGGGAACGCAGGTTCACTTGACCCTCGTCAGCGGCCTCTCATCCTCGGTCGCGCGCGACGGCGATCCCTTTACAGCGGTAGTCTCCGAGCCGGTGTTCATGGGCAATCAGCTCCTGCTTCCCGCAGGCGCGAAAATCCACGGGACGATCACTGGCGTCCAGAAGCCGAAATGGTTCGCGATGGAACGCGGCGGTGCCACTCTCAACCTCGTCTTCAACACCGTTGAAGTCGAGAGCCGCATCTTCCCGGTGCAGATGAGCATTCTTTCCATCTACTCGGGGAGCGCGGACGACACCAAGAAGCGCAAAGACTTGAAGACCACGGAAGGCGTGGTCGTCGAGCAGAAGCGCGATCTGAAGGGCGACCTGATGATGGGTGGGCTCGGCACTGGAGCGGGCGCGGTCGTCGGTCTTGTTTTCAGCAACGTGGCTCGCGGCACCGTGATCGGCTTGGTCGGCACGTCGGCTTACATTTGCACGAAGAAGGGCAAGGACGTGGATCTACCGGCGCAGACCGGAATGATCGTGCGGCTCGATTCGTCGTTGTCGCTTCCGCAGAGCATCGTGCGTAGCGCAGCGGCGACAACCACTCCGACAACGTCTTCGGAGACGCCGATGACCGGCGGCAATTAGTAATTATCACTTGAGATTCGTGACGCGGCGTCGTGGGGCGGCGCCGCATTCGAATCACGATTGTGTTTGTTGAGTTGAGTTTTTTGTTGTTGTTGAGCTTCGCAACCACAAGCCGCGTGCAGCCTTCGGCCGGGATTACTCCCGAACCGAAGGACTGACGGCAGCGGCGGCGCGGGAATTAGCTGCCTGTTTCACGAGAGGCGGGTAACTCACCGCTCCCTCATTCGCAATTCCCACACCGATGCGTTCACGCTTGCACTTGTAGTCGCTGCACTCCTTCACCGCGATCAAAACCTCTCGCGGCGGAAACGAGTAGCCGCACGTTACCGACACTTCGCCGGCTTCGAACCCGCGCAGCACGTGCGAGTACGCGCACTTCACGCAGAGCGAAACTCTGTTCTTCTTGCTGGCGGCAGCCGCTTGCTCGGCGAACGAACCGAGACCGAGCGTCACACTCCCGACGTCGGCAGAGAGTCGCTTCGCGCCTCTCTGCCGGGCAAGCCAACGTAGAATCTCGAGAGGCAGAAACACCCCACAACGCATCGCTACGCCGGCGGTGACCAGCACCGCAAAAAATCCGAGGCGGGTCAACAGATCGCTCGAATCGTCGGTAACGGGCGCTTGGAGCACGATAATTGTGATCGTGAGCATTTCTCACTGCCTCCCTTCTGTCAGCGGAAGCGACGAAGCAGATGTGGCTACGTCCGCCTGCGTCCCTTTGCCGGCTTGGTTTCGTCGTTCTTGTTGTCGAGAACGATTTCGATTTCGGGCGTACCGATCGCGCCGTCCTCGGCGCGCGACACGACAAATCCAGCCGCCCGCTTGGGGCCGCGCGGCGTGATCGCCCAGGCGACCTCTTCCATCGCCTCAAGGTCTCGCCGCGTCGTATTGCGATGGCGCGAACATTCCCGGACAGCGAAAGTTACGCGTATTGCCGGATAGCTCGCGTCGCATACGACGACTTCCTGCGATTCCCGATAACCCTTGACGACCATCGCGTTGCTGCAAGTGTTGCAAAGCGACGGCCCGAATGTCGGCGTTCCATTTTTCACGTAGCCAGCCATGTCGGTCCTCCTTTCTACCAACCCGATTGGTTTCCCGATCGGAGCGCCAAAGAGCTAGAACTGCCTTCGAGCACACCCATAACGCGGTCGCGCAAACTCGCATTCACGCGGCGACGAAACTACCTCTCGAATGCAATCGTGCTGAGAAGCTAACGCAAAGCTCGCGAATTTACGCGAAACCAGGCGCCATACGCAGCAAGGTTAAGTAGAGAATCGATTCGAACCAGGTGGAAACGAACGGATTAGCGAGAGGGACTGAGGTACATTCGGCCACAATCCCAGCGCTGGTCCGGCGTGTCCAGCCATATGCGCGAATTGTGTCGATCGAGCGTCATTTAGAGTTTCCCCAACGTCGCGATAGTAAGGGAAGTGGAATGCAAACGCAACAGTAAACTTGCGAACCGGCGAAAAATCCGGTCAAGCGGCGAAAATTGCAGCGCGAAGTGCGCCACAGAGGCTGCCCAAAAGCGCGTTCAGAGATAGGGAGACACAACTTTCGGTGGTGCAGTAAGTCCCGGCGCCATCTTACGTCTGCCAGACGTTGCCACAATGGCCGCAGCGCGTCGGCTCGCGCCCGACAAGCAGCGCAAGTAAGCCGATCGGAAAGAAGCAAATCGCAACGATGATCGCCCAGACCGGATAGCCGCTCCGGTTGGTCATGTTTCCGCACTTTGGACACGAAATTTGCGCCATTCGTTTCGCCCCTTTTTAAACCGCGACGAATAACCGCCAAATCCAAACAAACATCAGTACCGCAACCGTGAACGCACTGGCGCGACGCGAAAGGCGCGCGATCGCGGGTTCTAGGCGTTCCGCAAACAGCGCGACGGGTCGCGCAACAAGCTGTAGACCCAAAAACGCCGCAACGACAATACCCGCCGGGTTGGCGCGGAAAGCGCCGGAAAGATCGAGTCGCCCCATCGAAATGAGCGAGTGCGTGACGCCAAAACCCGGACATGGTAGATGCAGAAAATATTGAAACAGGCAGATGTGCGGAACTCGCACCAACGTCGGCGCGGCGAGGATCGCAAGTAGCGCCGAAGCGAACGCGTTCAAGTGAAGTCGTTGCGCCGGTGACAGCGCCAGCCGATCGAGCATCCAGTTTGGTAGAAGATAGATTTCCATTTGCGGAGTCGCCGCGTGCGAGCGCGCTTTCCGGAGCGCGGCATTCCGGATCACGCTCGCGCGTTTCCGGAAGTATCCAACGGCTTTATGCGGGGCCCAAGCCGAATTTCGCCTGGGATGTTTCGAAACGGATATGCGGAGATAAACGCAGAGATTCAGCGCTGTTGCGGTTCGGTGCCGTGGTCGAGCGCGGCAAAATCGACGGCCCACACGTCTCCGGGCTGGAGTGTGGTTGCGCCGGCATGCCAACCATTGCGCGCGGGCTCGGTGTGAGCCACTTGAAAGAGCGATGGCGACGTGGGGCTGTCGGGCCCTTTCGATCGCAGCACCCGAATCGCGACCACGCTCTCGGGAGCAACTTCCGTTTTCAGTGAGAACTTGCAGCCGTGTCGGCTCACGTTCGAAGTTTCAGACCGCCCGGTGAAAAACTTTCCGAATCGGTCAAAGCCGCACACCTCGATAAGGAAGCGCAGCGAAATCCGGCTCTCGCGTTGTTTCGGCCGGCCCGCTCCGTGAAGCTTATCGATTCCGCCGCGATGCGTCGTCTTGTCCATGGCCCAACCTCGTCAGAGAAGTCCGCGTCTTCGGTCCATCTTGTTGCCGTGTCAGCTTTGCGCACCGCTTTTTGCCGCCGCAGCTTTTTGTTTCGCCGACCGCTTCAGAAACCGGTACAGGCTGGTGCGGCCGATGCCCAGCACCTGCGCGGTCCGCACGCGATTGCCATTGCACATTTCGAGCACGCGCTGGATGTGCGCGCTGCGCACTTCATCGAGCGGCAGCGGCCGCCAGTTTTCTTCCACGGTTCCCGCGCGGCCGTGCGCTCGCTGCAAGTGCGGCGGCAAATCGTTCAGGTCGATGAAGTCCGACGTTGCAGTTATCGCGGCGCTGGCGACCACGTTTTCCAGTTCGCGCACGTTGCCGGGCCAGTCGTGCTGCAAAAGCGCAACGTGCGCCCGCCGCGTGAGCCCCTGGAAAGGCTTGCCGTACGTCTGGCTGTATTTCTTCAGGAAATGTTGAAGCAGAATCGGAATGTCCTCGGAACGCTCGCTGAGGCTGGGGACTCGAAGTTCGATGCTGCTCAGGCGGTAGAACAGGTCCTCGCGGAAACGACCCGCAAGAACTTCGGCACGCAGGTCGCGATTCGTAGCGGCGATCAGCCGCACATCCACTTTTTTCACCTCCGGCGAACCCACACGTTGAATTTCGCGGTTCTGAATCACGCGCAACAGCTTGGCTTGCATCTGCAAGCTGGTCTCGCCGATTTCGTCGAGGAATACCGTTCCGTTGTTCGCGTATTCGAAAAGCCCGGGCCGCGTGTCCGTCGCTCCCGTGAATGCACCGCGAACGTGTCCGAATAACTGGCTTTCGAGAAGCGTATCGACCAGCGCGGAGCAGTTGCAGACCGCGAATCGGTTCTGCGCCACCGGGCTCATGTTGTGCAGCGCGCGTGCGACGAGTTCCTTGCCCGAACCGGTCGGCCCGGTGATCAGCACGTTCGTGTAGTGGCGCGCGATCTTCTTGGTCATGTCGAACATTTCGAGCATGGCCGGACTGCGCCCCACAATCCCGTGAAACAGCAAATTGTCGAGCAGCTTGTCTTCGAGGTCTCGAATCTGCACATTGCGCGTGAAAGATTCGGCGAGATCGTCCAGCGTGCGGATCAACCGCACGTAGTCGACGGGCTTGCAAAGATAGTCGTACGCGCCGCGCTTGATCGCTTCGATTGCCGAGTCGACGGAGTAAAATCCCGTCACCAGAATCACGTACGTCGAAGGGTCGCACTGCAGCGCCTTTTCCAGGAACGTCAGCCCGTCCATCGCCGGCATCTTGAAGTCGGCGATCACCACCTGGCAGTCACCGCTGCTGATTTTCTGTAGCACTTCCTGTGCGTTCGTCGTGCCAAATGAGGGGAAGCCGGATTTGTCGAGGCGCGTTCGGGTCAACTCGACCTGATCAATTTCGTCGTCAAGAATGCAAACCTGCAAATTCTTGCGCGCAACTTCTGCGGAGGGTCGTTCAGTGAGTGTAGGCATGCGGAACATCAAGGCAAGCGCCGTGCCACCTTGAGCGAACGCGCAAGAAGGGAACCGCTGAGTGCAAATCAACGTTTCGCGATGAAACGCACGCGCCTAAACCGCGCGACGAACATGATTTACAACGGACGCTGAGTGAGAGCGCACGGCACTTGGTTCAGACGCAAGCTCCGACGGCGCACACGTCACGCGCGTTTTTCCCTCCCCAATTGGTTTGCTGTTCCGAATCGGTCGAGAGCCGGCCTCAATTTCATGCAAGGTCCTGCAAGTTCATCGTCCACGCGTTCGCAGTTTCCTGGAATGCCATCCGTGGCTGCAGCTGCTGGACGACCACCGTAGTGCATCCATCGTGCCTCGTTGAAATTTCCACGGCGCGGTAGGGAATCGGAAAGCCGTTGCTGCCGCCCATCTGCTGCGCCAGTCTCACGAACACTACAGCCTGCGGGGCGACGCGCGCTCGGAGCTCGATCTTCTTCCCCGCGCCTTCGCTCCAGTCGAGCATGGTCTTTTCGACGAAGAAGTTTTCCTTCTCGTCCCATCCCGAAACTTCCACGCGATAGCTCGTCGCGTTCTCGGCGAATGTATCCGTCGGCGTGTGCATGATGCGGCCTCCGCGGGGTTGGAATTGCAGTAGCGGGGCCAAACCGCGCGTCAGCGGCGGCATTCAGTTGGAAGGAGTTAGACCACTCCGAGCGACGCGGGCGCGCGAATCAACTGTTCCTTAATCGCAATCTGCACGCATTTGAACCACGAGCGCGCACGTGGACGCGTTGCTAGCCTTAAAGCACGTCCAGGCCAGAGAAGAGCACCTTCAGCCCGAACCGCAGCACATAACCGAAGATCTTGTCGAACGCGTACCACGCGACGACTAGCCCGAAGATCGCGAAACCGCCCGTCCGCACCCAATGCATGTAGCCCAGTGCCGTCCGCTCGGGCATGAGTAGCGTCACCGCGCTGCTCCCGTCGAGCGGCGGCACTGGCAATAGGTTAAACGTGAAAAGGAGCAGGTTCAGCACGAAGACAATGCTCAAAAATGTAGCCGCGAAGCCCGCGACGCCGGGCCCCGCCGCATCGACCACGTGCGTGAACCCAAACTGCTCTGGCAGATTGAATGCGTGCACCGCGAGACCGATGCGTATCGCGATTGCCGAAGCAATCACCAGAGCCAAATTCGCCGACGGACCCGCCAGTGCCATCAACGCCGCGCGGCGCGGATAACGCTCCTGCCAGGCAGGATCGTACGGCGCGCTCGCCCAACCGATCATCCAGCCCGCCAAGAAATAGGAAACAATCGGCACCAGCACTAGGCCGAACAGTTCGCGGCGAATATGCGGCAGGGGATTCAGCGTCACCTGCCCGCCGGCGAACGCCGTATTATCGCCACCGAGTTTTGCGGCGAGTGCGTGCGCGCCCTCATGGCACGTCGTCGAAAAAAGAAACACGATGTACCAGATCACTCCGAGGATTAGATACTGAGGCGTGATGTCGGCAAAATTCATGTGCGGTAAGACTATTGATTCGCTGATTGGTGCGCAAGCGATTCCGCCGCCGCACAAATTCTCATTTCGAGAATTTCGCTCGCCGCCGCGCAGCTTTGTCACGGCAAATTTTCTTGACACCCCGCTTCGCGCGGGGCTACCCTCCACGAACCAGTAGTCGGTCCTCCAGGCCCATGTAACGTCCCAGTAGCATCCCGGGTGGGGATGAGGATGGTAGTCATGGCGTCAAAGAAACAAAACGCGGGTTCAGTCCGCGCCTGCACCCCTCGCGAGTTCGAGGATCTCCTTCGCCGCACTCTGAATAAATCGCACGTTCATCGCCCGACCTCGCTCCGCGTGGTGTGGTCGCGTCCTGCACCGGCCACCGAAGTCGATCCGTTCGAGGACGACTACGACGACTACCGGAAGTAGATCCGCTTACGATTTGCGCGCCGGGACGGGTGTGTTCGTCCGCTGCACAGGAGTTCGGCATGCCCGAAAGAATTAGCATTTGGCGCGGACCAACCGGCATTCGCGCCGGATGGCGCATCCTTTTCTACTTCGTGCTTCTCGTCGCTTTTGTAGTGTGTAGCGAAGCTGTGACGCGAGCGATTTTCCGTGGCCGCCAGCCGGACATGAACAGTCCCTACGTCAACGCAATATACATCGCGGCTTATGCCGCAGCGGTATTGCTGGCCGGCGCCGGGATGGCGCAAATCGAGCGGCGCAGTCTCACCGAGTATGGATTCCCGTTTCGTCGTGCTTTTGGTGCCCGGTTTTGGCAGGGATTCGCAATAGGATTAGCCTCGCTCGTGTTCTTGCTCGGCGTGCTGCGGCTTATCGGCGTTTATTCCTTCGGTGCGATCGAGTTGCACGGCACCGACGCGCTGCGTTACGCAGCGGTGTGGGCCGCGATGGTTTTCTTGGGAGCCGTCGTTGAAGAATTTCTATACCGCGGCTACCTACAGTACACGCTCTCCCGCGCGATCGGCTTTTGGCCCGCGGCGTTCGCCACCTCCGCGTTGATGGCCGCGTTCCATCTTTTCAATCCGGGTTGGACGTGGCTCGGCATCGCAACCGTTGCCGGATTCGGTTTAGTCGCGTGTTTGCTGCTGCAGCGAAGCGGAGATTTGTGGCTTCCGCTCGGGCTTCACGCCGCGTGGAATTTCGGCGAAGCGTTTCTCTTTGGCATTCCGTCCAGCGGGCAGATGGGCGAGGGCGCTCTAAGGCATGGCAGCTTTCATGGGCCAGCGTGGATCACCGGAATGCCGTTCGGCGTCGAAGCGGGATGGCCGAATGTAGTGCTTATGATTGTGTGGTGGTTTGCGTTTTCGAAGTGGCTGCCGAATGTGAACTATCCGCCACGCGCCGTCGCGCCCGAAACCGCTGCGAATTCGGTTGCGCCTGAACTCGTTTAGCGGAACCAGCCCGAGTCGGCCCCGGCTTTGCGTCCTTCTTCCGCAAGTTGATCGAGGCTGTTTTGCAAGTCGGCTTTCTTATCTTGAAGGTGTTTGATTTCCGCGTTGCGGTCTTCGACCATGATCACGCCCTGCCGCGCACCCGACGACGGATCGACTGTGACCGCGCCGTTCTTCGCGATATCGTCCTGCACGCGTTCGATCTGGCGGTCAATGTCCGCCATCTGATTGCGAATTTCCTGCGCGCGTCCGCGCCAGTAGGATTCGTCGTTCTTCCCGCCGGCCGCTGCACCGGCACTGTTGCCCGCCTGTGAGCCCACGCCGCCGGAGTTGTTCGCTCCATCGCTCGACGATCCCGACGAAGAGGAGCCCGATCCGCCGACGTACGAGACGCCGTGGCTCGAAAGGCTGCCCAGGTTTTCGTTGCTATAAACCCTCGGACTTGCGGTCGTGGAGCTTTGCGCCGCATCGCCGTTCGCGTTCTTTGCTTTAGCAGCCTTCGCCTTGCGCGCCGCCTCCGCCAGCGAATCCGACGCGGGCGCGGACTGGTCGACCATCTGCGGCTGATTCGGAGCGGCAGACTGTGCCGGCTGACTTGCGTTTTGCGATTGCGCGGAGGACTGGCTCGAGTCCTGCGCCGGTGTCGACGGCGCGGCCCACAGCGCCAGCACCGCAGCCACGGCAAACGCTTGCGCCAGCGTGCGTGTCCGCAATCCGACGATTCTCGCAGGCGTCAATTCAGCCGAGTTTTCGAGTGACGACTCGTTCTCGCGTGCTTCGCGCATGGCACTCTCCTGATAGTCTGAGAATTCTGCTATCAAGGATGAAAAGGGCGCCCCGCGCGGTCAATGGTACGCGGCCCACATGTATCGCGGAGGTTATACCTGTACCAACGGACATGTGAGCGCTCAGCAGTTTTTTAGGTTCGTGAACGCGCCGCAGTGGAGGGAACTACGCGCGCCAGAAGCGGATCAGCGAAGGGCAGGAAGAAAATTGGCTCCGGGGCTTGGACTCGAACCAAGATTCTAGGCTCCAAAGGCCCATGTGCTACCAATTGCACCACCCCGGAATGGAACGAAGATTGTAGCAGACATCGCAACATATCGTTCGAGCACGCCAACAGCACAAAATTTAGGCGTGTGCCGAACGAGGCAGCCGCTCGATTACTTTTCCGCGGCAGCTTTGAGGTTCGCGAGCCCCGATTCGAAGTGCTGCCCCATCATCTTGTCCATGTTCATCACCAGGCTCATCACTTTCATCGTGTAGGCGTTCGTTCCTTGCATCGCCCACGACACACGCGTTCCATTGCCCTCGGGCGCGAGCGTGAACGTATTCACGTTGTGCGCCACGAACGGCTTCGCGAAATCCACGGTCACCACGACTTGGCGTGACGCGTCGGCGCCCGTGATCTCCATCCGCCCCTTACCCGTGTTTCCCGACCCGCTCCAATCGGAAACCGCGCCAACGCCAGACTGAGCCCCGCTATAAGTGCGCTTCATCGACGCATCTTCGCGATCCTGCGGCGCCCACCTCGGCCACTCGTGAAAGTCATCGATCAGCGCGTACACTTTGTCCGGCGGCGCGTTGATCACCGTCGACCGCTCGATTCGCAACGTATCCGGCTTCATCGCTGCGAACACCAGAGCCATAACAATTACCGCCACGATTGCGATCAGGATCTTGAGGGCCATCGTTCACCTCGATTCGGTGAGATCAGGGGCGTAGCGTCACGGCCGATTCGCAGCCATCCTACATCACGCGCGTTTGCCCGCTCTCTTTCAATTTGCTACGCTCCTTAAGCCCTCCATCGCGGAGAGATGTCCGAGCGGTTTAAGGAGCACGCTTGGAAAGCGTGTGTAGGTTAACCCCTACCGTGGGTTCGAATCCCACTCTCTCCGCCATCTACTTTTATCATCGAAAAATCCAATAAAACTGACACTTTCTGACGGATTGACATTTGGTGTACTGTAAGTGTACTGTTTCCGCAGCGATTGAGCCGCACGGAGACACAAATGGCGCTCGAAGTAGAGATTTGGAACCGCCAACCAGCCACCAGCAAGAACGGGAAGCAGTACGTCGGCTACACGGTTTGTTTTTCTCCGGGCCAATCTGGGCGACTGTCGGAAGCTGACCAGAAGCCGCCATTCTATCTGCGTGACTACCGTAAGCGACTCGGGAAGGAATGGCTGCTCTTGGAAGGCGCGGGCACGATCGCGGCGGCGAAGTCTGAGGCGCAACGGGTCCAGGCGATTCTTCAGGCAGCCGCTGATGGTCTAGCGTTGCCCGCAGCCGACGGTCTGAAAGAGGGCGAGCGGCTTGAAACGAAAGTCGCTGAATACCTCGACGAGACCGAAGCAAACAAATCTTACAAAACCTTCCTCGCGTACAAAAATACGTTAGAGAATTTCTTTCTCGCGTCCTGCAAGAAGCGCTACTTGAACGATGTCGGACGGGCAGATCTCCTCGCTTTCAAAACGTTTCTCGGAAAACAGGAATC
>JBEKJW010000019.1:0-29967 GCA_050011035.1 Candidatus Acidiferrales bacterium
CGGTCACAGTTCCCGAAATAGCTCCCGTCTCCGTGTTTTGAGCCTTCGCACGCGTGCCGCAGAGCGCGGCGAGGATAAAAAGACACAACAATGCCCGCAGTACTTTCACTCGAGTCACCCTTTTGTGTGAAAAATGGGCGCCATCGTTGCTTGGGCCGTGTTACGCGACGATGAGTTCGAAATTGAAATCGTGTCAATAAACTTTCAATTCGAGAATTTCGTGTCGCAATCGATTCAAAAAGGTTTTCCGGGAGATTTGTCGTGCGATCGATCACTCTTGATGCGAGACGCGCGCAGAAAAAAACGCCGGGACAAAACGACGCGATCTGAAAAACATGCAAAAACAAACCAGTTTCTTCCACTTCCGCTCGTTTGCACGCGTTCAGCCGTGCAGTGAACAGCTGGGGCAACGCCGACACTGTTGCACCGGGAACGAATGCATTTTTATGGGGCCATCGTGAACGTTTGGTCGGACGTGTAAACGCAACAGGCGGTCGTTTCTGGCGACTCGGATGGCGGCGTTCGACAAAACCCGTCGAAAACGCCCAATTTCGCAGGGATATCTCGCATCTTCGAAATTCCGGAACAGTTTCATCTGAGTTTTCATCCTGCGTCATTCCTTCTTCGCCGATACTCGGCCCAGGTAGGCGGCTGTCTGTTCGGGCGGTGGCAAGTGGTTCGCGCGGGCGGCTCGATACGCATCTTTTCTGTGACCTCGGCCTGAATCTCCGGGTCGCATCGCAACTGGAACTCGGAGTCCAGCAACCGAGCCACGCAACTCGACCCAAATCTATCGACGCAGCGGGGAGCCTCACGCCGCGTGATTACAACGGAAGCGAACGCTACACGTGTGCTTTCGAGGCAAAGATTAGCTCGATTCCAATAGGAGAAAGAGACGATGAAGAATTTGAAGCTGTTCGCAGCACCGCTGACCCTGGCGGGCGCGCTGATGTTTGCGTCCACCTGTTTCGGTCAGATCACTCCCCAAATCGTCGCAGTAGGTTCGTCGGGCGCTTGGGGAACGGCAGCCGTGGCCGCCGTAACGGCCGATCCGATTACGGGCGCCGCTGCACCGTGCGGAACGAATTTCTGGACGGGAAACACGAACGTGGCGTCGGGTATCGACGGCCGTTCGTCAGGTATCCCCGCCGAGCCGGGCAAAATTTGGGTCGCTTGGAACGGTAACGGAACGGCAGGCAGCACTACGATCATCTGCGCTTACCTGAGCGTGGACTCGGTCGTCGGCCAACGCCTGTTTTTCTCGCAGCACCAGAGCACGACCACGGGCGGCCAGGTGAATGGCATCCTGCAACTGAGCTCCACCGCAGTCGGAGCAACGGGCGGCGGGCTGGTTTCGTACGTTTCGGACAATGCGACACCGACGTCGTTCATCCAGGAGAGCTTGAACGGCCAGCAGTTCAACGTCGCGTTCACGGACATCCGCCCGGAAGACGCACAGTACTTCAACATCCGCGCACAATGCTCGCCGGCCGACTCAGAGTCCCAGTGCCTCGGTTACGGCCCGTTCCCCGTCGGTACGGCAGTTCAGAGCTCGTACAGCATCAACACCGCGACCGGCTTGCAGAACTCGGCGCAGGTGGTGCAGTACAACATCAACGGCGACGATCCGATCTCGGAGTACGGCATTCCGGCGTTCACCACGATCAGCATCGCAGCCCAGGCTGTGGTGCACTTCTACAACACCACGGACACGACGGCGGGCGGCTTCGGCACCCTGCTTCCGACCAACGTCAACTCTCACGTGCTCGCACTGGTTTACTCGGGATTGCTCGGCTCAACCGTCGACATCTCGGGCACCCAGGGCGTGACGGGCAAGGGTCTTCACGTGATTCTGCGTGAACCCACCTCCGGCACCATGAACACTGTGGAGTGGCAGATCAACCGTGCGAAGGGCGTCGACCTTTCGCAGGAGAACGGCATCCAGTACGGCACCCGCGCGAACTGCTCCTCGTTCACCGCGTCGCCGAACCCGGCCACCTATGTCACGCCGGTTACCTCGGGTGCTTGCACCAACCCGCTGTACCTGCCGGGTCCGAGCAGCTCGTTCCGCGCGCGTGCAATCGGCACGGGCGAGTCGGTCAACGCCGTGAACTCCGCGAACAACCCGAACGCGATTGGTTACGCGTTCTGGAGCTACGCGAACTTCGGCGGCAAGGCGAACGTTCATTACCTCAAGCTTGACGGAATAGATCCGTTGAGCCTTGCTTCGTTCAGCGGCGCGTTCCCGACTTGCTCGGGCACCGCGAACGGCAGCGGCGGCATCACCTGCACTGCGGTTCCCTTCACGGACCTCCAGAAGGGCAACTACCGTAACTGGAACGTGCTCCGCGCGACGTACTACAACAATTACACCGCACCAGCGACGGGCCCGAGCATTTCGTCGTTCGTTCAGTCGCTGCAGGACTCCGCGCATTCGACCATCAACGATTTGTTGCCGGTGGTTTACTGCGCCAACTCCGCCTGCTCGTCCAAGACGAACAACCTGCCGGTCTTCAAGTCGCACTACGTACTCCCGAACCAGGGCATTAGCGCGGCGAACGGCACGCATGGTGAACTCGAGAGCGGCGGCGATGTGCTCGGCGCAATCTTCACCATTCAGGCTGACGTCGATTACTTCAACGCGACCGGCACGGAACTGACGGAATTCCTCCAGTAACCGCGTTGGTTGTAAGCGATTGGAGAGGCGGACGCTTTCGGGCGTCCGCCTCTTTCTTCGTTCAGACTTTCGTTAACTTCTCTATGGGGAGCCCGATGCGCGTGAGTTTAAGGATTTGCAGCACATTTTCAGTTCTGGCGGTGATGTCTCTTTCGATCTTTGCGTTTGTGCCACAAGTGTCAGCTCAGGATTCGGCTCCATCCGGCGCGAAGTCTCCAACTGCTGAAAAAGCCGTGGCTGCCGGGGATGAACCCCACGAGGATTGGAATTCCATCAAGGTGAAGCCGGGCGACTTCGTTGCCGCGAAGCCGCTGCTCGGCGAACGCGACGATGTGCAGAACATGAGTTTCGTGCGCGAGCGCTATCAGATGCTGTGGCGTTCGATGGACCCGCTCGATGTGTACGTCGTGACGCCGCGCAACGTTGAAAAAGCGCCGGTCATTGTCTACCTCTACAGCTTTCCTCAGGACACGGATCGCTTTAAAGACGACCGTTGGTGCGCGACAGCTACGGCAAATGGGTACGCCGCGATCGGGTTCGTATCACACCTAACGGGACAGCGAATACACGACCGCCCCGTGAAGGAATGGTTTATCAGCGAGCTGCAAGAATCCCTGGCGGATACGGCGCACGATGTGCAGATGATTCTGAATTACGTCGAAACCCGCGAGGACCTGGACTCTCACCGCATAGGAATGTTCGCAGTGGGTTCCGGAGCTTCTGTGGCGATTCTGACGGCCGTTGTCGACCCGCGCATCAAGGCCATCAACTTACTTTCGCCGTGGGGCGACTGGCCGGACTGGCTGGCCAAATCCGATCTGGTGCCGCAGGAGGAGCGCGCGACGTATCTGAAACCGGAATTTCTCGCGAAAGTCGCGCCGCTCGATCCGGTGGCTTGGCTCCCGAAGATCACAACGGACGAGGTGCGAATTCAAAACGTGCGTGGCTCGAAAACCGTTCCCAACGAATGCCAAATGAAGATTGAGGCTGCCGCGCCGTCGCAAGCGGTCGTCGACCAATTCGAGAATGGACGCGCGTTCGTACCGGTTTCGGCTGGCGGGAAGGTGTTCGACTGGATTAAAGAGCAGTTACAATCAGCACCGACCCCTGCGATCGCTGCGTATAAACCTGGAGTGCACCACTACTCGGCGCAGGAGACGAATAGCCTGCCTACGTTGCCGACATCCAACTAACACTGCGACATGATTGCGGAAAATCTCCGGCGCCGGTCTTCCGATCGCTGCGCCGGAGATTTTATGCAGAGTCTTTCAATATTTTTTCGCTTGTATCTCCGCGTTCACATACATCCGATATTTTCGCGCCCTTAAACTTGGGATACCCGTACTCCTAGCCTGAAAAAATCTCGCACTACGCGCGGAGAATTGAATGCGTCGCCTTTTCACATCGATACTCGTGGCCTATCTGCTCGCAACTCTCTCGGCCTGCTCCGGAAACCCATTTGCTGACGCCATCTCCGTGACCGTAACGAACGCATTTTCTACAGTTCAGATCGGAGGCGCGCCAATCACGCTGAACGCCGTCGTCGATCACGACAAAAATAACGCCGGCGTGAAGTGGTCGTTAACGCTTGGCAACACAAAGTGCTCCCCTTCGTGCGGCACGCTGGTTCCAGGTGCCTCGCCGAGCTTGACTGCGGTGTACACGCCCCCCTCGACGCTGCCGACGAATCAATCGGCCACAATCACCGTAACGTCCCTGGCGGACTCTACAAAACTTTTCGTGTTCAACATCACGATCGTGAATCCGCCGCCGGTGATCTCGGTGACGATCACGAATAAATTCACCACGCAGGCCGTGAATGGCTCGCAAGTGACCGTGAACGCCACAGTTCAGAACGACAGCCAGAACGCGGGCGTCACGTGGACGCTCACCGCCAACGGCGCGAATTGCTCGCCGGCCTGCGGTAGCCTCACGCCGAGCGCCTCGCCGAGCCTCAGCGCGGTCTATCAGCCTCCGACGGCGCAGCCAGCAGGTGCCGCGGCGTCGCCGACTATTACGGCAACATCGGTGACTGACACAACGAAGAGCGATAGTTTCACGTTCAATATCGTCTCCGGTGCCGGCCTGTTTAACGGCCCTTATTCGTTCCTTGTCCGCGGATACGATGTGACCAGCACGCCGATGGCGATGGCCGGAAGCTTCACGAGCGATGGCAACGGCAACATAACTGCCGGTGAGCTCGACTTCAACGACGGCGGCGGTGTTACGTCCGTCTCGTCCGCGAAGGGCACGTACGTGACGGACACTTCGTTCAACGGCTTCGTGCGCGTGACTGTGACGATCACGAGTTACACGTTCCCGAATAGCTCGAACAACATCGTGCTGAAGTTTGTGCTGTCTGCCGATGCGACTCGCGGACGGATCATCGAACTGGACGGCAGCGGCTACATCAATTCCGGAACCCTGCTGAAACAAGACGCGAACGCGATTAGCAGCGGCTCCGTCGCAGGAACATACGCTTTTGGACTCGATTCGGATGCGCCAGTCGGCGGCCGCACTGTTGAAAACGGGCAGCTGGTCGTCGCGTCGGGCGGTGCGATTACAGGCATCGTCGATCAAGCAAAGGCAGGAGACGCGACGCCCGCCTATTCTGCGGCGGCAATCGCGTCGGGATCATCCGCCACTGCACCCGACTCGAACGGACGCGGGACGATGACGGTCGTCGTGAGCGGCAACACGTCAACCTACGCCTACTACTTGGTCAGCGCGAACCAGCTCTACATGATTCAGACCGATGCCGCGCACATGTTCGGGACGGTGCAAGCGGGAGTCGCACGCACACAAGGAACGCTGACGGCGGACAGCGCGAATACCGTTGGGCCCAGCGTGCTGCAAATGACCGGGATGGACACACCTACGGGGACGAACAATATTGGTCCCGATGTGATCATCGGCGTGATGTCAATTCAGGGCGCACCAGCTTCGGGCGCTTTCAGTCTCACGTTTGATTCGAACGACCTCGGCACGATTCTCACGAACCATCCAGCGCCGGGGACGCTGGCGTCGTTTGACCCCACAACGGGTCGCGGCGTGATCACAGTGAATGGCGGGTTCAACACCGGCTTCGTGAACTCTGCGGTCTTCTATCTCTATTCCGCGGGCAACGGCTTCATCATCGACACCGATCCGTCGACGAACACCGGAATCACGAACAACGCATTCTCCGGGACATTCGTCACGCAGACGCAGAATTTCGTTCTGTCTGGCAATTTGATCGGTGGCTCCGTGGGATCTGCTATCGCCGACATCCCGAATTTCGAAGCGGCGTTTAACATCAATGGCCAAACCGGGGCGGCAACCGCTGCGGGGGACCTCACTTCGCTTCCGAATGAGCTTGGCAACGTCCCGAATATCAGTTTTACCGGCACATTCTCGATCGTAAGCTTCCAGCTGGGCTACGGGACGGCTACACTTCCGGCCGGGCTGTTCACGCCCACGCCGTCAAGCTCGCAAAGCCCGGCGTCGTTCTACTTCATCGGCCCGAATCAAATGGTGCTGATCAGCACGGAGAGCGGCGTCTACTCGGGAATTTCCTTCCTCGATCCGGACTGATCGAGCTCCTCGCACTGGTCGTGGCGTGCGAGGTCGTTTCGGTACGCCGCGACGCGCTGCCGATCTTTGTGCGAAATGGTTGTGACTTCGGGGACTCGTCTCTACGGATCAAAACTGAAGAGCGAGTCGTTCATGTTCCACGCGTCAGGCGAGAGGAACTCGGGATCCTTCTTGTGAATCATCACAGTTCGCGCGCGCTGCGCACACGCAAAGCCCATCCTTTGCATTTGCTTCAGTAGGCTCATAGACGCCGCATCGCCGTCGTAGAGCGCCCAGCGGACGCCGAGGGCTTTATCCGCGCGGGCATGGCGCAGCAGCGCGACGACGAGCGGCTTCAGCGGTGTTTCCTTCTCCAAGTGCCACTGACAGACGCGCAGGTAGCGATCGTGTGATCCTCGCTTGGCAATGAGATAGCTCTGCGGGGAGTGCTGGAGAGAAAACCGAACGTACTGCCCGTCCAGATAGCGCCAGCGAAGCGACGCGGCGTCTTCAAAAAAGCTGATTCGTGAACCATTCGCCTCGGTCAACTCACCGTGAACGGGCACACTTTTCACGCCATTCATTTTTCCGACGATCGATTGAGCCGCGATCCAAAGTAACCGATGCGAAACGCCAGCCGCAGCTAGCGCCGCACGTTGACGCGAACTTATGTTTGGCGTGTGCCTTGATGCCATGATCGGCCGCAAGACGAACAAGCACTCCCACACCTGATACTCCGCCGGTTTTAGTCCGACCCATCGCGTAAAAACCCGGTTTTTTTCATTCGTCGAAGCGAAGATCGGCCCCCAGCGTTCGCGCGATGCATGTTCAAACAGATTGCCGAGCAATACAATGAAAGCAGGGCGCGCCGCGTGCTCGTGTCCCCGAATCTGCTGCTTTCGAAAGTCCTCGTGCATGAAGGAGTATTCGGACTTCGTCGGCGTTAGTGAAGGATTCGAACGCGTGGTGAATGGAAACAGCGATGTGTGGCCAACCACGCGTCCTTCGTCCGTAGTAAGCAGCGCGTGCCACGCCGGGCCAGCCGGACTCCGCTGCACCCAATTCACGAACTCGTTCATGGGTATGCGGGAACTGGTGAGACGGTTGTATTCGCGCAGAATCGCTTCGTTTTCGGCCTCGCTTAACGGCCCGCGAACGATTTGTTGATTAAGCATCGAGGCGCACGCCTTTCAGAAGTCCAGCATTCTGATAACGGTTCAAACTCCGTCCCATAAAATCGTTCGCGCTGATCCACTTTTCGCGATGCCAGTCTTGCTGCGCGACGCACCGCCAAAATACATCGTTGATCGCGGACGGCACGGAAAGTGGTTCGATCGGGTTGTGCCAGAGGGCTGAAACGCCGCCCCATCCCCAACGGCGGCTCTCGAGGAGAACTTCATTCGCAAGGGCCACAGGAACCTCGCCCGAGGCTCGTGCCGCGGCTTCGAGACTGCCGTCCATCAGGACGAGCGGAATTTCGAGAAAGTCGAAGGGCGCTTCGTTTTCAAAGTTGTACGGCGGAAACGCAAAGCTGGCGCCGCTGCGGAAGCCCACCGTATCGGAAAATCCCATAGTCGAATCGTAGACCAGCCCTGCCGCCGCGATCGATGCGAACAATTTCTCGTGCGAGTCAAACCGCAGCCAGTGTTGGCGGCCGCCGAGTGTCGGCTTTCCCATTACGCTTGCGAGCTCCTGCGCTTCGGCAGCGAGCGATCCGCTTTCCACGATGCTTGAATAGGAGCCGTGCAACTGAACGTCGAATCCAGACTCGCGAGCTTCGATGAGCCTTTGATGGAGGTCGGCAAGTCGATAGTCGGGATCGCGCCGATGCCCGTGTCGTGCGACAACGAAAAGTGTCGAACGAAAGTTCCATTTCTCTCCGGCATGTAGGAGTGCCGGCATGTAGTCGCCGGCGCGGCGCCCGGCCAATACGCCACGGAGCATCGACGCGGTGTCGCGGAGATGTTGCCGGCTTTTGTAGAGCTTCACGGCGATGCCTAGATTTTTGGCCAGCCGCGTAATCGCGGATGCGGAACGCACCCAGTAGAAGTCGACGTCGTGCGAACTCACGACGAGATGATCGGCGTCAGGCGATACCGATGGCGCGGCCGGCGCTGTCCCGGGTTCGCGCTTGAGGATTTCGCTTTGGAGCCAGGCCATCAAGATGCTGGCGTACGGCTTTCGCGGCGATATTTTCGCGCGCGCAAAAACGGACGCCGAAAAGGGGATGCGCCCTACGGAATCGCGCTCGCTGGCTTCAAGTTCGTAGCTCGTCGTCAGCCACTCGAAGATTTCTCCGGGCCAGTCGGGCAGTCCCGTGGGCTCATCGATTCCGTGAAACAAAAACAACTCTTCTCCACGAAAGCGGCTTCGAATGCCCTGCGATGCGGCCTCTCCCACACGTCGCACCTGATAATGGGCTGGAATGGAAAACGTCTGAGTCGAGCCATTCTCAGCAGCTACGCCGTAGGCGCAGATCAACGCAGGCACATCAATCGGGCCGTCGACAAACCGGTAGTTATAGATCGCGGCAAACACCTGCAGCGCATACGTGATGCGCGCGCGCACGACCGGCGGAATCTGATTCCCGAACCGGAGGGTGATCGCGCGTTGGGCAGCCGCAGTCCCGACGAACTCTACTCGCGGTGCCGCGGATGTGAGCACGCGTTTCATGGGGCGTTTGGGGAAGCTTGGTGGATGAGTATGGGGGACGATTCTTACGCGGGTATGACGAGCCTATGAATGTCGAAGCCGCGCACGTCTGCGGATGCGGCCAAATCGTTTCTCAACCTGATTCAGAAAGCGGTCGATCGCGACACCAATGCGCTCGATATTCCGGACGTCTCTGGCGGATGGCTCGGGATTTAGCTCTAGAGCACGATAAGCCTCGAGCAAAATATTGATCCCAGTTTTCTGGAGCACGCCGCCCGGCTCGATTTCCCCCAGTTGGCCCGTGCTCAAAACGCCCGCCAGGAAGTGCGCTCCCCGATTCAACTCAGCACGCTGATGAATGTATAGCGTGACGACGGGTGCGCGGCGAGCCTGCACCCGCTTGGCAGCCGGGACCCGCCGGCGATCGGCGAGATGGGTAGCCGGACGAAAATACGAGAACACGGCGTTCAAGGATTTGGTCCGCATGGGGTGAAATTCCCGCGGAGGCGCGAACTGGCAGTACCTTACCGTGTGACGTATTTCAGGCGCGTGAAGGTGGCTTTAAATCGAAATTACGACTTCGTTGCGGCCTATGGCGTTCCTACCAACTCTTCCACCGGCTCGGGCTGTTCGAGCTCACGGCCGACCGATACTGGAGCCTGCCAGGTCTTGCGCGCGCTCTGGGATTGCGCCTCAACCCGGAATTGCGAGACGAGCTCGCGGAGGCGCCCCGACATTTTGGAAAGTTCTTTCGCGGCTCGGAGCGACTGGCCCGCGCCCTTCGCGGTGTCGTCGGCGGCCTGCGCCACACCCGCGATGTTGTGCGAGACTTCTTCGGCGCTTTGAGCGGCCTGCGTTGTGTTGCGTGACATCTCACTGGTCGTCGCGGATTGTTCCTCGACGGCGGTGGCGATCGAAATGGAGATCTCGTTTACCTTGCTGATGACGGCGCTGATGTTGCCGATCGCTTCGACCGTGGACTTGGCGTCGTTTTGAATCGCCTCAATCTTCTGGCTGATTTCCTCGGTGGCTTGCGAAGTTTGCTTAGCCAACTCCTTCACTTCGTTCGCGACTACGGCGAAACCGGCTCCTACTTCGCCGGCTCGAGCAGCCTCAACTGTGGCGTTTAAGGCCAGCAAGTCGGTCTTTTGCGCGATCGAAGTAATGACTTTGATGACTTTGCCAATTTCGGCGCTCGATGCTCCAAGCTTTAGAACGATCTGATTGGTTTGCTCGGCGCTCTGTTGGGCTTTCGCGGCCACTTTCGCCGCGTCCTGGGCATTCTGGGCGATGTCTTTCACGGTGGTTGCCATCTCGTTGCTGCCAGTCGCCACAGTTTGAAGATTGTGGTTGACCTGTTCGGTCGCGCTGGACACCACGCGAGCTTGAGTGGAGGTCTCCTCAGAGTTAGCGGTGATTTGCTGACTGGTGTTTGAAAATTCCTCACTGGCGCTGGCGAGTTGATTCGCGGACGCGCCAATCTCCCGGATGGCTTGAGAAATGCGGTCCAGCATGTGGTTTAACGCGTCGCCCATCTGACCTGGTTCGTCCTTGCTGTCGACGACCACGCGTTTACGCAGATCTCCCTCGGCCGCCGTCTGTACGACTTCGACGGTTTTGCGCAACGACGAGGTTATCGCACGACTGGTGACCCAACCCAGAACGACGACTATTCCGCAAACACAGACAATCAGCAGGCCGAGCTCGACGATGCGGTGGGAGATGGAACGCGTAGCTGCGTCCTCTTTTGTTTTGTTATCTTTTTCCACCGCGGTCGCGAGATCTTCGATCGCTTTGCGGTGCTCGTCGAAGTGCGCATCAGCCTGAGTAAACGCGGCGTCTGCCGCATTGTCGTCGCCAGCCAACTTTGCAGGTATAACCTTCGCATCTATCTCCTCCAACCAGGCAATTCCCTGAGTGTAGGAAGGCCCGCGGAAAAGCTGCTTCACGGGCCCTTCCTCCATGTCCTTGTCGTAGCCGTCGTGAGAATCGTGAAACGCCTTCACGCTTGCCTTGTAGTCGTCTACGTGACCGCTAAATTTGCTGCGGTCCTTTTCGTTGAGCAGGGCCAGCACCTGGAGTTTAGCTTCGCTCAGATACAGGCTGGCGGGCGTAACGTCCGAGTCGAGCGCCTTTCCTTCCGAGATGCTCTGATAGATTGGCCCGTTTACTTTTACTTCGTTTAGAGTCGCGTATCCGAGCCACGCAAGCAGAAGATAGCCGGCGATAGTCGTGCCGAGCAGCACGTTGATCTTCGTTGCCGTCTTCAGATCTTTGATTCCCATCTCGCGCCCCCCATCATCGGTTGCTTAAAGGTCAGACACCCAATCGGATGCTTAAGCAGCATCGTTGTTACCGGACTGGTCACTCCTCGCGCTTCACCTGCGGTCCCCATCCCTTTGCGCGATACAAATTTCCGATCGCGTAGGAGACTCCGATGAATGCAGACGTGCTCGGAATACCGGGACCTCGGTTGAACGCCGCGTACGCGCCGCTGTCGATGACCAGGCGCGGGCTGGCGTTATATGTCAACGCCCAAGTGGAATTTCCGTATGCGAGGTTCGATCGGTTGAGGTGGCTGTCATAGTAAACCTCGCCGATTACGCCAATTTTTCGATAAACCGGCCGGGACGCACACAACGTCCATTCTGTCTTGTTGTTAAAGTGGCCCTGCCCAGTGCCAATGACGAAATAGCTCGCGTTCGCCAAAATCGAGGTTTTACCGACTGTTTTTCCGAACATGAATGTCAACACGTGATCAATGTAGCCCGAACCGAGGAGGTTGACGGGATCAGCGCTGTCAAATTTAATCGTGTATCCGACAGACATTGACGGCAGCCGCTTAGATTCACGATGAAATCGGTACTGACCTCCCAGAAAGTTATCCCCAAAACCTCGATGAGTCGTCCCCGTTATGGTGTTGCCCATAAAGCTGTTTGCGCTCCACCGAATCTCGACGTTGCACCACGCACCGATCTTCATCATGTTGGTGAATAGCGTTTGCGTTGTAGTGCCCTCAATCCACGTGTGAGTGTAGCCAGCTTCCGTTTCGACAATGCCGGTGCCGATTGGATCGGCCGAGTTCGATTCAGTCGGCCGAGATGGAGCTGCCGAAACGTCCCCGCTCTCCGGAAAATCAGATGGCTGGCACTGGCCGAAGAGCGGCGCGGGGCTGAGGAGTTCCGCAGTCGCGCCGGCGAGTGCGGCAAAAACAATTAGAAAGCTCTTAGCCCTGTTGTGAGTCATGTGAGCATAGCTCCGTCTCGGACTTGTATCGGCGGGGGCGTAGCCCTCTTTAAGTGCGGCGTCAAGAATGTTGCGGCGCCCTTGCGCGCTTGCCGTCAACTGTTTCGCCAGTTGGCCGATGGAATGAAAATTGCGGGCTCCGGGATTGGCATGGACCAACTCATCACAGACTTCTTGCAGGAAAGCCGCGACAATCTGGATCGGCTGGATCAGGACTTCGTGTCGCTGGAGTCTGATCCGAAAAATGCAGAACTTATCAGCAGCATTTTTCGGACGATCCACACGGTTAAAGGCACCTGCGGATTTCTGGGTTTCCCGAAGTTGGAATCGCTATCGCACGCGGGTGAGAATCTTCTTTCACAGCTCCGATCAGGCGATCTGGAACTGAGTACCGCGATCGCCGACGCGCTGCTTCAAATGGTCGACGCGATCCGCGAGTATCTTTCGGAAATCGAAGCGTCGGGAACAGAGGGCGAGCGTGAGTTTCGCGAGCTCGTCGACTCGCTGAAATCCCTTCAAGCCGTCGGGCAGCAACCGGCTAACAATCCGGTGGCTCCGGAACTGGGGCTTCGAGTCGCGTCCCAAACCGACCTCTCGAAGGTTCAAACACCCGCTGAAAAGACACAATCCAAAGCGACCTCTGAGCCAAAAGCCAAATCGAAGAAACTTGAGCTCAACGCCGGCCGGCTGGGAGGTGCGCTGGCACGCAAGGGGAAAGTGCAGGTTGAGGAGATCCTTCGCGCGCTGCAGATGCAACAGGACGGTGACGGGCGCAAGCTCGGTGAGATTCTAATATCGCTGGGCTTGGTGACTCAAAAAGACATTGAGGAAGCACTCGCCGGCCAACAACGGCGGACGGGCGCTGAAACCAGCATTCGTGTCGACGTGGGGGTGCTCGAGAACCAGATGAATCTGGTCAGCGAACTCGTCCTACTTCGAAACCGGTTGCTTCAAATTTCTTCACAAACCGGCGATCACGAGTTGGAGACCACGGTACACGCACTGAATCTGGTCACTGCCGAACTTCGGAAAAATGTGATGAAGGCGCGGATGCAACCGGTAAGTCAGCTATATGAAAAATTGCCGCGCGTTGTTCGCGACGTGTCCAAAGATCTCGGCAAGAAAATCGAGTTGGAGACCATCGGCGGACAGACGGAACTCGATAAGAGCCTGCTCGAAGCAATCAAAGATCCCGTAACCCACGTTCTCCGCAATTCGATGGACCACGGAATCGAAGCTCCGCCCCGCCGTGCGGAGCTCGGTAAGCCGGAGTCGGGAACAATACGGATGCGTGCGTTCCATGGCGGCGGTAATTTCCATCTCGAAATTGCCGACGACGGCGCGGGAGTCAACACCGAACGCGTAAAACAGAAGGCGATCACAAATGGCGTGATTACTTCGGCTCAGGCAAGTGCGATGACGGAGGAAGAACTGCAGACTTTGATCTTCGCGCCAGGACTTTCGACCGCCGAGAAAGTCACCAGCGTGTCAGGGCGCGGCGTCGGCATGGACGTGGTGAAAACGAACATCGAACATTTGGGCGGCC
Organism: Candidatus Acidiferrales bacterium; assembly: GCA_050011035.1. Lineage (GTDB taxonomy): Bacteria > Acidobacteriota > Terriglobia > Acidiferrales > UBA7541 > Palsa-295. The sequence continues at coordinate 13,674 of JBEKJW010000019.1, forward strand.
GAGTTCGCCTGGAGAGCAAGCGCGGCGCGGGCACGATCATCACGCTGGAGATTCCGCTCACCCTCGCTACGATTCCGGCGCTGACGGTCGTGAGCGGCAGGTCCGTGTTCGCCGTTCCTCAAGCTGCCCTGGTGGAGTTGCTCGGATACGAGGCGTCAGAGGCAGGCCAAACGGTGGAGCGCATCGAAGGCGTCCGAGTGCTCCGTTTTCGCGGGACTGTGCTTCCGCTGCTTTCACTGCAGGAGGAGATGGGGCTGCCGGCAAACGAATCGGCAGATCGACGGTTTGTGCGAATCGTGGTTGTGGTGGCCGAGGGCCGGCGGTACGCAATCGAAGTCGATCAGATCAGGCATACGGAGGAAATCGTCGTCAAACCGCTGTCGAAGTACTTCAAGCACATCGGACTCTTTACGGGTGCGGCTGTGCTGGGCGACGGTCGAGTCGCATTGATCCTCGATCTCGGGATCTTGGCCAAACGCCGTGGAATGACGTTGCTTCAGGACAAAAAGGAAGATGCAGGACATGACGCGCGAAAAGTGAAGCGCACGCTCGTCTTAGTGGAGTGTAGTCACGGCGAGAGGATGGCGATTCCCATCCAATGCGTCGAGCGGCTTGAAAACCTGGACCACGCCGCCCGCGAAACCCTTGGAGGGCTCGACGTCATGCAGTACGGAGGCCAGATCCTTTCGCTCGCCGCTCTCGAATCGCTGTTCGATGAGCGTAGAGGCACGGATCGCGGGCCGCGCCTGACCGTCGCGGACCCAAACAAGTTCGCCGCCGTGGTTGTACGGTTGGAGTCGCGGGGAACGGTGATCCTGCAGGTTGGCCGCATTTTGGGGATCGCCAATGTAGAGACCCAAAAGCTCAACCCCGCGTCGCGTCGCGGCGTTGAAGGATCGATGGTGATTCAGGAGCGGATCACAGAGATTGTGGACATCGAACAACTAGGCCACATGATCCCAGGGCCATCGCTGGTGTACGGAAACGAACTCGAACTGTCAGGACAAGTTCCCAATCATGGCGGATAAAGTAAAGTACGCGACATTTATTCTCAGCGGAATTCTCTTTGGAATTCCCGCAATTAAAATCCAGGAAGTCCTCGAACTTCAAACGGTCGTTCCCGTGCCATTGTCCCGCCGGACATTTCCAGGAATGATAAACCTGCGAGGCCAGATTCTTCCCGTGGTCGACTTGCGCGATCATTTGCAGCTTACAGACTGCGATTCGGATTCTGCGATGGAAAAACAAATGGCGGTCGTGCGATTCCCCGACGGTTTGCTAACGCTATTCATAGATCGAGTGGGGGCAATAATTGACGTCGACACCTCGCTTTATGAGGAGCCTTCGGAAACGCTGAAACCAAGCATTCGTGAGGTCGTAAATCATATGTGCAAATTGGATCGCCAAATCTTGCTCGTTCTCGACATTGATCGCCTCGCCCGCACGCTGTCCTCTCAGCCGAGCGTCTCTGCTTAGTCCCTGGGGGGGTCCGACACCTGCTGGTCGACTCAGATATAAGAACGCCTGCAGGGCCTCAGAGGCGTTGCGCATTGCGAGAGGTCTCCTGAAGACCTTCTTTCCCGGCGCTTTTGGGCGATAAGTGGCCGCCTAGCACGACCAGCGAGCAAATTGGCTTCGCTTGACGGGACCGCGGCGGCGCGTTAACGTGCTGGCTCGTTCGATGTGGCATGTTCGGCCGGGTACGCGGCGGGCCACCGAACGGACCGGCAAGATTTGTAACCAGCCTGATTGACCTGCGCTGTTTCTGATAACACGCGAGATTCCCAGTATCGAAATTTTCTACAGGCTCCCGCCAGCGGAGCCGACCCACGAGGAGGCCTTATGGCAACGCCACAGACCGCAGCTGCAACGATGAAAGTCGCGCAAGTTCCGAAGCCGGGGGCACCGTTTGAAATTGTGGATCGCGAGATTCCGAAGCCGAAAGCGAATGAGGTGCTCATCAAGGTCAACGCGTGCGGCGTGTGTCACAGCGACGTGCTGACCAAGGAAGGCGCGTGGCCCGGTATTCAGTATCCGCGAATTCCGGGACACGAAGTGGTCGGCGTGCTGCATGAAGCCGGACCGGGCGTGACTGGGTGGAAGGTCGGCCAGCGCGTGGGCGTGGGCTGGCACGGCGGGCACGATGGCACCTGCCAGTATTGCCGGCGCGGCGACTTCATGAACTGCGAGAACCACAAAATCTCAGGCATCAGCTACGACGGCGGCTATCAGGAGTACATGATCGCACCGCTCGAGGCGCTGACGGCGATTCCGGACACGCTCGGCGATGTGGAAGCCGCGCCGCTCTTGTGCGCGGGTATCACGACGTTTAACGCGCTGCGGAATAGTGGCGCGCGACCGGGCGACTTGGTTGCGGTGCAGGGTATCGGCGGACTGGGACACCTGGGTGTTCAGTTCGCAAACAAATCTGGATACAAAGTGGCGGCGATCGGGCGCGGTCCGGAGAACGCACAGCTCGCGAAGAAACTCGGTGCGCACGTCTACATCGACAGCGCGGCGACGAAGCCGGCTGAAGAGCTGAAGAAACTGGGCGGCGCTATGGCGATCATCGCGACGGCCCCGAGCGCGAAGGCGATGTCCGAGCTGATCGATGGCCTCGCGCCGAACGGGCGGTTGATGGTGGTCGGCGCGGACTTCGGAACGATCGAGGTCACGCCCGTGCAGCTAATAGTGGGCGTGCGAGAGATTCATGGGTGGGCGGCCGGTATCCCAGCCGAGGCAGAGGACACTCTTCGATTCGCGGAGTTGACCGGTGTGCGGCCGATGATCGAGACGTACCCACTCGCGAAGGCGGCCGAGGCGTACGACCGGATGATGAGCGGCCACGCGCAGTTCCGCGTCGTGCTCACGATGTAGTGCCGCGACGCCCTTAATATTTTTCGATTATTGCGGCGGGCGCGCTTCAAACGCAGACTTTCGTGCACAATTTTATGTATTGGTGTGCGCGTCGCAACGGAGATGTGCGAGGCGACGCGTCCGTGAAAATGAGGAGTGACGATGCCGATTCCTACCGAACCGATTGGGAGCATTCCGCGCTCGGCGGAATTTTTGGGTGCGATGTCCGCGCTGGCGCGTGGCGAGATTACCGAGGCGCGGTTTCGCGACATGGAAGACGGCGAGGTGCGCGAAACGATCAAGCGGTTTGAAGAGACAGGATCGCCGGTGATCACCGACGGCGAGCAGCGAAAATCGAGCTTCGCGACTTATCCGCTAACGGGGCTGTCGAATCTCGCGCCGGGCGGCGTGACGATTCCTTTTGACGACGGCCACACGCGGCAGCTGCCGAAGCTCTCCGCCGGACGGTTTCACTACGGCACGTACGCGGCGAGTTATTTGAAGTCGGCGCAACAGTACGCGGAGAGGCCGGTGAAGCAGGCGGTGATTTCCGCGTCGGCACTGAGCCTGCTCTACCCGCAGGAAGCGCTGCCCGGCTACACGCGCGAGCAATTCATCAACGATCTGGTGACGGAAGCGCAGCGTGATATTCGCGAGTGCCTGAATGCGGGCGCGGCGAGCGTGCAAATCGATTTCACCGAAGGGCGGCTGGCGCTGAAGCTTGATCCGTCGGGTGGGCTGCTCTCGTCGTTCGTCGATCTGAACAATCGTGTGTTGAGTGGCTTCACAGCCGAGGAGCGTCGGAGGATCGGCGTCCACACTTGCCCTGGGGGCGACAAGGATTCGACGCACTGCGCCGACGTGGACTACCTGGGATTGCTGCCGCAACTTTTTAAGCTGAATGTTGGGCGGTTCTACGTACAGCTGGCGAGTGAGAGGGACCGGCCGCGCGTGCTGAAGGCGATGCGCGATTTGCTGCAGCCCGGGCAAATACTTTTCGTCGGCGTCACCGACCCGATCAATCCGAAAGTGGAGAGCGTGGATGAAGTGCTGGGCCGCGTGCGTGAAGCAGCGGCAATAATTCCGCTCGCGCAGCTCGGCACGACCGACGATTGCGGATTCTCGCCCTTCGCGGACGATACGTCGACGTCACGCGACACTGCGTTTGCAAAAATCAAGAATCGCGTCGAGGCTACGAGGCGAGCATCGAAGGAACTCGGCGTCGCATAGACGCAGGATCACCTTTGCTACTTGGATCACGGGGATAGGTCCCGGATGCCCTACGACGTCGGCTTGTCGGGGACGGGAGCAGTAGCGAAGAAATCGTGGCGGAAGCGCTGCGAGTACGAATCGAGAAGAGCGACGATGCGCGCGGGGTCAGGCGATTTGAACACGAAGCCGGCGTGATATTTCTTCTGGATGCGCTCAACGATTTCCGGATCGTTGTACGACGAAGTATCGGGATTTTCCTGTCGAGCGAGCGAAAGCACAACGCCTGCGTAGTCCTTTCGCGTGGCTGGCAACGCATACGGTGTACGGCCGACGCCGACTTCGAGGCGCGCCCACTCGCGCCACAGATTCACGCCGGAAGCGGCCTGCACCACGTCTGAAATGTAGGCGCCGCCCACGCGCGCGGCGATCTCAATAAAATAAAACTTGCCGTCGCCATGCGAACGCAGAAACTCCGCGTGCGTGACGCCGCGAACCAGGCCGAGAGCCTTCACTACGTCGTTGTTCAGAGCGTGAAGCTTGCGGGCCTCTTCGGAATTGCGCGGCAGAGTGCGCGTGGTGAAAATGCCGCCTTCGTGAGAGGTGTCCAGCGGCGGCGCTCCGTAGGCGTGCGCTTCGGCGAAAGCGACTTCGCGCTCGGAAACGACGCCGTCGATGTGGAACACGTCGCCGGGGACAAATTGTTCGAGCAGGTAGCTCGACTGGTCGTCGCCGAGCCGCTCGAGAATCGGCCACAGCTCGTGCGGCGAGCGCAGCTTCTTCATTCCGATGCCGGAAGCTTGCGAGCGCGGTTTCAAAAGCCACGGCGACGGAACGCGCTCCATAAATTCGTTGAGTGCGTCGTGATTGAGCACATGGATGAAGTCGGGAACGGGGACACCGGCTTCCCTAGCGCGGCCGCGCATCGCGAGCTTGTCGCGAAAATAGCGGACCGTGGTGAGTCCCATGCCGGGGAGGCGCAAGTGTTCGCGAAGTGCGGCGGCGTTTTCGAGATCGAATTCATCGAGTGCGACGATCCGATCGATGGGCTGCCAGCGCGCGAGGTAGCTAACGGTGTTGACGATCGCGGGGAGCGGAAGCTCCTCGGGCATGTAGAAAAATTCGTCGACGCAATCGCGCGGCCATGCGCCCTCGCGAAACTTTTCAAGCGTGAGCAGCAGGACGCGGCAGCCAAGCTCTTTGCAGGTGCGGAGGAATTCGTAACCTTTTTCGTAGGACGTGAGGCAGAGGATGGTGACCGGACGCGGGTCGGGCAATGCGTGCCTCCGAAATGCGGCGAGGTGCGAGCTGCGACGATCGTTGCCAGCGGCTCGGCCGCGAGGGCCCCAGGAAGGCGGATTATAACGCCGACTCCGCCATCGGAAACAGGAATTGCAGGAACGGGGCGACGCGATGGGACCAGGCGTCTTCATTGTGCTGCGCGCCTTCGAACACCTTGAAGTGAAGACTCGATCCGTCTTGCCAGCCTTTTTGCAGTAGTACGTCCCGCAGGGCGGTGACGTTGGCGACTGTGCTGGTGTCTTCCTTGGTGCCGACGTCGAGCCAGATGCGCGCGCGGCGGGGCACGTTGGTGCGCGCGACGTAATCGAGAATCGCGCGCTTGTTCCACCACACTGACGGTGAGAGCACAGCAAGCTTGCCGAAGATCTGTGGATATTTCACGCCGAGATAAACAGTCAGCAAACCGCCAAGTGACGAGCCGCCGAGACCGGTGTGCTCGGGGCCGGAGAGCGCACGATACTTCGATTCGATGAACGGCTTCAGTTCCTCGACGAGCATTCGGCCGTATTTATCGGCGCGCCCGCCGCCGAGCTTTTTATCGCGCGTGGGCGTGTACTCGTTGAGGCGTTTGTCGGTGTTGTAGATGCCGACGATGATCAGCGGCTGGACGAGAGCTTGGGCGAACACGCGGTCGGCCGTTTCGCCGACGTGCCAGTACACTCCTTTGATAAACGAGGTGTTGGGATCGAAGAGGTTCTGCCCGTCCTCGAGATAGAGAACCGGGAAATGCATGTCCGGGCGCTTCGCATAAATGCCGGGAAGGTAAACGACAATGTCGCGTTTCTTGGTGAGGAATTTGGAGCTGAACTGTTCGATTTTTTCGACGTGGCCGGGGCCTGCGGCGGCGAGTTCCAGAACGAGAGCGTCAAAAGCGGTCAAAAGCCGTTTCCTTTCCTTTTATTGCCGGAGAAATTTGCGCGCGATTGCGTGCGGAACGTGCCGCTAGAATACCAGATGCGTTGCGTCCACGAAAACGAGCGGCACGCGGACGAATAGCGCGTTTGAGCTACTTTGGTGCGTTCGCGTCGGGAGCCTGAGGCGTTGATTGCGGTGCGGGCGTGGGTGCAGCGGTGGCGGGCAGCGCGGCGTTCGGTGTATCAGGCAGCTTGTCGAATTCAAATGTACACGCCCGGCCCACGAACCCAACACCTTCGTCGCGCGTGCCAGTGCCTTTGATATCGGTGAAATGGGCCTTGATGTTGTAACTGTACTTGTTGCCCTTCACGGCGTGGACGAAGATCCCGTGAGCGCCCGCTGGCACGCCATTCGCGGCGAGCTTGGCGGTGCCGTCGTCGTTGATCTTGCCGTCGATCACCAGATAACCGGGAGCGCCATCTTCTCCGTGCTGGCCGTGATAGTTGCCGTCTTTGATCTCGCTGGGAAAATCCCACTTATACGCCGGTGATTCGCCGTGAGCTTCGCAGGAGAGATGCGTGGTCCACTTGCCGTCGAATTTGCTGCCGGCGAGTGACGCGACGGGGAGAAGCAGGAGGGCCGCCACCGCGAGGGGCCGAAATGCGGAGCGCATTTCCATGGAAGTCTCCTTCAAGAATGTGGGGGGCGCCCGACGGACAAGAGCGAAGGCAACGGGGATAGTATCGCGTTTGCTGCGAAGGTTGAAGCAACGCGATTCTTCGCGGGTCGTTGAACTGCGGTCCGATTTCGTGGAGAGCGGGAGTTTCGCTTACAATTATTGCAGTGAACCTTTCGCCGGATTTTCTCCTTCAAAGCGAAACTGCGGACGGCCCGTTTGCGGCGCGAGTCCGCAAGAAACGCCGTATAATACGGCGCGCTCGAACGCCGCGGCCGCGCCGTGGGCGAAGGCGTCCGCGCAGGAGCACAATGAACCGGGAATACCATCACTGGTGGTCGCATCGCGTAGGAATGGAAATGGGCGTGGTGGTGTACGGAAACTACGGCATGCCGCTGGTTGGATTTCCGACGAGCGCGGGCGATGAGTGGGAACTGGAAAACCAGGGCATGATCGGAGCGCTGGCGCCACTGATCGACGCGGGCCGCGTGAAGTTCTATAGCGTGAACTCGATCAACTTCGCCGCGTTTTACAACAAGGGCGCGCATCCATTCCACCGCAGCTACATGCAGGCGCAGTTTGATTCGTACATGCGCGAGGAACTGGTGCCGTTCATCTGGGATAACTGCAAGACGCAGGGGCTTGCGATTTCAACGATGGGAATGTCGTTTGGGGCGTACCACGCAGCGAACACTTTATTTAAGCATCCGGACGTGGTGAAGCGCTGCTTCGCGATCTCCGGCGTATACGACATTCGCGGATTCATGAGCGGGATGTACGACAACAACACCTACTTCAACAACCCGGTCGATTACCTCTCGAATTTGAGCGATAGCCACCAGCTTTGGCTGCTTTCGCAGTGCGACATTCACATCGCGACGGGACATGGGCCGTGGGAGAACAGCGGGCCGTCGTACCGGCTTTCAGAAGTGTTGCGCAGCCGCGGAATCAATCACCACCTGGACGATTGGGGTGCGGAAGGCGGTCACGACTGGCCCTTCTGGAAGCACCAGATGTGGGAGTACGTCAGCCGGCTCTTCTGATTGATGAAGCGTTGCGAATTGCGTGATTGCCTCGAGGGCTTCCCTGCTTCTCGTTTACGCGAGTCCCAAACGGTCGAGCATGTAACGGCCGTTTGAGATGACCTGATCCTGATCGATCCAAACATTGCAGCGGCGCGCGAGCACGTCGACGTGTGTGCGCGAGCTCCACTGCGCGTGCGTCTGGCTGCCGTAGGGATCGCCGAACGCGAGATGAACTCCGGGGAATTTTTCATCCTGCAGCAGGATGCCGATGAATTCGTGGAGGCTAATGTTGGTGCCGAAGGCGAGTTCGCCAACGCGGTCGCTGTTTTCGTCTGTGTGGCAGTAGCTCCAGAATTCGGATTCGAGATCCTTACGGTCGCAGCTGGCCTTGACGAGGCGGCCGGCCTTGATTTCGAGTTTGAGCGGCGTCTTTTCGAGATCGCCGTACTTTCCGCAGAAATGATCGCCGGCGGTCCCGTCGCAGACGAATGTGCCATCTACCTTCGCAGGCGTGGTGAAAACTTCGCCGGCGGGAAGGTTCGACCAGTAGCGCTTGCTGATCAGGCCGCTGGTCTTCACCCAGTCGAGCTTTGAATCGAAGGTGCAGACAAGCGACGTTCCCGCGTCGGTTCTTACGGTGAGGGATTTCGCGTCGTGCATCCGCTGCAGCAATTTTTCGCTGAGGCGGTCGACCATCATGTAGTCTGCGCGCATGCCCTGCTTCATGATTTCGGGAGTGACGCCGATCATGTGCGCGTAGCGGATGTGGCGGCGCTCGACGACTCCGACGATGTCTTTGCGCGCGCCGAGCTCGCCTTCGAGCGGCTGCATGCAAAGAATCCCTGCGTCGTCGCGTCCGAGCGCCTCGAGTACGGCTCCTGGCGCGTGCTTGAGCGGGCGCGAAGCGAGCTCTTCGAGGACGAATGTGTCGGAAATAGCGCCGCGATTTTTGATCGCTTCCGCAAGGCTCGCCGCGACGGACTGGCTCGGGCGGTCAGCGATCAACGTGACGCGTTCGCCGGGCTGAATCGCGAGGCAGGTTTCGATTGCGTTCTTCGCTCCTGGGCGGAGCTCCGGGTCGACCGGTCCAAATTCCATCGAAAAATTATAGATGTGCAGGCCGCGATTTTCTAGGAATTCATGCGATTTTTCGCGGCCTGCAAAGTTTGCGACGGCGGCGTCTCCGATGCGATGTTCGCACAGAGTTCGCGAAGCGAGGTGCGTGCGAAGCTATGAATCAGCCGCCAGTTCCTCGAAGGTTTCACGGTCGATCCCCTTCACGGACTCCAACTTCCAGCCACGGTGTTTGGAAAACGAAGCATACCAAGCCTCAAGCGAACCGCCCTTGACGGCGTAGATCATAATGTTGCCCCGATCGTTATTCGTGGTGTTCGAGCTATACCAGACGAACAATCCGGATTCGGAGATTTTCTTAATTTTCTGCCTGTTTGCGCCTGGGTGTTTATCCGTTTTATGCAGCATGAATCGTTTGGTGTGATTTACGAAGGAACCCGTTTTGTCTTCCCGGCGGAAATAGCTTTGGCGAAGGATTCTTCCAGCGGTGAACGATGGGACGGTCAGTCTAGCCGGCTGGAGTTCCTTTGATCCGTCATCCGATTGTTTAAGAAGCCCTCGGAGCCCATGAGGAAAACATAGCCATTTGTGGTCAAACCAGTTGTCGACGGCAGTGACGTACAGCTCACGAAGTCCGCGCCGGGCGAGAATTTTTCCTGCGATGCGATACACGACGGAAACAAAGAGAGGGTCGTCAGTCGCGGTGCTCTCTCTCGGAATGATCGTCACCTCTCCATCGGTAGCCGAATTGCGATCCGCGCCTCGTTCGCGGGCTTCGAGGAGTGCAGAGATTTCGGGGTGGTTCATTTTGCGAGCCCAAGCGATGGGTTGCGCCCACGGCTCGGCGTCAGGCTCGACGGCCGACGCGCCGCGATCGAGAAGCAGCTCGACGATTTCTTTGTGGCCCCAGCGCGAAGCCCAGCCGAGCGGCGTCGATCTGAGGATGTCGTCGCGCAGGGTGAAGTCGGCGCCGTGGTCGAGAAGCATCGCGGCAAAGCGCGCGCGGTCTGCGCCTCGCGACGAGCCGTGCTGGGCGCACGCGTAGTGCAGCGTGGTGCGGCCGGAGCGAGGCACGTCTGGATCGACACCGTGATCGAGAATCAGCGCGAGGCACGCGAAGAAAGGTTGGTTCTCTTGCGTGTCAGGACCAGCGGCGCGGATCGGCTGGAGGAGAATCCAATTCCAGCGCGAATCGTCGCGCGGCCATTTCACATACGAGAGCGCGAGCGAGACGATTTCGACGCAGCCGTGATCGGCGGCGGACCAAAGGAGTTCGTTGATCAGCTCTTCGTCGTTGGGACTTTGTTCGAGCAGGCGGCGAGATTCGGCCACGTCCTGAATCTGCGCGACCATGTAAGGCGTGGCGCGAGCGCCGCGTTGGACGAGCAGATTTTTCACGCGCCCGTCGGCGTGATTCCACGCGTGGCCGAGCGGCCAGCCGGACGCGTACACGTTGGCGTTGGGATCGGCGCCGCGGTCGAGAAGAAGATTCGCGGCTTCGTAATCATTGGCGCGCGCGGCGTGCCACAGAGGCATGCCCCAGCTTTCCACCGGCTCTTCGTTGTCGTCGAGCAGCGTGCGTTCATCGGGATCGGCGCCGAGATCGAGAAGCAGCTTCGCCATTTCGATTTGACGATGGCGCAGGGCGAGAGTGACGAGGCCGCCGGTGAACACGTCGATCTGCTTGAACAGCGCGGGATCGGCGGCGATTTTTTCGCGCACCGACGCCTGGTCGTCGAGAGCGACGGCCGCGCGGACGGTGAGTACAGAGCCGGCGTGCAGAAGCAGCTGGGCGATTTCCGGAAAATTGCCGGATTGTTGCGCGGCGAGATCGATGGGCGCGAGATTGGCGGGATCGAGTTTGCGCGGATTGGCGCGGCGGTCGAGCAGCCACTTCACGAGTACCGCGTCATGCGCCTGCGCCGCGAGGTGCAGCGGCGTGCGACCGTTGCGATCGCAAGCCTGAATGCGCGAAAGATCGGCTTCGAGAAGGGCGATCGTTTGGGTGCGATCGCCGCGTGAGATTGCTGCGCTGATTTCGTCCTGCTCGGGAGTGACGGTGGCGTTCGTGCAGCTGAGGTCCTCGCGGCGGCGCGCTTCTTCTTCCTCGATAATCGCAACAATCTCCGAAAACTCTCTTTCGCGCGCGAGGGCGAGCGCGGACGTGGCGTCGCGATGTGGATAAACGCCCTGGCGCGCGTCGGCGCCGGCTTCCATCAGGTAACGCGTCATCGGCGCGTCGCGATTGATGACGGCGAAATGAATGGCACGCTGCTCTCCGAGTGCGTCGGTGCCCATGCTGACGAGTTCGGGGCGGCTGGCCAGCAACGCGCGGACTTGCGCGAGATCTTTGGCGCGCACCGCATCGAGAAAACGCGCGGCGGTGGCGCCGTCAACGAAGGCTTTGAGTTTCGACCAGCTGGCGAAGCCGTAGCTGCGCGCTAGGACGCGTTGTGCGTCGTGGAGCGCGAACGATGCGGGATCGGCGTTGCGCTCGTAGCGCGCGACTTCAGCGACGGCGCCGGATTCGGAATCGCGATAGGCGGCGAGCAGGTCTTTCGCTTGTTTGCGGAGTTGGTCGAGGTGCGGATTTTTCGGGAGGCGACGCTGAGGCAGAACCGAGGGATGCGCGTGCGTGTCGGACATGACGATCTCCTTTGTAGTGGCTGCCCTGTGTCCGCGTGCCCGGGCCCAAAAGAGATGTCGTGCGATGGCGACAACTGAAATGCGTCGTGCTCGATGGGCTCAGCCCTTTCCGCGGACACGGAGGCGTCCGATACGCCGGGGACAGTATAGCGTGGGAAATAGCGAGGCGACCAACTGAAGTTGGTCGTGGACCACAGACTGAAAGTCTATGTTACAGCGCGCTGCGCGCGCCTAAGGCGAGGCTACTGTTTGAGCTGGATTAGGAAGCTGGGGACTTGGCCGCCGCCGGAGGTGACGTTGGCCAGGCCGGTGGCGCTCAGGCGCGTGAGGCAGCCTGCCATTTTGCCGCGGAAAATGTAGGGCGCGAAGTCGACGAGCATGTCACGCATCTCGATGCCGCCAGCGGTCTGCATTGGAAAAACTTCGCGGCGCACGTTGATCCGCTCCTGCACGACCCAGGCGTTGTCGATTTCGGCGAGCGCGCGATCGAGGGCACCGTCCCATTCGGATTCGGTGCATTCCCAGCCGAGCAGCACGCCTTTGCCGCCGTATTCGTCGTTCGGTTTCAGCACGAAATCGTTGCGGCGTTCGCGAACGTATTCGAGCAGGCCGAACGCCTCGCCCTCCCGCGTGGTTTTCGTATCGGCGACGAGGCGCGTCCACGGAACGTGCTGCTGGATCAGGTCGTGCTCGACGGGCGTGAAAAGATCGGCGTTGCGCTCGTCGGTGAGCACGGCGAAAAACGATTTCTTGTGCGGGATTTTGCAGCTGAGCGCGTTCGCGACGCACACAGCATCGGCGGCGTACGCGGCGAGGAGAGCGGCGCATTCGGCGGGACGGGCGATGATGTCGTTGATGAGAACGCGGCGATAGACGAGGTCGATCTTATGTCCGTGCGCGGTGAGCCGGCCGCCTTCGAAAACCAAATCGCGCGGATCGGCGATGATCGTGGGTACGCCGGAGGCTTCAAAGTGGTCGCGGATAATCTCGAACTCGGTGAAGGTTGGGACTTCGCGCCAGTCGACAATGGCGACGACCGGCGGCGATGCTTTACCGCCCCATTCGACGTAGCTGGTCATGAGCGCTTCGAGGAGCAGCTTCATGAGCGGGTATTTCCGCGCGGCGTAGCGCTGCTCGAAACGCTGCATGATCGGCAGCATAAGAAACACATCAGCAAGCGTTTCGGCGTAGCCCGCACCCGCAGGAGACTCCGCGTTGTACTCGGCGAATTGCAGCGAGTTGGGAAGCAGGAAGGCATCGAGGCGCGAAGCGGTGCTGGCAGTCGCGTAGCGCGGGTTCAGGCGCGCGAGGCGCTCTTCTTCTGGCGACAGGCCGGATTGCGCGAGCAGCTCCGGATCGGCGAGCGATTGCTTCACGACGCGCTCGCCCATCGCGGCTATTGCTTCAGCAACGGGACGTACGCGCTTCTCCTCGTCGGTGGTGAGAAAAAACGGCCGCAGAAACGGGCAGTGGACACGTTCGCCGAACGTAAGGCGCTTGGCGCGCATCGTCGCGTTCAACTCCTGCGCGAACGCGGGCGCGAGTTCCACGTTCGGGCGAAGCAAACTGTTCCAGAATTCGACTGGCGCGGCGGAAACGGGCGACGGCTGCGCTCCACCGCTCATGCGGGTTTCACTCCGGGACGCGCTTTGCCGGGTGCGGCTGGCACGGCGCCCGACGTCGACGGAGCGGAAGGCCCAGCCGTTTGCGCGACTTTTCCAGGCGCGCCTGTGAATCCGGAAGCTTGACCGACGCCGAGCATCTGTTCCCAACGCGGCCACGGGTAGGACGGATCACCGTGCAACGCGCGATCAATCACCAGGCGCGCCATCCGATCGACAACGGTACCGAAGTAAAATTCGGTGATGCGATCGCGTTCGAAATCCGGCGCGGGATTCAGGAAATCAATCGCGTACGGAATGTCGCCCTTGATCGCGAACTCGATCGTATTCATCTCGTAGCCGAGGGCTTGATTGATCGTCTGCGCGTCTTTCACCACGCGCGCGCCAAGCTCGGAGGAGAGATAGTTGTGATCGATTATGTAGCGCCGCGCGCCCGGATCGTAAACCACGGGAATGATGTCCATCTTGCCGAAGGTGAAGCAGCGGACGTACTTGTCAAAGTCGACGTTTTCTTGCAGCGTCATGCAATAGGGCGCGGTACCGTCGTAGGCGCGGATCAGCTCTTCTTTGTCGTGAACCTTGTATACATGCTTCCAGCCGCCGCCGGAGTACGGCTTCAAAAAAGCGGGACGGCCGACGTAATCCAGCAACCCATCCCAATCGATTGGGTAGTCGAGGTTGCGCAGCGATTCGGAGTTGATGTCCACGTCCGACGGGTAGCCCTTCTGCGGTAGGACGACAGTGCGAGGAATCGCGACGCCGAGCTTGCTCGCGACGGCGTAGTTGAAGAATTTGTCGTCGGCAGTCCACCAGAACGGATTGTTGATCACGTAGGTGCCCTGGAGCACGGCGTGCTTCAGGTACGCGCGGTAATACTCAACTTCATGCGAGATGCGGTCGACGATGACTCTGTATCGCGGCGGCTCGCCCATTTTCGTGCCATCAAGCTTCGCGAATTCGGCGGTAATGCCGTCTTTCGCGCCAAGCTCGTTCACCTTGGCGATGAATGCGGGCGGGAAGCTGTATTCGCGGCCGCAGAGAAGTCCGATCTTCATGTCGCGCGCTCCTTCAAGCCGTGCGAATTCGGGTGAAACATTTCGATGAATGCAAAATCAATCGGCGCCCGGGCCGTGCGCGGCGGTGGTCGAGGGCACAGTGACGCCTGCACGCGTCTCTTCCACAATGTGGCGCACCACGGCTTTTAGATCGCCGCCCGTTTCTTTGAAGACGCGGCGCTGCCGTTCGGCGCCCGTGCCTTCGCGGAAGATGCGCTGAATTGGCTCAAGAGCGCGGCGGCTGCCGAGATCGTCGAGTACGTCGTCCACAAATTCCAACAGTTCCTCGGCGAGAATGCTCATCGGGACCTCGGCCTGTTTGCCGAAATCGATCAGCTTGCCTTCGACGCCCCAGCGCGCGGCGCGCCACTTATTTTCTTCGATGAGGGCACGGTGATACATGCGGAATCCCATGTTGGCAAGGTAGAGGCGGTGCAGCTTCACAACGATCGCCTGCGTAAGCGCGGCGATGGCGATCGCTTCGTCGACCCGCGTCACAACGTCAAAGATGCGGAACTCGAGCGTGCCGAACGTCGGATGCGGGCGTACGTCCCACCAGATTTTCTTGGCGTTGTCGATGCAGTTCGTGCGGACAAGCAGTTCGATGTAGTCCTCGTACTGATTCCATGAGTGCAGGTGATCCGGAATGCCGGTGCGCGGGAAGCGGCGAAAGACCGTGGTGCGGAAGGACTTCAAACCTGTGTCGCGGCCCATCCAGAACGGCGAGCTGGTGGAAAACGCAAGCAGGTGCGGCAAAAAGTAGCGCGCCATGTTCATCAGCTCGATCATCGTGGTGCGATTCGGCATGGCGACGTGAACGTGCATGCCGAAAATCAGAAGCGACCGGGCGAGCTGGCCCATTTCCTCGACGATATTTTCGTAGCGCTCTCCGGGCGAGATGACCTGGTCGATCCAGCTGGAAAACGGATGAGTCCCAGCGGCCGCAACGGCGAGGCCACGGCTTTCGGCGGCGCGGACCAGTTCGCCACGCATGCGGCGGATGTCCGCGTCCAGCTCGTTCACGTCGGCGCAAATATGCGTGCCGATTTCAACGATCGACTGGTGCATTTCGCGCTTGATATGCTCGCCGAGGCTCGGCGTGGAGGCTTCCATCAGTTCGCTGACGTGCGAACGCAGCTCCCACGTGGTGGGATCGACGATCTGGAATTCCTCTTCGACGCCAAGTGTGAACCGGTGGTCCATGAAAGGTCCTTTACGGCCGGGGCGTGTGGGGTGCCGCGCACCATCATACTCTGAGTTTTTGGGAATTTCATGGAGCCGCAGGGCGGCGCGGGATTGGCGCTTGGAGCGGTTTCGCCCCTGTTTTCGGCCCTTTTTCGGACGCATGGCTCGGAGAGCGGGCTCCTAGAGGTCAAAAAACACGGTCTCGCTTTCGCCTTGCAGAACAACATTCCACTCGAACTTGTTTGGCTCGGCTTTGCCGGTGAGCGCAATCAGCGTGTCACGGCGCGCAATGGGCACGGCGTGCAAGACAGGGTCGGCCGCGTTGTGCGGCTCGTTGGGGAAATAGATGCGCGTGGAAAGATGACGCAGAAGCCCACGCATGAAAATCGTAACGGAAATGTGCGGAGCCTGCGTTGCGCCCCCGCTGCGGCTGCGAACCGGGCCGGGCTTGATCGTGGTGAAGTGAAACGCGCCGTTATCGTCGGTGGCGATGCGGCTGAAACCGGTGAATGCGTTGGCGCCAGCGCGCGCGGCGTACTCGCGATCGAAGTATTCGCCGTTCGAGTCAGCCTGCCAGAGTTCGATCTGCGCGTCGGGCACAGGAGCGAGATCAGCATCGTAGACGCGACCGTGGAACGAAAGGATCTGATTCGTAGGCGTTCCGTCTGGAACGAGCGAATGACGATTCAGGTGCGCGAGGCCGAGGTGAAAAAACGGACCGACGGTTTGCGACGGAGTGTGAACGCGATTCACCGTTGGTTCTCCATCGGCGTGGCTTCGGGGCCACGC
>JBEKJW010000020.1:0-28957 GCA_050011035.1 Candidatus Acidiferrales bacterium
CCAACAACGTGAAGACTCCCGCTTCGGCCGAGCCGATTCCTTTGTCTGAGTATGCCTGCGATGTTTTGCGTGCATGGAAAAAGCAAGGATCTTCGACGAGCGAATATGTTTTCCCGAGCCCGGTTCTACCGAACCGGCCGATCTCGACGGTAAAAACCGTTTGGAAAACAACACTGAAGCGAGCAGGCGTGCCGGCGTTTCCGATTTACAACCTGCGTCACGTCTTCTGCACCCGTCTCAGCGAAGTAGCACCGGATGCCGTTGTCGAGCGCGCCATGCGACACACCAGTCCGGAAACCAAACGGCACTACCAGTTGGGAATGGCCGACCAGGTTCGCAACGCCGTCGATCGAGCGAACAAGAAGCTCTACGGAAAGCGGGGAGTGTTACATTTTCGTGACAGTCCGCTCCCCAAAAAGGAGGAGACAGAAATCGCAGTCTGCAACTGATTGAAGAAGAAAGAGAAGGTGGCTCCCCGGGCTAGATTCGAACTAGCAACCCTTCGGTTAACAGCCGAATGCTCCACCATTGAGCTACCGGGGACCAGCAGGCGAGACCTCTAATTTACAACAAACAGCGTGGGGATGCTACTGGTGCTCGATGGCACGCCCGGCAAGCACGCCGAGCCAGACGCAAAGAAATCCAGCGATCACGCTGCCGATGACGTTAAGCGCTGCAATCAGCATGTCTCCACTTTCGAAGCTGCGGAACGTTTCGTACTCAAACGCTGAGAACGTCGTGAAGCCACCGATGAATCCGATCGGAATCAGGTAGCGCCAGTTTGGGCTTAGATCGGAGCGCGCCACGAGCACCGTGACGATCAAGCCAATCAGAAAGGATCCCGTCGTGTTTACGGCGAACGTGCCCCACGGGACGCGCGTCCCGAATTTTCCCGTGAGCAAAGTGCCCACCCAGAAACGCATCACCGAACCGACAAATCCGCCCACGCCCACGATCAAATATTTCAGCATCTTTTCCGCAGCGTCTCCTGCACGCAGCGATGATGATACGTGGCAGCAAGTCGAAGTCAATCCTGGATGTATGGTGAAAACGGGCCAAACTAGCGAGTCTTACTGAAGTTTTTGCGTGGACGCGTCGTGGCAAATCAGATTTTCGAAAATCGCAAGGACGTGCTGGCGGTAACGAACAACGCGCTCAAGGACGGAGCGAAGTTCCGGCTGACGGACCGTCTCCTTGTCCCACTTCGCGAGCACGACGGCAGGAACCTGGATGTCTTTTCTCAATTCCTCGGCGGAATGGCCGCGCAGAAACAAGCCGTAGAAAAACGCCGCTTCGCGCTGCGGGAAATCAAAATCCTGCAGAGGTTCCTCGCCGGGTCTCGGTAGCGGATTGGCTGTCGTTGCCATGTCAGAAATCGCAGTTTACAGATTTTTGCGTTTGCGTCAAGACTCCGTGCCACGAAAAAGGAAATTCACAATTCGTTTGCAAAACGAGCATTCGATGATGCAAGTGGCACGGAAGTTGCTGAATAGCCCATAAAACAGGCCTCGAAAATATCATTAGGCCTGGAGCAGATCCCGGGCTAACTCTTCTCGTTTCAGCTTTTCAGCGCCGCCAGGCGATTCGCAGCGGCTTCAGGAAATAAATTCTGCGGCGAACGGACTTCCCACGAATCGAGCCGACTTGCGGTTTGGCTGACCGGTGCCCGCGTGGAAATCTTTAACAAATTCGGGGACGAAAAAACGGGAGCGCTCGCAAAAAACGCTCCCGTTTCCGTCAATCCGCTATTCTCTCGACTACTTTTTGGCGTCGGCGAAATTCTCGGCCACCTGCGCCCAGTTGATCGTGTTCCACCAGGCCTCCAGATATTCCGGTCGGCGGTTCTGATACTTCAAGTAGTAGGCATGTTCCCAAACGTCGACACCGAAAAACGCCTTGCCGCCATCGATGATCGGATTGTCCTGATTCGCACTCGATTCGATCACCAATTTTCCATCGCGGAAAAGCAGCCACGCCCAGCCCGAACCGAAACGCTTCGTGCCTGCGTCGACCAACTTCGCCTTGAATTCCGCGAAGCTTCCGAACGCGCCGTTGATCGCCGTTGCCAGCTCGCCGCCCGGTTCACCGCCACCGCCCTTCTTCATGATCTTCCAGAAGAGCGAGTGATTTAAATGACCGCCCCCGTTGTTGCGCACTGCAGTGCGAATCGATTCCGGCAAACTGTTCAGTCCGGTGAGAAGTTGTTCGACTGTTTTATTTTGCAGATCGGCGTGCCCTTCGAGGGCCTTGTTGAGGTTCGTGACGTAGGCGCCGTGGTGCTTATCGTGATGGATCTCCATGGTTTTCGCGTCGATGTAGGGTTCGAGCGCGTCAAACGCGTACGGCAAAGGCGGAACTGTGAAAGGCATTTGAGGAAAGCTCCTTATTTAAATGTCCAGACGTTGCCACTCCACTCAGCTGATTCCCTCTTTCCGGCTCACTGATTATACTCATCCCGCGCGAAGATAAAGGGAAAGACGGCTCACCGCGCCGCCGCTCGTTAGATGATTCCAAGGAGTGAAAGATGCCAGCCACGGAGCACGTGGAAAAGCATTTCACGTCGACTGCGTTTGTTCGCGACATCGTAATCGGAATGTCGGACGGGTTGACGGTTCCGTTCGCGCTTGCCGCTGGACTGACGGGCGCGGTAGCCGCGTCGGTAAAAGGCACCGGCATCATCGTCACAGCAGGCCTCGCGGAAATTGCGGCGGGATCGATAGCGATGGGACTCGGCGGCTACCTCGCCGCGAAAACCGACACCGAACACTACGCAAGCGAACTCGATCGCGAGTATCGAGAAACAGTGGAACTTCCGGAAATCGAAAAGGAAGAAGTTGCTAAAGTTTTTCGCGACTACGGCCTCAGCGAACAACAGATGGCCCCGGTTGTTTCGGTGATCACTGCCGACCAGAAAAAGTGGGTCGACTTCATGATGAGGTTTGAGCTGGGACTGGAGACTCCCGATCCATCTCGCGCCGCACGAAGCGCCGGGACGATCGCGGCGTCGTACATCGTGGGCGGTCTTGTTCCGCTCGCGCCCTACATTCTGCTTCGCCACGATGTAACGCTCGCTTTGAAGCTCTCGATCTGTGTCACGCTCGTGGCGCTTTTCGTCTTCGGCTCTATTAAAGGACACTACACGGGTGTGAAGCCTCTTCGTGGTGGGCTCCAAACCGTCCTCGTCGGTGGCCTGGCGGCTGCAGCAGCGTTCTATTTGGCGCGCCTGATCAGTTAGGGATCCTGACTCGCAGCATAGTCTAAATCCATTAGGGTCAGTAGCTTTCAGACAATCGAAAGCGAAGGAAAATCGGCCCACCATTCTCGAGACCTTTCACGATTTTTTTCGCGCCGCGGCGCACAAACGACTCAACTGCTTCTTTTACCGCAAGATACACGCGAATTTTTCCCCTCGCCGCGTGCCAACCCTCGCTAACACCATTTTCGGCCTATTACGTCAAATATTTCGAGTAACGCAGCGCGCCCCCGTAGCGCGCCAGACTGGAAAAGAGTAAATTTGGGTTTCGAGCGAAAACAGGAGAGACAGCCATGCAAAGCAGTGTCGTAAAGATCCGTCGCTGGGTCGCCGGTGTTGCGGTGACGGCAGCGTTCGCGGGAGGCGCCCTCCTCTCGCAAGGATTCAGAGATTGGGCCGGCCACACGGTTTTGGGTTCGCCGCGCACCCCGGTAACAATCGCGCAGAACGCGCTTCCGGTGAGCCTCGGCAATTTCGCGAATGGATTTTCCGCCGTCATCAAGCCCGCGCTTCCTGCCGTCGTCAACATCCGCACTTCGAAAATCGTAAAGCCGCAAGCGGGACAGATGTCGCCGATGTTCAACGACCCGATGTTCCGCCAATTTTTCGGCGATCAGTTCGGCAATGGAATGCAGCCCAAGGCGGAGCGTGAACAAGCGCTCGGCTCGGGTGTGATCGTCACTGCCGACGGCACGATCCTCACCAACAATCACGTGATCGACGGCGCGACCGACATCAAGGTCTACCTCAACGACAAGCGCGAATTTGCCGCCAAGCTCGTTGGCGCGGACCCGAAGACTGACATCGCCGTGCTAAAGATCGAAGCAAAGGAACTCCCGACGCTTCCGCTCGGCGACTCTTCACAGCTTCAAGTCGGCGATCTGATCTTCGCGATCGGCGATCCATTTGGCATCGGTGAAACCGCGACGATGGGAATTGTTAGCGCCACCGGCCGCGCGGATCTCGGCATCGAGAGCTACGAAAACTTCATTCAGACCGACGCAGCCATCAATCCGGGCAACAGCGGCGGCGCGATGATCGACATTCACGGGAACCTGGTCGGCATCAACACCGCGATCCTCTCGCACGGCTCCGGCGGCAATGAAGGCGTCGGCTTCGCCATTCCGATGAGCATGGTTAAGCCCGTGATGGACCAGATCCTGACGCACGGCAAGGTCGTCCGCGGCTACCTGGGCATCCTGCCGCAGGACGTGACGCCGGAACTCGCGAAGGCGTTCAATTACAACCAGCCGGGCGGCGTTCTAATCGGCAACGTGGCTAACGATACGCCGGCTCAGAAGGCGGGCTTGCATCAGGGCGACGTGATCACTGCTCTGAACGGCCAAGCGACCACCGACAAGAACACTTTCCGCAACGCGGTAGCTGCCATGGCGCCGGGCACCAACGTGAAGCTTGACGTCTGGCGCGGTGGAAAGACGATGACGTTCAACATCACGCTGGCCGAACTCCAGCCGGACAAGAACGCGCAGGAAGGACCGGCGGATAACTCGGCAACCGGCGGCCTGGAAGGCGTCAACGTCCAGAACATCACCAGTGACATCGCCCAGCAGCTCAACCTGCCCGCGAGCACCAAGGGCGTGGTAATCACGTCCATCGACGATGCCAGCCCCGCTGCTGCGGCCGGACTGAACCGCGGCGATGTGATTCAGGAAGTCAACCACAAGCCGGTAACAAGCGTCTCCGACTACCAGAACGCAGTCGCGTCCTCGCCGGCGAACCAGCCGCTGCTGCTCTTGATTAATGAGGGCGGTATCACGCGGTACGTAGTTGTGGAAGCGCACTAAGCGGCAAAGCAGTAGAAACCGTAACTTAACATCGTAGAGATACGGGGTTCGAGTGCCCAAACTCGAACCCCCGTCTCTTTCGTCACACAAAACGGTAATTCCACAACCCAGCCCACCCCGACGGGTTAGAGTAGGGAGGGGCTTCTTCCGCTGTTCGCGTCGAATCGATAGGGTGGACGTAGAAGTGCTTACTGCCTTGCTACCCGCTGGCGCTCAAGTTATCGCTTTCAACACGATAGGCGATAGAATGGTACTTGAGTCCTATTCACCCCGGCCCCTGGTTCTAGTACTTAGATAGCATCGGCAGTATTTGTGTCTGAACGCATCTAACAAATCTAGGTAGGGGGAATCGGAGAGAATCATGGCACGGACCACAAATCGAGGTGTCTTTAATGCCTCGCTGCTCCCAGACGCGCGTCCTCGTTGGGATTTGTTCAGCGCGGGTTTTGGGTTGCAGGTTGTTGCCGTCACGGCCCTGGTCGTGATCCCCCTTTTGATGCCCGAGAAATTCCAGATTGCCCAGCACTACTGGACCACGC
Organism: Candidatus Acidiferrales bacterium; assembly: GCA_050011035.1. Classification (GTDB taxonomy): domain Bacteria; phylum Acidobacteriota; class Terriglobia; order Acidiferrales; family UBA7541; genus Palsa-295. The sequence goes on from JBEKJW010000020.1 coordinate 5,598, forward strand.
CTGTAGAAACCCCTCCGATTGTGGCTTGGAAGCCGCAGCCGCCTCCGCCACAGCCCAAGCCGACGATCAAGGAAGCGGCGGTGAAGCCTGTCCCGAAGCCCGATCCGGTCGTCGCGCCTCCGGTCGAAGTTCCCAAGCCGAAGGTCTACAACCCGGTCGTGGCGGCTCCCGTCGTGAAGAAGATCGAGAAGAAGACCGTCACCCCGGACGTGGACGTGGCTAAGGCCTTCCCGACCGCGGCTCCGACGATTTCGATGGGTAGTTCGGCAGTACCGAACATCAAGAAGCCTCGCGAAGCGGTCCAGACGGGGGGATTCGGCGATGTGGACGGCGTGAAATCGAACAACAACACGAACCGGAACCCGAACATCAACGTCGCGGGCGGGTTTGACATGCCCAAGGGTCCTGGCGAAGGAAACGGCACCGGCGGCGCGAACGGCGCGAAGGGTGTTGTGGCCAGTACAGGGTTTGGAAATGGCGTAGCGGCAGGTGGCAACGGCGGCGGCTCTCACGGCAGCGTGAAAACCGGCGGCTTCGACGAACAAGCCGTGGCAACGCCAACGGCCGCGAAGCCGAAGACCGTAACTCCCAACACCAAGGGCGTTGAGATTCTATTCAATCCGAAGCCGGTCTATTCCGATGAGGGAAGAGCGAAGAAGATCGAAGGCGATGTGCGCCTTCAGGTTTTGTTCAGCGCAAATGGTGAAATCAAAGTGTTGCGTGTAGTTCAGGGTCTCGGATATGGCCTGGATGAACAGGCCGAAACGGCTGCTCGTCAGATCAAGTTTAAGCCGGCCACGCAGGACGGTCAGCCCGTGGATCAGACCGCCATCGTCCACATTGTTTTCGCACTCGCGAACTGAAAAGGGGAATGGAAATGCGCATCTGGAAGAATGTCGTAATGTTGACGCTGATGGGCGTTGCCGCGGGTGCCGCTGCCGCGCAATCGCAACCGGCGAACCAAACTCAACCGCAGTCCAGTTCCGTGGCAGCGGGACCTGTAGTGACTGTGGATCAGGCAATCGATCGCATCACCGCCCGCGAGCGCGAGCAGGTCGCGACGTTCCGCCGCTTCAGCCCGATTATCGAGACCTACATCCAGGAGATGAAGTCCGATAAGGATATGGGCGCAATCCCTGTGAAGGACCACTACTTCCTGGGGCAAGCGGACCTTTCAAAGGGCATCGTCGATCACTCGATGCTGGGCGCTCGGAAGGGTAAGTTCGACGCGGTGAACCCGATTGTCCATATGAGCGGGATGTTCACCTCCTCGTACGTTCCCGAGGGCTTTTTGCAGATGATCTACGTCGACACGAACGGATTCGACCGGCAGCACTATCAGTTCGACTACGTGCGCCGCGAATTCCTTGGTGAAGTCCGCTGCGTGGTGTTCGACGTCACTCCACTGCCGAAGTCGGGCCGCGGCCGCTTCAAGGGCCGCATCTGGGCGGAAGATCAGAATTTCACGATTGTGCGTTTCAACGGCGTCTATACGCCGATCGCCGGCATCAACAGTTTCAACCTGCACTTCGATAGCTGGCGCACCAACGTTCAGCCCGGCCTCTGGCTGCCTTCCTACATTTACAGCCAGGAGTCGGACCTCAAGGAGTTTCTCGGCGGCAACATTCGTTTCAAGTCGCAGACGCGCCTCTGGGGCTACGACCTGAAGAACGTTGGCCATCAGTCTGAATTCACCGAACTGACCGTCGAGTCGCCCACGATCAACGACGAGGCCGTGCAGCAGACCCAGGATCGTTCGCCGATCGAAGCCGAGCGTGAATGGCAGCACCAGGCGGAAATCAACGTTCTCGATCGCTTGCAGCGTACCGGTTTGCTCGCGCCTCCGGGAGAAGTTGACAAGGTCATGGAGACCGTTATCAACAACCTCGAGGTCACGAACAACCTCGACATTCAGCCCGAAGTGCACTGCCGCGTGCTTCTCACCGGCACGATCGAAATGTTCACCATCGGTCACACCATCGTTCTGAGCCGCGGCTTGCTTGACGCGCTTCCGGACGAGGCTAGCCTCGCAGCGATGCTCGCGCAGGAACTGGCCGACATCATTGTGACCAAGCCCTCCACGGACCAGTGGGGCTTCAACGACACGACCAACGTGAGCACCACCGAAGCGCTTTCGCACTTCTCGTTCAAGGACACGCCGGCGGAAGTGCAGCTCGCGAACGCCAAGGCTCTCGAACTGCTTAAGAATTCGCCATACAAAGACAAGCTGACGAGCGCAGGCCTCTTCATGAAGCAGCTCGATTCCGAATCGAAGAATCTGCCCGCGCTCATCAATCCGCGCCTCGGTAACCGCGTTCAATTCGGCGACCAGCTGGCTAGTACGGCGCCGAACCTCGACGTCAACAAGCTCGACCAGATCTCGGCTCTTCCGATCGGCGCCCGCATCAAGGTCGATCCTTGGAGCGATCACGTGGAACTGGTGAAGGCCAAGCCCGTGCCGTTGCTTTCGGCGCGCGAAAAGATGCCGTTTGAAGTCACGCCGTTCATGCCGTTCCTCACGCGCTACCAGAAACCGGGCGAAGTTCCGGCGGCTGATGCGCAGAAGGCCGACGTCGCGAAGAAGGATTCGCAACAGCAGTCGCAGCAGCAGTAAGCGCCGCGATCTGAAATCACGAAAGGGCGGGTGGCACGTGCCATCCGCCCTTTTTGTTTTTGCAGGGAACTGGAAATCAGCTGGGAGTGCTAGGCATTCGCCGGAAGCCGCAGCCGCGCTTCCGATCCGTGCGTGTCTTCGCGATTTTCCAGCGTCAATGTTCCGCCGTGTGCTTCCGCGATTTGCCGGCATAGCACGAGGCCGATGCCCGAACCTCCGGGCTTCGTCGTGAAGAACGGCACGAATAGGTTCGCTGCGCTCGGAATCCCAGGGCCGTCGTCCTGAACGACCACCTCGACGCTACCCCGATCGAGGCGCCAAGCCACGCGCACGCCGCCGCCCGTTTCGAGCGTCGCGTCCACCGCGTTGTGCAGCAGGTTGATCATCAGTTGCTCGATTTGGTCCGGATCGGCTTGAATCGCCATGTCCTCGCTCGGCAGCACTTGGACGGGCAGGCGGCGTTCAAGGTTCGCCACTCGGCGAAGTAGGACGCCAAGTTCGAGAGGCCGCATCGACGGCGGCGGCAGCTTGGCTAGGCGCGCGTAGGCGCTCATGAAGCGTGCGAGACCGTCGGAGCGTGTGGCGATGATGTTCAGGCCGCTGCGCATATCGTCCTGCCAGTCGTCTGCGCGGTCTTTACGCCCAAGAATGAAGACAAGATTCTCGGCGACCGATTTGATCGGCGCGAGAGAGTTGTTCAGTTCGTGGCCGAGCACGCGAATCAGGCGCTGCCACGCCTGGCGCTCTTCGTCGCGAAGCGCGCGGCTGATATCAGAGATCACGAGAAGCTGGTGCGAAACTCCGCCTTCGCGAAAACTACTTCGGTGAATTTCCCACCGTCCGACTTTTCCCGGGAATTCGATTTGCGCGATGCGTGGAGTATTGCCTTCGAGGCATTCGTGCAGGTTTAGCGCAACCGCGGTGCGCCCAAGCAGGCACTCGGCGTCTTGACTCAGGATTCGTTCCCCGGCGCGATTGACGAGGCGCAAATGATCGGTGCCGTCGAAAGCGAAAACGGCGACGTCGATCTCTTCCATGACTTTGCGTAGGAGCGCCGTCGCTTCCAGTGCGCCCAGGCGTTCGCGCCGCAGCGTTTCGCCGAGTGCGTTCACTTCCCAGAGCACTTCGCCGAGCACGTCGTCCCGGTTCGCTCCGCGTGCGCGAATCGAAAAGTCGCCTTCACGAAGCGCGGCCAGCAGGTTGGAAACGGTTCGAAGCGGGAATGTCACACGGCTCTGTGCGGAGAATGCGAAGCTCAGCCACGCGACGACCATGATGATCGTCAGCGTCCACTGCAGCTTTGGCGAGAACGCGCCCAGCCACAGCAGAATCAGCGCGACGGCCGTTCCCCCCAACCCCGCGGCCAGGGCAAGCAGCAGAATTCGGCGCTCGTACAGAAGAGGGCTCAAAGGCTATATTTTTGCAGGCGGCGATAGAGAGCGCTGCGGCTCAGGCCGAGCGCTTTGCTCGCGTGGCTCACGTTGCCGCCGAACCGCGCGAGAGCTTTTTGGATGAGCACGCGCTCCACGTCTTCGATTCCCATTTCATCCAGGCGCAGCGCCGATTCCCGCGTTGGCCTTAGACCCAGGTCGCTCGCGCGAACCTGCTGGCCCTCGGCCATTAACACGGCCCGCTCGACGGAATGATCGAGCTCGCGGATGTTGCCGGGCCACGGATGATCCATCAACAACTGAAGAGCGACCGGCTCAAATCCTTCAAGCTGCTTCCGGTAACGTTGCGCCGATTGCCGCAGGAAATGGTGCGCAAGTAGCGAAATATCTTCTTTGCGTTCACGCAGTGGCGGTAGGTGAATTTCAATCGTGTTCAGGCGGAACAACAAGTCTTCGCGAAATTTTCCAGCTGCGACTTCGGCTTGAATGTCGGCGTTCGTTGCGGAAATGATTCGCACGTCCACTCGCCGCGTGGTCGAGGAGCCGACGCGTTCCAGTTCCCCAGTTTCAAGAGCGCGCAATAGCTTGGCCTGCAGATTCATCGGCACGTTGGCAATTTCGTCGAGAAACAGCGAGCCGCCATCCGCCAGCTCGAAGCGCCCCACGCGGTCTGATTTTGCGTCGGTGAATGCGCCTTTCACGTGTCCGAACAGCTCGCTCTCGAAAATTCCTTCCGGCAAGCCGCCTGCGTTCACAGTTACCAGTGGCCGGCTTGATCGCGATGAAAGCGCGTAAAGCGTGCGCGCCACAACGTCCTTGCCCGTGCCATGCTCACCCGTGATCAGCACGTTGGCGTCCGACGGTCCGACGCGCGCGATCAAGTCCATCACCGGCCGCATCGCAGCGGACTCGGCGATCATCACCGGCCGCCCATCCGCACGCAGCAATCGGTTCTCGGCCTCCAGCCGTTGGCCGCGCCGCAGCGCCTGCGACAACTCAATCTGCGTCTTCAGAATCGCGAGCAGTCGGGCGTTCTCCCAGGGCTTCTGCACGAAATCCTTTGCGCCACGCCGCATCGCCTCCACGGCAAGTTCGAGGCTGCCCCACGCCGTCATCACGATGATGGGTAGCGTGCTGTCTTTCGAGCGGATATTCGAAAGCAGGTCGAGTCCTTCCTGACCAGACGTCGTGTCCCGCGCGTAGTTCAAATCCATCAGCAGGCCGTCGAATTCCCGCACCTCGAGCGCCGAAAGTACCGCCGCCGGCGACGCGACCGTTTCCGTCTCGAAGCCTTCGGCTTTCAGCAACAGCCGTAGCGCCTCGCGGATATCTTGCTGATCGTCCGCAACGAGAATGCGTACTCGGTTGGCGTTCGAAGTCATGTTCCGAGGCCTTTCTCCCTGATGGATCCGCCCGTTTTCGGGTGTTACCGTGTCTCGCTCCTGCATCATTGGCCTTTCCTCACTCGTATCGCAGCGCGCTCAACGGATCCACTTTCGTCGCGCGCCGCGCGGGAATGTAACAAGCCGCCAGCGCTACCAGCGCCAACGCCACCGCGACGCACGCAAACGTAAGCGGATCGCGCGCCTTGATTCCATACAACTGGCTTTCCAAATATTTCATGGCGATCAGCGATCCCGCGAGACCCGTCGCCAGCCCCAGCAACGCGAGCTTCATGCCATCGCGGACGATCATGCGCACCACATCGTCCGGCCGCGCGCCGAGCGCCATGCGAATTCCGATCTCATGCGACCGCTGTTCCACCGCATACCCCATCACTCCGTAGATTCCGATCGCCGCAAGCACTCCCGCCACAATCGCGAAAAACGCAAGCAACGACATGTTCAACCGCTTCTGCGCCAAGGCGATCTCGAGGTATCCGTCCATCGACCGCACATCCGTGACCGGCTGGTTCGGATCCGAAGTTTCCACAGTATGACGGATGTCGCTCGTCAGCTGGTTCGGGTCGCCCTGCGAACGTACGGTCAGATGCATGATCCGCGAAGGATCCTGCGCGAGCGGCAAATACATCTGGCCCACTTTCGCTTCGCCCCAAGCCCAATCGCGCGCGTCGGCTGCAATTCCCACAATTGTGAGCCAGCCAGGTTGAGGTTCGCCGTCCCACACTTGGCGCGTCGAAGGGAAAATCAATTTGATCTGCTGGCCGAGGGGATCTTGTCCGGGCCAGTAACGGCGCGCGAGGGTCTCGTTGACAATTGCGACACCCGGAGCCCCCGGACCGTCAGCGGCGGTGAACGCGCGTCCCTCTTTCACTGCGATGCCCATCGTCTGCAAGTACCGCCAATCCGAGACGCGATATTGCGTCGTCGGCTGATCGTCGGACTCCGTGATCGGATGCCCTTCGATCTCAAAATTGCAATACACAATCCAACCCGTGAGCGGCAGAAAATTCACCGCGCTTGCCGACTGCACGCCAGGTAGCGCGGCGACCTTGCCAAGGACGTCGCCATAAAAATTCGACACGCTTTGCGTCGTCGGATACTGCGCCGGCGACAGAAAAATCTGCATCGTCAGCACTTTCGACGGATTGAAGCCCAAATCCTCGGACATCATCCGGCTGAAACTCCGCACCAGCAGGCTCGCTCCGACCAACAAAACCAGCGAAAAACCCACTTCACTCACGATCAGCGCCGACCGAATGAACTGGCTGCGCCGCCCGCTCGTCGTGCCGCGGCTTCCTTCCTTCAGCGACTCGTAAATCCTGGCGCGCGCCACTTGCAACGACGGTGCGAGGCCGAAAATTACACTCGTCAAAAAAGCAACGCCGATCGTAAACGCCAACACCGTGCCATCGATCCGAATCCATTCGGGATGCGGAATCTGCCCGCGTCCCGTCGGCGGCGGCATGAATGCCCGCAACAAGTGCAGCCCGCCGATCGCGAAAACAATACCGACGACCGCACCTAGCACTCCCAACAAAAAGCTTTCCGTCAGCAGCTGCCGCAGAATCCGTTTGCGGCCCGCGCCCAACGACGCGCGCACTGCAATTTCCCGCTCTCGCGTCGCCGCCCGCGCCAGCATCAGATTCGCGACGTTGGCACTCGCGATAAGCAGCAGAAACGCGACCGCCGCGAGTAGCAGCAACAGCCCCGGTCGCAGCGAGCTGACCAATTCATCGTGAAACCCTGTGACGCGCAGCCCGTTCTTCTGGTCGATTCCCGGATACTTCCGCTTCAGTTCCTCCTGGATCGCGCGCATCTCCGTTTGCGCTTGCGCAATCGTCACAGACGGGGCGAGCCGCCCGAAAATCACGAGCCCGTGAGCTTGGCGATCCAACTTCGCCCGATCGAACGCAAGCGGCCGCCAGATATCAAACGGTGGCGACGTGCCGTAAAGCGAAAAGCCCTTCGGCAAAACACCGATCACCGTCGCCGGCTTTCCGTCCAGTTCGATCGTTTTTCCAACCACGCCCGGATCGGCGCCGAAACGCCTCCGCCAGAGACCGTCGGTGAGAATCGCGACCGGTTCGTGCCCCGGCTGCTCGTCGTCCTTTTCAAAGTCGCGTCCCAGAGCCGGCGCGATCTTTAGCATCCGAAAAAAATTCCCCGAAACTTCAGAACCCCAAACACGTTCCGGATCGCCACTGCCCGTTAACGTGAAGTACAGTCCGCGCCATGCCCCCAGATTCTCGAAGGAGTGATTCATCTCCTGCCAATCGAGAAATTCCGCCGGCGACGCCGTGCCGCGCACTACGTTCCGCTCGCTGTCCGTCTCCCAGATCGTGACCAGCCGCTTCGACTCCGGAAACGGCAGGGGCTTCAACAGCACCCCGTTAATCACGCTGAAAATCGTTACGTTGGCGCCGATTCCAATTGCGAGAGTGACGATCGCTACGATTGCGAATCCAGGATTTCTCCAGAGAGTGCGCCATCCGTACCGGAGGTCCTTCCAAAACGTTTCCATAGGGGCCCGTCCCAAACTTCAAGTAACGCACCATATTACCGCCGCGTTACGTGTTGTCCAATGCGAGCCCGGCGCTGTTGCTTGCGGCTTCGGATTCCATTCGCCGTGCAACACCCTCGCCGCCCCCAGCGAAACAACGTTTTACTGGCGATTCGCTACCGCCACCTCCCCGACTTTGCTGTTGCCGTCCACGATCCAACCATCCGCCAGCTGGATAATGCGGTTGCCATAGGCGGCCCACGCGTCGTTGTGCGTCACCTGAATGATCGTCGTGCCTTCGTCGTTCAACTTCTTCAGCAAGTCCATGATCATTTTTCCCTGGCTGGTGTGCAGGCTGCCCGTCGGCTCGTCCGCCAGAATTACTTTCGGCTTGCCGATCACTGCGCGGGCTACCGCCACGATCTGCTGCTGTCCGCCGGAGAGTTGATTCGGGAACAGCGCCTTCTTCCCGACGATCTGGAACCGGTCGAGAATGTCCGCGACGGTGCCTTCGCGCTCGTGTTTCTTCATGTCGCGGTAGGAGAGCGGGAGATCGAGGTTCTCGGCCACGGTCAGGTTGTCGAGCAGGTGATACTGCTGGAAGACGAAGCCGATATATTTTTTGTGCAATTCCGCGCGGCGCCGGTTGTCCAGCTTATGCACGGGATTGTCGAGCAGGAAGTACTCGCCTTTCCACGCGCCATCAAGCATGCCGATGATGCCCATCAGCGTGGATTTACCCGCGCCGGACGGGCCCATCACCGTAACGAAGTCGCCTTCCTTAATTTCCAAATTGATCCGGCGCAGAACCCACGTCTTTCCCGCGCCCGATTCGTACGCCTTTTCTACGTCGATCAGTCTGATCATTCCCATTCCTCCGGATCTCTCGCGCCGCGCCTCAGTTGACGGCGACGACGATCAGCGTGGCATCGTCCTGCCACGCGCCGTCGCAAAAATCGTGCACCGTGCTCAGAATATTCTTTTGCATCTGCTCGGCGTCATGCGAACGGTTCGCCATCACCGTCTCGATCAGCCGCTTGTCGCCAAACTCTTCCGCCGAAGCATCCGCCGCTTCCGTTACCCCGTCGGTGAAGAACACCACGCGATCGCCGGCCGCCAAATCCTCCAAACCGCTCGCGTACCGTTCATTCGGGAAAATTCCCAGCACGCCACCGCCGACCTCCAGCCGCCTGTGTGAACCGTCGCGACGCGCGATGATCGGCGCGTTGTGTCCCGCGTTCACGTATCTCAGTTTGCGCCCTTGACCATCAAGCTGCGCGTAAAACATGGTAATAAAACGGTCCGCGCCCAGGTTGTCGCACACCAGCGCGTTCAGCCGGTCGCAAACAACTTCCGGTTCCAGCTCCGTCGCCGCGATGCCGCGGAACGCCGCTTGCAGATTGCCCATCACGAGCGCAGCCGGCATTCCCTTGCCCGCCACATCCGCGATACAAATGCCGAGCATCTCGCGCTTGAGCGTAAGAATGTCGTAGTAATCGCCACCCACGACGCGCGCTGGCTGCCACATCGACGAGATTTGATAGCCCGTCAGCGCCGGAATCTCGTGCGGCAGGAACCGTTGCTGAATCTCGCGAGCTTCCTCCACTTCCGATTCGCGCTGCTTCAGTTGCGACGCGATTTTGGTCTGCGTTCGCGCGTCTTCGAGTGACTGCTTCTGCCGGTCGCGGTTCTCGCGCCCCTTCTGAATCTGCGTGTTCAAAATCTCGAGCAGCTTCGCATTGACCCAGGGCTTTTCGACGAAATCGCCCACGCCGCGTTGCATCGCCTGTACGGCCAAGCCCACCGTCGCCCACCCCGTCATCACCACGATCGGCGGCGTGTTCTCGCGCGATTTCAATCGCGAAAGCACGTCGAGCCCTTCGGCCCCTGAAGTCGTATCGCGCGCGTAGTTTAAGTCCATCAAGATCACGTCGAACTCGCTCTGCGAAAGCGCACCGAGCAGCGCCGCCGGAGACGTGACCGCCTCTGTCGCGTAGCCATTGCTCTTGAGCAAAAGCCGCAGCGCTTCGAGCAGGTCCGGCTGATCGTCAGCGATGAGGACCCGCGGCTGAACCGTCGTGTTGTTCTCTCGAATTTCCATCGTGCTAACCATCGGGCTGGGAATCCCTGTTTCCTACTACGTTTAGAACGGGGCCGAGTTTCAGTCGTATCGCAGCGCCACCATCGGGTCGACGGTCGCCGCCTTCCGCGCCGGCAACAGTCCTGCAATCATGGCTACGATTGCGAGCAACACCGCCGAGAACACAAACACAAACGGATCGCTCGCCTTAACGCCGTACAGCTGCGTCTCAATCACGCGCCCAAGCAGATACGCCACCACGAGCCCAGTTGCGAGTCCCATCGCGCACATCGCCACGATCTCGCGCAGAATCATCCACGCCACGTCGCCCGTGGTCGCGCCGAGAGCCATGCGGATTCCAATTTCGCGCGTGCGCCGCGCCACTACATGCGCCATCACACCATACAACCCAAGGGCCGCAAGCAAAGCGGCCAAAAGACCAATGCACAGCGCAAACACAGTGACCAGGCGATCCGTGTACGCCAACTCATCCACGCCCGCCGCGAGCGTTTTCAAATCATAAATCGGCAGGTTCGCGTCGAATTTGCGCACGGTTTCGCGCAGTGTTGCCCCGAGTGCTGCGGGATTCGAGTCCGTCCGAACGTAGAACGTCGCGTCGGCCGCACGTTCCATTTGCGTGTACGGCGTGAGCGCAAACGGCCTCATCGATTGCCTCAGATCTATGCTCTTCGAATCGCCCATTACGCCGACGATCTCGATGTCGGTTTTTGTACCGTTGCCCGCTCCCCAGCCAAAATGCAGTCCGACCGGGTCGCGTCCCGCGAAGAATCGTTTCGCCATCGCTTCGTTGATGATCGCGACTTTCTGAGACGTTCCAGCGTCCGACTCATTGAACTCGCGTCCGCGCTTCAATGGGATGCCCAGCGTGGCGAGGTAGTTCGGGCCAACCGCGTTGGTATCGACGTCGGTGTTTTCGTCCTCGCCCGGTTTGTAGCCTTCCGCCGTAGCGTTTCTTGAGGCGTTGCTGGCCGTAAGGATCGGAATCATCGATAAACTCACTGCACGCACACCGGGCAGAGCTTGAATCGTCTGCCTCATCCGTTCAATTAGGTCCATTTCGCGCGGCAGCTCGTACGCGCTGAGTTCCGGCGAGATCGAAAATTCCACAACGTGTTCGGTCTTCAGGCCCAGGTCCTGATTCTGAAGATTACGCAGACTATGCGCGAAGAATCCCGCTGCGGCGAGTAAAACGGCCGTCAGCGCCACCTGCGCGACCATCAGCACTTTGCGGAGCCGCACATTGCTCGTGCTTCCCGTCGTACCCGACGCATGCTCCTTAAGCGTGGTGTGAATCGAAGAGGCGCTCGCCCGCACTGCCGGCAGAAACCCAAACAGCACACCGGTCAGCAGCGTTAACGCCATCGCAAAAAGCAACACGCGGAAATCGAGTTGCGGTTTCAGCCCGCTCGCACCCATCGATTCGGGAATCGAACTCACGATCGCCGAAAGCGTCCACGCCGCGATCAGCAGGCCCGCTGCGCCGCCCACGCTCGCGAGCAGTAGGCTTTCCGTCATCAACTGGCGTACCAGCCGCCAACGACGTGCGCCGAGAACTTGCCGCAACGCGATTTCACGTTGCCGCGCCTCCGAGCGTGCCACAAGCAAACTCGCCAGGTTCGCGCAGGCAATTAGCAATACCAGTCCTACCAATCCCATCAGGATTAACAATGGTTGCTTTGTACCTTCCTGAAGAACCTGCCGGCCGCGCGAGCCCGGAGAAAGAACCATTTTGCGCGATAGATACGCTTGCTCGCTGCGCTTGGACAGATGCATCGTCGCCGCATCTTCAACCAGATAGGCGTGGTACCCGGGCATGATGCCGGCTTCGGCTTTCCTGATCGTCATGTCCGGTTTCAAGCGGCCGATCAACGCGATCCAGAAACTCCGCCGGTCCATCAGATCGTCGTCCGCGGGCATGAGGGCGGCCTTCTCGGTTATCGGAATGAAAATGTCCGGCATCTGGCCGACTTGCACGCCGTCGAAGCCAGCCCGCGCGACGCCAACAATCGTTAGCGGCACGTTGTTCACAAGAATCTGTTTGTTGAGTACCTGGGAATCCGATCCGAAATGCTGTGCCCAGTAGCCGTGGCTTAGCACCGCGACAGGGTTCGCGTTCTTCGCCGTTTCGTCGTCGCTTGTGAGTATGCGTCCGAGCGCCGGCTGGACGCCGAGCACCTGAAAGTAATTGCCGCTGACAAGCTCGCCGTTCGCCATTTGCGAATCGCCCTGTCCGGCCACATTGATCTGGATGGCATAGCGCGCGAGCAAGCCGTTGAAGACTTCGTTGTTGTCGCGGAGCTGTTTGTACTCTGAGTACGAGAATGAGGAGCCGGGGATACTGCTGTCGTTCGAAACATGGCCGTTTTGAATGCCCGGGGAGTTGAGTACCACCAATTGTTGAGGGTTTTGAACGGGAAGCTGGCGGAGCAGGACCTGATCGGTGAGCGAGAACATCGCCGTGTTCACGCCGATGCCCAGCGCGAGCGTCAACACCGCGATCAGCGTGAACGCCGGATTCTTCGCGAGACTCCGCAGCGCGTGCCGGATGTCCTGCCTCAGGTTCTCCATCACCGCTCCTCCGCTAACACATCAGAACACACCCGTGCGCCCGCTTACGACAACCACATTGGGCTGCTGGGTGGGACGATTGGGCTGAGAGCTTATGCCGTCGCCGGTTTTGTGCCGAGCGTTTCTTCCACAATCCGTCCGTCAAACAGGTGGATCGTGCGGTCCGCGATGCTCGCGTAGCGTGGATCGTGCGTCACCATGCAGATCGTCGCGCCTTCGCGGTGCAGTTGCCGGAGAAGGTCTACCACCGCTTCGCTGTTCTTCGAGTCCAGGTTTCCGGTCGGCTCGTCCGCCAGCAGGATCGACGGTTGGCCTACCAGCGCTCGGGCCACGGCTACGCGCTGTTGCTGACCGCCTGAAAGCTGCGATGGATAGTGCTTCATGCGGTGCGCCATGCCGACGCGCTCCAGCACTTCCTGCACGCGCTTCTTGCGCTCCGCCGACGCCATGCTGCGGTAGGTGAGCGGCAACTCAACGTTCTCGTACACCGTGAGATCGCCGATCAGGTTAAACGCCTGGAAGATGAACCCGATTTCGCGGTTGCGAATGCGGGTGCGGTCCGAGAGCGAAAGGTTCGCCACGGCCTGCTGATTGATCTGATAGTTGCCTTCCGTGGGCGAATCAAGAAGGCCCAGAATCGAGAGCAGCGTGGACTTGCCGCATCCCGACGGTCCGGCGATCGATAGGAATTCCCCGTTCTGGATTTCCAAATGGACGCCGCTCAACGCGTGCGTCTCGACTTCATCCGTGTAGAAAACTTTGGTTACGCCGTTCAATGAGATCAGCGGCTGGCTTGTGGTGTTCATCCTCTGCTCCTAGAGAATCACAAACTGGTACGACTGGCGCATGGCCAAATGTTCCCTAAATTATTTCAATTGAACGCGATCGTAGTTGTCCCAGGCCGACATGTCGGACAGGATCACCTTGTCCCCAACGTCTAGACCCTTCAGGATTTCCACCTGATTCACCGACACGCGGCCCAGCTGCACCTGCACGCGTTCGGCTTCCTTACCATCGTCCACGATCTTGAATAGGCCCACCGTGCTGTTAGCCTCGCCGTGCACGGGCCGGCCGACGAACAATACGTCCGTGAGGCGCTCAATTTCAACGGTACCTTCCACGCTCAGGTCCGGTCGCGCGCCCGGAGGCAGCGCTCCATCCAGTGCTACGTCTACCGTAACCGTGCCGTTTTGTACGGCGGGGTCAACGCGCGAAACGTGCCCGGCGATGATGCCGTTGTGCGTGTCGATGGTCGCTTTCTGACCGAGCAGCACGTCCTTCGCCTGAGTTTCGGCGATCTTCAGCTGCGCTTTCAAATGGGTCGGTTGGGCGACACGCGCCAGCACCGTCCCCATGGTTACCTTTTGACCGACCTCCACATCGAGCTCTTCCAGCATGCCGTCAATGCCCGGGCGGACATGAAGCTGATCCAACTGCGATTTCTTCAACTCGTATAGCGCGCGCATCTGGTCCACTTTCGACTGTTGCACAGCAAGCTGCGCTTCGATCGAACCTTCGAACGTCGACACTTCCTTCTGAGCTAGATCGTTTTCCTTCTGCAACTCTTCGGCCTGCACCTGCGCCGTCTTTACGTCGAGTTCCGGCGCCAGCCCATTTGCGCCAAGCTGCTCTTTGGTCTGCCTCACCATTTCTTGGGTGCGATATTGCGACGAGATATTCGCGGCTTGCGTGCGCTTATCCATCAACTGGTTCTGGAGCGTTGCTTTGGTCTGTTCCAGCATCGCTTGCGCGCCTTTGTACTGATACTCAGCGTCGAGCGTCTCCTGCTGCAGTTGCGGGTTGCTCAAATCGAAAATTACGGTATCCGCTTTGACGGGCGTTCCGGGCAGAAGATAGCGCTGTTGCACTTGCCCATCGGTAGCCGCCGGGATTAGCCGGATGGTCTCCGGCACCAGCGTGCCAAGTCCGCGCACGTCGCGCAGCATCGGACCGCGCTGCACCGTGCCGGGCCAAATCGTGCCGGCATCCACGCTTGGCGCCGCCGGCTTCAGCTTCGAAAGGGCGAACGTAACCAAAGGAACCAGTATGACCGCCGCCACCACGTAAATCGTTCGGCGGATCTTTTTCTGTCGTTTAGCTTCAGGGCGTGCAATGTCCACTGGAAACTGACCTCACATTCTGTATCGCAAATAGGATTCCGCAATGGAGTGTACGATAAGTTGTTTCATATGTTCCAGATGGGACGCAATCGAAGGTCCGGCGAACCCCATTTTGGGCGTTCATGGGAATCCGCCGTCCCGCAATCGGACATTCTTTTGCGGTACTACTAATAGGATGGACGCCCTAGCCCAACAACAGTGAGCCGCTCGAAAGGGCGTGGAACGTCCGTTACGACGCCGACTCGGTGCTGGCTTTGATTTCCTGCCACCGGCGCGGACGGCGCTTCGAGTCGAGCACTTTCTTGCGCAGCCGGATCGACTTTGGCGTCACTTCCACATACTCATCGTCCGCGATGAACTCGATCGCCTTCTCCAGCGTCAGCTCCCGAGGCGGGATCAGCCGGATCGCTTCGTCTGCGCTGGACGACCGCATGTTCGTCAGTTTCTTCTCTTTGGTGATGTTGACGTTCATGTCCTCTTCGCGAGAATTCTCGCCGACAATCATGCCCTCATACACTTCCGCAGTGGGCGTCATGAACATTTCGCCGCGTTCTTGAATCCCCCAAATCGCGTACGCGGTGGCAACTCCAGCACGGTCAGCGACCAGCGCACCAGTAGGACGCATCGCCATGTCACCCGCATACTCCGTCCAGCCCTCGAGGATCGAGTGGATCAACGCCGTGCCGCGCGTGTCCGTCATCAATTGTCCGCGCAAGCCAATCAGCCCACGCGACGGAATTCGGAACTCCATGCGCACGCGGCCCGAGTTGTGGTTCACCATTTTGACCATCTCGCCGCGACGTGTGCCCATCAACTCCATTACGATTCCGATGTAAGTCTCCGGGCAATCGATCACCAGCAGTTCGAGCGGCTCCATGCGCTTACCATTCTCAGAGCGCACCACGATCTCGGGCTTGCCGACCATCAACTCGTAGCCTTCGCGCCGCATCGTCTCGATCAGGATCGCGAGTTGCAATTCACCGCGGCCCAGCACGCGAAACGCGTCGGTGCTGCCGGTGTCTTCCACGCGCAGCGAAACGTTCGTGAGTAGTTCCTTCTCGAGCCTCGAGCGAATGTCGCGTGACGTGACGAACTGCCCTTCGCGCCCCGCAAACGGCGACGTGTTGATCGTGAACACCATCGTCAGCGTCGGCTCATCGATTGTGAGCGGTTCAAGAGGTGCGGGATTTGCGAGATCCGTGATTGTCTCGCCGATCTGAATGCCTTCCACGCCCGCAATCGCGACGATGTCGCCCGCCTTTACCAACTCGGCTTCATCGCGTTCGAGGCCGCGGAATGTAAAGAGCTTCGTGATCTTCGTCGGCTGAATTTTTCCATCGAGCTTCGAGATCGCTACTTCCGTTCCGCGCTGCAGCGTGCCTTCAAACACGCGCGCGATCGCGATGCGTCCCAGAAAATCGCTGTAATCGAGGTTTGTCACCTGAATTTGCAGCGTCTTTTCGGGATCGCCCTTCGGCGCAGGAATCGACTTCACGATCTGTTCGAAAAGCGGTTCAAGCGTTGTCGAAGAATCGCCCACAGCGTTGTGTGCGACGCCAAGCTTCGCGTTCGTGTAGATCACCGGGAAGTCGAGCTGATCTTCGGTCGCGTCGAGGTCAATGAAGAGGTCGTAAATCTCGTCGAGCACCGCAGCCGGTCGCGCATCGGGACGGTCGATCTTATTGAGCACCATGATCGGCGGCAGCTTCGCAGCCAGCGCCTTCTGCAGCACATAACGCGTCTGCGGCAATGGCCCTTCGCTCGCATCGACGAGCACCAGCACGCCGTCGACCATGCGCAGCGCGCGCTCCACTTCACCGCCGAAGTCGCTGTGACCCGGCGTATCCACGATGTTGATCTTCGTGCCTTTGTATTCGATCTCGGTGTTCTTCGCGAGAATCGTGATCCCGCGCTCGCGCTCCAGATCGTTCGAGTCCATCACGCGCTCCACTATTTCCTGGTTCGCGCGCCAAGTACCGCTTTGCTTCAGCATCGCATCGACAAGAGTAGTCTTGCCGTGGTCGACGTGCGCAATGATAGCTATGTTTCGAATGTTCGTATTCATCTGTATAGGCAGCCAGCGATTGAATTTAAAGGCGTTAAGCGCGGTCTTGCAGCCCTGACCGAGCCCTACACTACGGTGCTAAGGAGGCGTACAGGAGCAAACAACGCACCTCCATCTTAGCATGCGCGGCGTCGTACCCGCCACGCTTTCGTGGCCTGTTGACGGTCTTGGCGCACATTCCCGAGCCCGAAATTTCGCGCTGCAAACGCTGTGATACTCTCGCCGCACCGAATCCTACAACCGCGAAGGAGCGCCCCATGAACGTCGCCGTCAACTTCAACATGGTCACCACGGCTTTCGATATCCCCGGTTACAGAATCGTGAAATCTTTCGGCCTCGTGCGCGGCATCACGGTCCGTTCGCGCAGCATCTTCGGCACGATTGGCGCGTCTCTCGAAACACTGGTCGGCGGCAACATCACGCTCTTTGAGGAAATGTGCGAAAAGACTCGCGAGGAAGCGCTCGAACTAATGATGCAGCACGCCACGCAACACGGCGCCAACGCAGTGATTGGCGTCCGCTACGACGCTAACGAACTGATGCAAGGCGTGACGGAAGTCCTCGCGTACGGCACGGCCGTCCAAGTTGTCCCGGCTACCGCGTAAAACTTATCGCTTTCGAGACGCATCTCAACCACTCGTGCGCTGATTCGACCGCTCTTCTGCGCTGGCTTGTTTCACGCCGGCAAGCATACAATTCTCGTTGATCTATCGGAGGCTCTTGGAATGAAGGCTGCGTCGCAGGCTCTCGTACTCACGCTCGTTCTCGCTCTTTGCTCGACATCGCTCGCAGCTCAAGCGCCCGCGGCGAACGCGCAGGCCGCTAAATCCGCCCCCGTTTCCACGAAATCGCAAGACGTCACCTATCCGAGCGGCAAGGAGACGATTGGCGGCTTTCTCGTCCAACCTGACAAGCCCGGCACCTACTCTGCCGTAATCGTGATTCACGAATGGTGGGGGCTGAACGACTGGGTGAAGGAGCAAACGCAGAAACTCGCCGCTCTCGGCTACGTCGCACTTGCTGCCGACCTCTACAACGGAAAAACGGCGACCGATCCAAGCGAAGCGCACGAACTTTCTCGCGGCATCGCTGAGGACCGTGCGGTGCGCGACCTTCAGGCCGCGTACGACTACTTGGGAACTCTGAAGAATGTAAACAAAGACCGCATCGCTGTCGTCGGCTGGTGCATGGGCGGTGGCTTCGCCGCCGAATTCGCTGTGCATCAGCAGCGCCTGGCCGGCGTCGTGATCAATTACGGCGCGCTGCCCACCGATCCCAATGACCTGCAGCAGATCGCAGCGCCGATCCTCGGAAATTTCGGAGCGGACGACAAAGGGATTACCCCTGCCGACGTGAATCAATTTCAGGACTATCTGAAGAAAGTCGGCCGTTACGTCGATGTGAAGATTTATCCCGGCGCTGGGCACGCCTTCGAAAATCCCAACAACACCAACGGCTACCGTCCTCAAGCGGCGGCCGACGCATGGGCGCGCACCGTCAGCTTCCTACATCACTGCCTCGGCTAGTTCCGAATAGCGAACGCATTGGTTTCGCTACTCCCTCGCCGGCAGTTTCTTCGCGACCAGCGAATCGATCGCGTACTTGCCCGGGCCGAAGAACAACACTATTAAGCCCACAAACAGAAAGATGAATGGCGAAGCGCTTGCAAATTTATCGGGGTCTGAAAGGAATGCTTTAAACGATTCCGGGTCTGCCGTCAGGTAAGCAACCGTCATATCGATCACGATGCCCAACGCCGTGATCCGCGACAGCAGTCCAAGCGCCAGCAGAATTCCAGCGACAAACTCGAACGTCGAAACAAAAACTGCGTTGAATCCTGGAGCAGGTATCCCGAGATTCGTGAAAAATTCCACTACGTGCGGGATGTTGTGCAGTTTTCCCCAGCCCGCCTGCGCGAATTGCCAGCCCCAGTAGACCCGGATCAACAGCAGAAAAGCCGACTGCAGGCTCGATGCAACTCGCACAAATAGTCTGTGCCAGCTGAAAACTCGATTCGTCAGGGTGCTCATGGAAACACACTTCTCCTCGCGCCTCCGCATGTAAACAGGGCGCTTCTACTTCTTTTTGAAGCTTTTCTCGATGTGGCAGAACCAGCCGAGCGAAGACCACGTTTGAAACCAGTGCTGTACGCGCGACTGCCGATCCCCCGGGGAAATCTTTGAACAATTCCACGCCGCGTCGAGCGCCTTCGCGAGCGTCTTACGGGAAGCAAGCGCCGAAAGAATTGCGAACTCCTCGCGCTCGAGCCGCCGAAAAAACACCGACTCATCCAGCCGGTGCACGGCTAGGAAAATTTCAGCCGGCTTGAGTGCCGCCACCTGCCTCACGCGCTTTTTCTTCTGCCGCTCGCTGAACGCATTGCTGGCTACGTTCAGCTCATCCGCATCTTTTCGCACTTCGAGCAGCAAATCATCCACCGGATAGCGCAGATCGAGCAGATGAATGTACGGCTGCAGCCGCAAACGCAGCTTCGCGGGGTTTGCTCGCGCGAGATCTTCCTGTTTCAGCCCCGGTTCGGCCAGCCCATCGAATGCATCGATGTCCGCCCACTCCAGCCGTGCGATGTCGATTGCCAGCGCCGCTCGATCACCGAGCATCTTCGTGTGCTTTCTCAGCCACGCCTCGAGTCGCGAGCCCAAGTTCCGCAGCGTGAACGATTCGGAAGGGCAGTCCGTCAGATATGCCTTCGACACAGCATCGAACTTCCGCTCACCGAGCACCGCACGCAGTCCGGGAAAATCCTCTGCGAAACCGCTCAACACGCGGAACCAGTATTGCCGGTTGTAAATCTCAAGCCGCTCAAATGATGTGAGCCGGTCGTTCGGTTTGATGAATTTCGCGGCCTCGGCCCGCATTGAGCCGCCGCCCGGCGCCGTCGGACGCATCTGCTCGTCGCGCCTCAGCGGTGTCATCACCGCCCGCGCCATCCGCCGCTGAATCGCCAGCAGGTTCATCCGGCCTTCTTCAATGCCGCACTTGCCAGGAACTTGTTCGCCTTCAGCGCTTCGTCGTGCACTTCGTCGAACGACGGAATGCTGTCGTCCCATTCCAGCAGCGTCGCCGTGTGTCCCACGCGCTCAATCGCTCGCGCATAGATCTTCCACACGGGATCGATCACCGGATGGTCGTGCGTATCCAGAATGTATTTGCGGTACTTCGAGTGTCCCGCGATGTGAATCTGCGCCACGCGCTCGGCCGGAACGTTGTTCACGTAGTCGAACGGATTGAATGAGTGGTTCTGCGACGACACGTAGATATTGTTCACGTCGAGCAGGATGCCGCAGTCCGCGCGCTCCACCACTTCGTTCAGGAATTCCCACTCCGTCATTTCGGAGACGTGAAATTCCGCGTAGCTGCTTACGTTCTCCACCACCACCGGAACTTCCACGAAATCCCTGACTTCGCGAATCTTCTGCGCCGTGATCTTCGCGGCTTCAAAGGTATATGGCATCGGCAGTAGATCGTGTGTGTAGCGCCCATCCACGCTGCCCCAGCACAAATGATCCGAAAGCCATGGCGTTTTGGTCCGCTTCACCAGCGTCTTCAGTCGCCGCAGATGTTCTCGATTCAGTTTTTCCGCCGAACCGAAGTACATCGAAACGCCGTGCTGCACCACTTTGTATTGCTCGAGGATCTGATCGAGTATCCGCAGCGGCCGTCCGCCGTCGATCATGTAGTTCTCGGAAATAATCTCGAACCAATCCACCACTGGCTTGCGCGTCAGAATGTGGTGATAGTGCGGCGAGCGCAGACCAATCCCGATCCCGTAATCCGTAAAGTTGTTGAACCGGTTCGCCGGCATTCACAGTCTCCAAAAACAATCGGCGTCAGGAGCCGGCACAAAATCGAGCCACGCCGGCCCCTGACACCGGGTAGAAGTTGAAATTACGCCTTGGGCGCTGCGCTGTCCGGGTGCTTCGAACCGTCCGTGGCGCAACCGCCCTTGCCCTTGCAAGAGTTCTTGCCCTTGCAGCCATTGTCGCTCGACTTACAACCGCCCTTGCCTTTGCAGGAGTTCTGACCCTTGCAACCGTGCTTTTCCTTCACCTTCGTGTTGTCCGGGGTCTGATCCTGCGTGTGGGTCGCCGTGGCGCGCGCACCGGCCACCACGTTCGACGCCTGAACCGCCGAGCCCGTGCCCGCCAGCAAACCGGCGAGGGCGGCACCCGCGATCATTGCTTTCTTCGACTTTGTCATGTGCTGTTTCCTCCAGTGGATTGTGATTCGTTACTACGTTCGAGCAAGGGCCTTTGAATGGGCTGGGTGTTTTTCGCGTTTATCGATTGAACTTCTGCCGCCCCTCACCTGCAATTTCGCGATTTCAGCCGGGAACGCGCGCAGCATCCTGCTGGCTGTCTCGCTCGTGCCCGTTAGACTGTGTGAGTTCGTTTAGGTTACAGGTTTTCTTGTGCAGAGCTCCGTCGATACTGACTACGGCCAACGCGGCTCGGCGGCTTCCACCACCGCTGAGCCCGCCATCGGAACTGGGCGAGGCTAACTCACCGTATACTCCATTCCGAGAGCTTGGTCCAGATACTTCCCGTACGCTTTATCACGCACCTGCGGATTTAGCCGCGTAAATCGTTCTGCGTTGACAAAAATGTGACAACTCCACAGTTATCGGTAACGAGCCGAAGCTCGCGAGCCACGACCTTCTCCCTACGCACCCAGTTGGAGCGGCTACTGCACCGGCAGGGGATGGCCATCCGTCTTCGCGATGGAGATTCCGCAGAGTTTAGCGAGCGTCGGTGCGATGTCTGCCGGAGAGGCAGCCACCGGATCCGCCTTGGCGCGCACCCCCGTGCCCATCAGGAGCAGCGGCACGTGCTGATCGTAATCGTAGGGCGAGCCGTGTGTCGTTCCCAATGCGACTCCGCCGACTTGCGCGGTCAGAAACCAGTATGGCTTCGTGATTACCACGATGTCGCCGCCGCGGCCCGCGTAATAGCTATAACTCGCCGCCTGCGCCAGCGCGTTTGTCGAAGACAGCTTCGCCAGAGAGTCCGCCGCAAACGCATCCGCGATTCCTGGAACCGTCTTGATCGCCGCAAGCACCGCTTGCATGGCAGCCGGATTCGCTTTTAGCTTTTCCGCTATGTCGGTCTTGAAATATAAGTTCTGGTCCTGAAAGCTCGCGATCGGGTCCGCACCCAGGTTGTATGGAGTCAGCGCCTGTTCCACCTGCGCTTTCACCGCCAGGATGTTAGCCCGGCCCGCGTCCATACTCTTCTGCTGACGTAGTTCCGGTATCGGCGCGACGCCGTGATCCGCGGAAAGCGACACAACGTAGTTGCCGCGCCCCACCGTTTTGTCCAGATGATCGAACAACTTGCCCAATGTGCCGTCGAGCTGCAGCAGCACGTCCTGAACCTCCGCGCTGTCAGGTCCAAATTGATGTCCAACCAGATCGAGTGCCGAAAAACTGATCCCCAACACATCGATCGATCCGCGTTGTCCCAGCTTCATGCCGTCGACGAGCGACTCGCCCATCGATTCCAGGTACGAGTCCGAATACGGGCTACCTTCCCACGCGTTATAGAAAGCCGGGGCTACCGTCCCGCTCACGCTGAGCGGATGCGGAAACGCCGAACTGAGTGCCGCGCCCGTCGAGTCCGTTGCGCTGCCCGCTGTCGCCGCGGTCCACGTTTTCGACACGTCCGATTCGATCGGGTGAGCTGAAACGAATGCTTGCACCTCCGGCACGCGCGCCGATTCGTAGGCCGTCGACGTCACCCAGTGCGCTCCCTCTAACCAGGTAACTGAGTCCGCGGTGTGTCCGGCAAGCGTCGCTGCCGACCGCGCTTTTAAAGACATCGTCACCACGCGCGAACCCGCTGACTCCTTGCGAATCTGCTCGGCCAGCGAAGGGACTTCCATTCGCCACGCGCTCTCGCCTTTGCTCTCCACGGCCGGCGCGCCATCGCCCGCCCCATAGTTGATCAGAGATGCTTTCGGATCGTTCACGCACGTGATGCGCGAATTCGTATCGCGCTGGTACCAGTCGTTCGCAATCATTCCGTGCGTGGAAGGGAAGTCGCCCGTCGAAATCGTCGAGTGACCTGCGCACGTCACCGTATTTGAGTAGGGGTAGTATGCATTCGTAAATCGCGCGCCTTCCGCCATAAGCCGGTGCAATCCGCCATGCCAAGTCGCGCCGAATCGATCGACGTAATCCGCGCGCATCTGATCAACAACGAGAATCACCACCAACTTCGGCCGTTGCGGCTTCGCTGAAACGCTTGCAATGCCAACCACGAGCGCTGCCGCGACCAGCAGGGAAGCGACGAACGAACGCCTTCCAAATTTTCGTGTCATGAATGCCCTCAATCGCTAACTCTACCCCAATCGCTCAACCGTAAAAGCCACCACGCTAGATCACACAGCCGCAATTAATTCGCCGCGCTCACCGCAACCGTCTTTCCTCGCAGCACCGTGATCGACGCCGCAGGCAGCTCATAAGTTGCCGTCGCCGATCCCGGCTCGGTCGATCGCGCCGCCGGTCCGTCCGGATCGGCGTATCCCTCTTTCCGCGCCGGATGCCATGTGTACTGCTCCTTGCCAAATGTGATGCGCGTCA
>JBEKJW010000021.1:0-30103 GCA_050011035.1 Candidatus Acidiferrales bacterium
ACGCTGAAGATGGCGGTGTTGGCGCCGATGCCTAGGGCGAGAGTGAGGATGGCGACGGCGGTGAAGCCGGGAGATTTGGCGAGGACGCGTAAGGCGTAGCGAACGTCTTGCGCTACAGTTTCCAGGAGCTGGGTGCCGCGGGCGTCGCGGTGTTCTTCTTTTATGGAATCGGTGGTGCCGACGCTTAGGCGGGCTTGGCGGAGGGCCTCGTCGCGCGGCGTACCTTGGGCGACTAGCTTTGCGGCGTGTTGGTCGAAGTGGAAGCGGAGCTCATCGTCGAGTTCGCTTTCCACCTGTTTCCGGCGGAAGAGCGATCGAAGACGAGTTAGGACGTCGGAGAGCATCGCGTTTGCTCAGGCGGTCTCCAAGACTTGGGCGACCGCGGCGGCCAACTTTTTCCATTCGGATTTTTCGGTTTCGAGCTGCTTGCGGCCGGTCTTCGTTAGGTCGTAATACTTGGCGCGGCGATTGTTGTCGGACGTGCCCCACTTGGAGGAGATCCAGCCGCGGCGTTCAAGGCGATGCAAGGCGGGATAGAGCGAGCCCTGGTGGACCTGCAACACTTTACTCGATACCTGATGGATGCGCTCGGAGATCGCCCAGCCATGTTCGGGGCCGAGGGCTAGAGTGCGGAGGATGAGCAGGTCGAGAGTGCCCTGCGGAAGGTCGATGGCGCTGGCGGTCATGGGTTCCCCTTTTGCTTCGACAAGAGACTACTGCGGGTCTTGTCGAAGTGCAAGGGGAAAGTGGAACGGGCAACGTCTTTGAGAAGGCATGAGTGACGGGTGAGTTGTTGTGGTTACCGGTGATTTGCGTTTGCGGCGCGCACCCTTTTTGAGAAGAAAAGGATGCGGCACCCGGAAAGGCTTGCGGCGCTGTGCGAGGCGCGGTTATTTCGCGCTGGCGATTTCGGTGGAGGAAATGCGGTTGCGGCCTTCACGCTTGGCAGCGTAGAGAGCGGCGTCAGCGTGATTGACGAGATCTTCGAAAGCGGGCGCGGCGTGGCTATGAAATCCGGCCATACCGAAACTGGCAGTGATGCGAATTTTCGCCGCGCCATAGACGAATTCATTTTCCTCGCACTGGCGGCGGATGCGTTCGGCGATGGTGTAGACGTCGTCCTGATCGGCGTGGGTGAGGACGAGCATGAACTCTTCTCCCCCGACGCGGGCGCAGACATTTGAACGGCGCGTGTTGCGGCGAAGAATCGCCGCAAACTGTTTGATGACGGCGTCGCCAGCGGCGTGGCCGTGGGTGTCGTTGACGGCTTTGAAATTGTCGATGTCGGCGAGGATGACCCAGAAAGGAAAACCGTGTCGCGCGGCGCCGCTAATCTGGCGGCCGGCCCAATCGTCGATGGCGCGGCGATTGGCGAGACCGGTGAGCGAATCGGTGAGCGCGAGTTCTTCGAGGAGCCGATTCTTGGCTTCAATTTGCTGGTGCATATTGACGAAGCGGCGAGCCACTTCCACGCGAGCGACAAGTTCCTCGGGATGGCAGGGCTTCGTGAGGTAGTCGTCGGCGCCAGCGGATAGCCCCTGAACTACGTGTTCCTTTTCGGAATTGCTGGTGAGGATGATCAGATAGGTGTAGGGCGCGCTGACCGGTTGCTGGAATTCGCTTCGGATGCGCTGACACAGCTCGATGCCGTTGGGATCGGGCATGTTCCAATCGGCGATGACGAGATTGGGCTGGTGCTCGGCGAAAAGCGCAAGGCCGCGCTCGCCGTCCTGTGCGAAGAGCAGCTCGCAGCGATCTTTAAGCGTTTGCTCGACAAACTTGCGGCTGACGGCCGAATCGTCGACGACGAGGACTTTGAAGCCCTCCGAGCAAGCGTTGGCGTTCTTCGGATCGAGATTCATGGATTCCGGACCACGGTTGCTTGAGATACGGGAACGACGGACCGACCCCACCCTTTTCGAAAATGTTAGCACTTTCAGATTAGGCGAGCCGAGGGAGATGCGGGGGGTGTGTCCGCAACAGCACCGTTACCACGCGGGATTGTGTCTGTAACGGCATGATTTAAAGAAGGGTTAACGGCGGATCGCGCCCGGTTGCTGGCAGCGAAGCTACTGAAAGCGCCGATTGATGAATTCCACGCTCGCGCTGGACAGGGTGAGCAAGGAGAAAATCCAAACGCCATCTACGAAGGAGTGGTATCCGATGGGAAGCGCACGGCTGGAGAAGAGCGTTGTGGTGCTTCCAAACACGGCCAGGATGCGAATAATCAGCGCAAGCAACACGCAAATCACACAAAGTGTGTAGCTGATACGCATGACGAGTTTTGCCACGGCTTCCTCCTAACTGCGACCGCGAAATACGGTTCGGGCCGGTCGATTGGTGAGGAGCGTATAACTTGAGGCGGAGCGCAGTCAAACGGAAGTACGGCGTGGCGCGGGAGCGGACCGATTCGCGAAGAGCCATACCATCGTGCGAAAAATTACAGCGCGTAGGGTATTTGCTGTATGTACAGGGGGAGAACCCTGTATCAAAGTGGACGTTTAATAAAGACATCGGCTGCGCGGCCACCAACATCAACGCCCTTCTGACTTACTTCCTCGGACCGATCAAGAACTTGGAGTTTTGCTATGCGCCCCACTTATTCAAAAGCGCCACCGACAAATGTCCGGTGGGCGCTGGATGTATTGAATCTACGAAAGTTCTTCGCGAACGATCCTTCCGACACACTCGATAGCGCATGCGTATTTGCGATCGACGGCGAAACGACGATGACGGATGAGGAATTGATTGCGCTGCATCACCTGGGAAAGCTTACGCCCGATGGAGTGCGCGAGTTTGCCGCCGAGCGCCGAGCGCTTATGAGCGCGTTTTCGCAAAGGCGCGTCGCTCCGCTGCAGCCGATCGGGCGACAGCACACTTCGAAACGGAGCAGATAAACGTGAAGTAACTCCCGCATCGTTAGGTTTGTAAGCACCTACCTGTCTAGTTCGCCTGTACATCGCATCCAAGTTCTGTCCAAAATTGAAATGGAGACCCCTGCATGGATTACAACCCGCTCAAAGAAAATCGCCGCAGCCGCAGAATTTTGGCCTCGGTGCCATTGGAAGTTCGCGTGGGCGAGGACACCTGTATCGTATTGAGCGCGGTTATCAATCTGAATGGCGCGTTGATTCTTTCGCCGAAGAACTGGTCGCCACAAACAGTTCTGCACGTCACGAATCGGCACACTGGGGCGGAGACGGACGCGCGGATTGTGTGGTCCGGCAGCCGGACCGAGGCGGGTACTTATAAGCTGGGCGTCGAATTCCAGGCGGCCGCGCCGGAATTCTGGGGCGACGATTACGACGAGCATGGGGGAGAAGAAGCTCCCTGATTTTTCCTCGCAGTTCCCTTCCTTGATTTCGTTTGGCGAGACCACAGCGGACTTGTGATTCAATATTCGTTCTCGCGAATTGGTGTGCGCGCGTGAAGCGGGGATGATGAGCGAAACGAATCCGACTGAAACGAGAATGCGTGAGCCCGCGCGGCCGATGCTGACGAATGAGCAGCAACGCGGCATCACGAGGAATATTTTTCTCTGGTTGCTGATCGCGATCATTGCGCCGACGGTAGTGCTGTTTCTCTTGCGGCGATGGATTTCGCCAAATCCGACGGAGCTCGACATCCGGCAATGGCTGCCGCGCGAATCGATCCAACTGCTGATGCTGCTGATTGGGTCGGCGGTGATTGCGAAGCGCGAGGGCGCGAGGTTGGGACAGTATGGGCTTCCGGGGCGCGGGGCGTTTGGCGTGAAATTTTGGGAAGGAGCGATCTGGGGATTCGGAGCGTTATCCGCAGTGGTGGGCACGTTGATCGCACTGAAATATTTTCGAATTGAGTCCGTCGCGTTGACCGGATCGACGGCTTTGTTCTACGCGCTGGGATGGGGCGTGACGTTCACGGTGCTTGCGATGTGGGAAGAATTTTTCTTTCGCGGGTACCTGCTGTACCGGCTGACAACGCGGACTGGGTTCTGGACGGCTGCGGTCTTGATGTCGCTGGGGTTTGGAGTCGCGCATCTTGGCAACGGTGGCGAGAATGTACTCGGAATCGTGCAAGTGATTGTGTTTGGGCTTTTTTGCTGCTTCGTGCTTAGAAGAACGGGCAGCTTGTGGTTCCCGGTCGGGTATCACGCGGCGTGGGATTGGGCGCAGACTTATTTCTATGGGACGCCGGATAGCGGCCTACTCGGCGTTGGACATTATCTGAATTCGTCGGCGAGCGGACCGAGCTGGATCGCCGGCGGTACGGGCGGGCCGGAAGGCAGCGTGCTGTCGCTCGTGGTGCTCGGGATTTCGGCGCTGTACGTTTATTTTCGGTTTCCGCTGGTGCAGTTCCCTCTCTATGAAGCGCCGTCTGTTTCGGCGGACGCGCACTCTTCCCTTCCTTCGGAGTCGACGCTTTGATCAACCAAAAGTCAAAGTTGCGCGAACGCGGGCTCGTGGCTCTCGGCGTGTTCGCGTTATTGCTGGTGATGTGGTTGCAGTTGATGTTTTCGGTGCGGCGCGAATCAATCAGCTGGGACGAGCCGGACCACACGTTCGCGGGTTACATGGGCTGGAAGGCGCACGACTTCGGATGGAATCCGGAACATCCGCCTCTCGTGAAGGCCGTGGCGACGCTGCCGATTCTGGGGATGGATTTGTATGTTCCTCCGTCGCTCGGGCGCAGCTTCAAAATTGAAACCGTCTTGGATGGCGCGGAATTTAACGCGCGGAATATTTCGAAGGGCATTTTGTTCCGGATGCGGATGGCGGCGTCGATATTTCCGATGCTGCTGGGCGTGCTGATTTTTCTCGCGGCGCGGGAGATGTTTGGAACTGCGGCGTCGTTCATCGCGCTCACGCTGTATGCGTTCGATCCGAATTTTCTGGCGCACGGGGCGCTGGTGACGACGGATACGGGCGTCTCGTGCTTCATTTTTGCGACGGTGTACGCATTTTATCGTTGGGTCAAATCGCCGACTGGGTGGCGACTGGCTGTGGTGTGCGTGGCGGCGGGGCTTGCTCTCGGCTCGAAGCACACCGGGCTGCTCGCGCTCTTCATGATTGGGATTTTGGGATTGTGCGAAGCGGCTTGGCCTAACCGCGCGGCGGCGAGCGAAGCGGACCCAGCGACTCGAGAGCGCGTCGGATTTGGGAAGATGACGCTGGCGCTCGGCATCGTTGCTGTGGCGGCGGTGATCATTCTCTGGTCGTTCTACGGGCTTCGCTATAGCGCACGACCAGGGGGTCTGGCGATTGATCCGCCGCTGGAGGTGACGGCGGCACATGTGTCAAACCGAGCCCTCGCAGAGACGCTTTTGACCTTTTCGAAGCATCGGCTGCTGCCCGAATCGTACCTGTACGGGATTGCGGACATCTCGGGCGTGAACGATTTCTACACCGCGTACCTTTTCGGGAAGATTTATCCGCACGGGTCGCACTGGTATTTCCTGGCGGTGCTGGCCATCAAGTCGACGCTGCCGTTTTTGATTTTGTTGGTGTGCGCATTGGTGCTGGCGGCGAAGGGCTGGCTGGGTGGACGACGTGAAATTCTGTTTCTCACGATTCCGCCACTGTTTTATTTGCTTGTAGCGATGGCGTCGCACATGAACATCGGCGTGCGGCACATTCTGCCCATGTATACCTTTCTCTACGTGCTGGTGGCAGGCGGCGCGGCGGTTTTGTGGCGAAGCGGACGGGTGTGGAAGGGCGTGATTTGTGCGCTGATTGTGTGGCAGATGATCACTACGTTGCGGGTCTATCCGGATTACATGGCGTATGGGAATGAAGCGTGGGGAGGGCCGGCGAACGTTCACAAGTACTTAAGCGACTCGAATAATGACTGGGCGCAACAACTTATCGCCGTGAAAAAGTATTTGGACGATCGCGGGATCAAGGATTGCTGGTTCGTTTACTTCGCAAATGGCGCTGTGGACCCTTCGTCGTACGGCATTCCATGCAAACTGCTGCCGACAGTCGAATCGCTTTGGTGGCTGGATCTGCCCCTGGAAGTGCCCAAGACGATTGAAGGAACTGTGCTCCTAAATTCGAGCGACGTGGCGGGATTTGAGTTTGGTCCTCCACCCCTCAACCCGTATGACCAATTTAATTACGTCGAGCCGAAGGATGTGATCGCGTACGGTGTGAATGTGTACGAGGGCCGGTTCGAAATCCCATTGGCCACAGCGTACGAACGCGCTTTCGAAGCGACACGACTAATGCGTGACAAACGATTCGGAGAGGCCGTTGCGAAGGCGCGCGAGGGCGTGGACCTAGCGCCTGACGCCGTGTACGTGAACGCGACGATGGGTGACGCGCTTGTAGCAGCGGGCCGGCACGATGAAGCAATTCCCTATTATCAGAAGGCACTGCACACTGCTGAGACGGTGCAGCCGGAGTTTCAAGGCGACTGGGCCGCGGCAATGCGAGCCAAACTCGCGCTGAAGTAACGCGCCGCTACAGGATGTTGACGGCGCGGGCGGCGATCAGCGCAACGATAGTGAGCGAGATGAGCGCTTGCAGCATCATTCCGGCTTTGGCCCAGCGCGAGAGTACGGCAGTGTCGGTGGGCGAAAACGCGGTGCTGGTATTGAACGCGAGAAACAAGTAATCCATGAAATGAGGGCGCCAGCGCTCTTCGGGCGCGCAGTCCTCGGCCTGCTGCGTCATCTGCGGAAATAAAAATGAGCTGTCGATGTTGCGCTGCTTCGCCGTTTCGCGGCCGAGCGGGCCCCCGGCGTCAAGCTTCCAGTACCAAAGCGCGAAGACCAGAACGTTGGTGATCCACAGCGCGACCGAGCAGCGCAGGAGCGACGTGGGCGAGTATTTGTGCTGCGAGATGCCCCAGATCAAGATTCCGAGCGAGAGAACCATGGCGACGGTGAGCACGCCGTTGACGAAAAAAGTGAGAACACGGGAGATATCGAGGCGGCCGAGCTTGTAAGAGGCGCTCACGGGGATCAGCAAGATCAGCACGATGGCCAGGAGCGCCCAGCCGGGGCCGACCGAGAAAGGCTCGGGCATCGCCCAATACATACAACCAGCGGCGATCATGGCGACGAAGGCGGGCCAGCGGGGCTCGCGGACGATTTTCAGTTTTGGTGTGGAAGTGGCGGGCAAGCGCGCTCCGTAAGTTGCCGCGAAAGCTTGAGGCGGGCCGGACAGTCCGGCGAGTGAGTTTAATACAACTCAGAACTCCACGCGAAGTTGCGGCGCCTCTTCAATGGTGCGAGTGCCCGTACAGAATTTTACCTACCGAAACTCCCTGAGGTAGTTACAGACACCGCCCGATGGGCTGCGACTCCGGTGTGCTGCACACTTTTTGAGCCGGTATGCAGGAGGACGACCCATGCACAAATTGAACAAATTCGGGACATTTGCCGTGTTGACGGCGGCATTCGCATTTTCGATGGGCGCGGGAACGGCGTTCGCGCAGGACGGAGCGCCACCACCGGCGGCTCCAAATACGCAATCCGATTCGACGCCGCCGAACCAAGCGCCGGAAACCCCGGCGAATCAGACGATGCGGCATTCACCTCGCGCGGACGTTCAGCCGAAGAGTGACGCCGATTTCGCAAAAGAAGCGGCGCAGGGCGGTGACGCGGAAGTAAAACTCGGACAGCTCGCGATGCAGAACGGGACGAGCGATGCAGTGAAGAATTTCGGAAAGCGGATGGTCGACGACCACATCAAAGCCGGCGACAACTTAAAGGCGGCGGCAACGCAGTCGAACATCGACTTGCCGGCGGGGCTGTCTGCGAAGGATCAGGCAACGTACGACCGGCTGGCGAAGCTGATGGGACCGGAGTTCGACAAAGCATATGCGCGCGACATGGTGCGCGATCACGTGCACGACGTCGCCGCGTTCCGGCAGGAGTCGACAGGCGGTACCGATCCGAACATAAAGCAGTTTGCGACGCAGACGCTGCCGACGCTTCAGGACCACCTGCGAGACGCGCGAGCGATGGCGCGAGACGTCGGCGTGCAGCCGCGCAACGCGAATGCCCGGGCGGGAGCGCCGCCCCCGGCTCCAGGCGATCCAGCAACTCCTCCGCCTCCGCAGCCGCCGCCACAGAAGTAGTCTGACCGGGATTGCGGAAGGGTTGGATTTTCGTTTCGGCTACCTTGCGAGTTTCTGCGCCGCAGTTGCGACTCATCGCGCTGCGGCGCATTGTTCGTTTATCCTCTGCGCTGAGGTTTTATAGCGAGCGCGACGAACCGCTTTCGCTTCGTACACTTGGTTTCTATTTCTTAGGGTAAGTTTGGGGTGCGTCCGATGAGGCGCGTGCGGGAGTTGATGTGACTGCTGTTGTTTACAAATACGATCACGAACAGACGGCGCTGCACCGGTACGGGCTTGCGATTCTTGCGACGGCGATCGCGCTGACCATTCGCCGCGCCCTGGGCCCGATGCTACACAACAATGCGCCGTACTTGATGCTGTGGCCCGCGATCGCGTTCTCCGCCTGGTATTGCGGACCGGGGCCGGGATTTGCGGCGATGGCGATCGGCGTGGCGGGCGTGTGGCTGTGGATCGTGCCGAACGTGCCGCTTTTCATCGACGGGGCGGCGGTGACGAATACGGGCGTGGGCCTCGCGGCATTTATGGTGATGTCGTCGATCATCATTGCGATGGGCGCGCTGGCGAGGAGGCGCGAATCGCACGAGAGGGCGCTGGCGGCGGAAAAAAGCGAGGCGACGTCAAAATTCAAGGCGGTCTTCAATCAGTCGACGGTGTTCGCGGGAATTCTGGCGGTCGATGGAACGGTACAGGAAGTGAACCGGTTGAGCCTCGAGGTGTGCGGCTACAGGGCGGAAGAAGTGGCGGGTAAGCCGTTTTGGGAGAGTCCGCTTTGGGGAAACTCGAATGAGACGAGGAAAACGATTCGCGAGGCGTGCGAGAACGCGGCGAATGGAAAATCGTTCCGGCGCATCACGTCGTACTGGTGGGCCGATGGAAGCGAACACATCGCGGACCTTTCGGTGCATCCGATTTTCGACGATCAAGGGCGCGTGTTCTTGATTTATCCGACGGGGTCGGACGTGACAGAGCTGAAGCGGATCGAGGACAGCTACCGTCGGCTGGCGGAGGCGCTCGAATTGCAGGTTCGGGACCGGACACAGGAACTGGAGATGCGGAACACGGAAGTGATCGAACAGGCGGCGATGTTGCGGTCACTGTCGCAGCGCCTGCTGATGGCGCAGGACGAAGAGCGCCGGCGCGTCGCACGCGAGTTGCACGACAGCGCAGGACAGATCGTGACGGCGCTAACACTGAGCCTGCAGGCGATGCGGCAAAACTTGGACGGCTTGTCACCGAGGGTGTTGAATAGCGTCGAGGACTGCGACGAACTGCTGCAGCAGCTTTCGCGAGACATTCGGACGATGTCATACTTGCTGCACCCGCCGATGCTGGATGAGATCGGGCTATCCGCAGCGTTGCAGTGGTACGTGAGCGGTTTGAACGAGCGCGGCGGGCTGACTGTGTCGCTATCGATGCCGGAGAACTTGGGACGCTTCGCGCGTGGACTGGACCTAGTGCTGTTCCGGCTGATTCAGGAGTGCCTGACGAACGTGTACCGGCATTCGTCGAGCCGGACGGCAATGATCCGATTGGACGTGAAAAACGGGCGCGTTCATCTCGACGTGGCTGACGAGGGGCGCGGGATCGCGCCGCAAAAGTTGCGCGAGATTCAGCGCGAGGGCGCGGGCGTGGGTATGCAGGGGATGCGCGAACGGATTCGGCCATTCCACGGTGAGATGGATGTGCAGTCGACCCCGGCAGGGACCACGGTGAAATTTGCGTTTCCTGTGCCGGAGGGCGAGCCCGAGGCGGACGCGCTGGCGACGGGCGTGCTGTAGGCTCGCGGCAGATGCTTCGCGATGTGGAGTTAGTTCCCTTCTGTTACGTAGCAAGCACGCGCCAACCGAGTTCGGCGCCGGTGGTGACGAGGTCGCGGCGATTTCCGCGGCCGACGTGCGCAGCGAGAAAACTCTCAAACAATTTGGGATTGGTAGCGAGGGCTTTGAGTACGCGCTCGCGTAGGCCCGGGTGTCGATCGAGCATTAGGAGCGTCGCGCCGGCGCGCGTAGGGGCGCCGGCGAGTTTGCGGTGAGCGCGTGCGTAGAGCGAGAGGTCGTTCGCTTGCATCGCATCGGCGAGAGCTTGTGCGTGGCGGAGCGCGAGGCGGATTCCGTCGCCGGTGATCGCGTCGACGCCGCCTGAAGCGTCGCCGACGAGAGCGACGTTATCGCAAGTGACGGCGGCGAGTTGGTGCTGACAGGTGATGGCGCCGCGCTCGCGGCTGGCAAGCGGCGCGCTGGCGATGCGCGAGGCGATTTCGGGGAACTCGGTAAGCGCGTGATCGAAGGCGGCGTCTTCGCGGCGCGCAGCGAGGATCACGACGCTCGTTTCCGTTGATGAGACTGGAGTGACGTAGGCTTGGGCGCGCGAGCCCCAGTGGACTTCGACGTAATTCGACCAGGGAGCGATGTGGTAGTGACGGCGCGTAGCGTAGCGGCGCTGGACGTTGCGTGTCGCGATTTTCAGCCATTGGCGAACGCGAGAGTTAGGACCGTCGGCGCCGACGATCCAGCGAGAGCTGATGCGTTCGCCATTCGCGAGATGAGCTTCGTGCTGCTCGATGGCGGTGACGGGCGTACGCCAGAGCAATTGGACGCCACATTCTTCGGCGCGAGCGACGAGGGCGGCGTGGAGCGCTGTGCGGCGAAGACCGAGGCCTGGGCCTTGCGGAAAATCGCCGGCTACGCGTGCATTCGTTTGAACGAAGGCGATGCCTTTCAGCGGGACGCCGCCTGCGTTCGTCACGCTGACGCCAAGGTCGGAGAGCGAAGCGAGTGTTTCAGGCGACATACCTTCGCCGCAGGGCTTCTCGATGGGTGGAGCGTTGCCGTCGGCGACGGTGACAGCGAAACCACGCGAGCGTGCAGCAATCGCGGCGGCGAGACCGGCGGGGCCGCCGCCTACGAAAAATGCGTCGGTGGTGAATGTGCGCGCCATAACTGGCTTCAAACCTATAATGCGCCTGCTTGTGCGTCCCGGCGTGTCAAATGTTTAATGGCGGCCACACGATACGTCAGGCGGCGATTTTACAAGTTTGTCCGGGCACCGTTGCTAACGTAGCGGCAGGCGGGGCGTCTCAGGTGGCAAGGAGGGCTCTATGCTCCGACGCGCTTCTCTCGCACTGGTTGTTCCCGCCTTGATGGCTTCCTCTGGATATATTCACCACGAAAGATCGGCTGCTTGCTGCCACGAAGATGATGCTGGCGGGTCCGCTACTGCGAGCTTTGGAACGCTCCACGCGGTATCCCCGATGCTCGAGCCGCGCTCGGGGCATAGCGCGACGCTCTTGCCAAACGGCATAGTGCTGATCGCGGGCGGCATGCGGCGAAATCAGGATTTCTATAGCTCGGCGGAGCTGTACGATCCGGCGACGGGAAAATTCACCGAGACCGGATCGATGGCTGTCGCGACGGTCGGCAACGCAGCAGTGCTTCTGAAGTCGGGCAAGGTGCTCGTAGTGGGTGGCTGGGTCAGAGGCTCAACGACAGACCTCGCCGAGATTTACGATCCGGCGACCGGGACATTTGGCGATGCGGGCCACATGACGGTGAAGCGCGCACGGCCGGAAGTGTCGTTGCTGACGAACGGCGATGTGCTGATTACGGGCGGCGAGGATCACGATTCGCCGGGCGGCATGGCGACTGCGGAGTTGTATCTCGCCGCAACCGGGAGATTCGAGGCGATCGCTCCGATGCATTACGGCCGGATCGCGCATACAACGACCGTGTTGAACGATGGCCGAGTCCTGATTGCCGGCGGAACCGGCGAGAAGGACGGAATCATCGCGACGGCGGAGGTTTACGATCCGTCCACCAGGACGTTCAGCGTGAGCGGCAAGCTGTTGACGCCGCGGGTGAAGCAATGCGCCGGACTTCTGCCGGATGGGCGCGTGCTGCTTGCGGGTGGTTCGAACGCTTTCGGCTGGAACGGCCAACTCGCGAGCGCCGAGATATTCGATCCGAAGACGGGAGCGTTCAGCGCCGCGGCTTCCCTGAGCGACGCGCGATTCAAGCTGCCGGATGAGGCCGCTGCGCTTCCCGGCGGAAGACTGCTGTTTGCGGGCGGAAGCAAGACGCTCGAAGTGTACGATCCTGCGTCCGGCAAATTTTTAGTAGTGAACGATCAGTTGCCGGACGCGAGGCACTACATGAGCGAGACGCGCCTCGCGGACGGGTCGGTGTTGCTGGCAGGTGGATACCCGAACAACGATCAGGCTACCGGGGCGGCATGGGTTTACCGGCCGTGACGAACCGTACCTGAGTCCGAACTGACGTCCGTTCGCTGCTAGCAGATCAGATGTGACGCTTACGGCGCAACGAGAGCAACGCGATCAGATAGGCGAACAGCGCGAACACCAGAGTGTAGCCCAGCGAAAACGCAAGATATTTCCACTGCCCCGGCTCGACGCGATACGTCGATTCCACGGTATCAGTGTGCCGGCTGTAGGGCGCGTACATGGGAAGGAACATGTAAAGCGCATGGAATATGTCTTCGATGACGCGCATGGAGAGCGATTTATTTCCTGCGGCGATCGATTCCATCGCCCATTGCTGGAAGGAATAGAACAGGTCGCCGTTGAAGATTATGGCGACGGTGACGGCTACGGCGGGATGAATCAGCGACGCCAGCATCGCCATGAACGAAATGACGACGAGGGACATTACGAACGACTCGAACGCCAGAAAGAACAGCCCCGGGCGTACGGAGAGATGCCACGCGTAAGAAAGCACAACCATTACGGCGAAAATCAGCGCATTGAGGAGGAAGGAAACAGCTGCGGCGGAAAGCATCGCGCCGGCGAGCCAGTTGGCTGGAGAACACGGCTTGGTGAACACCATTTTCAGGCTGCGATCGCGGAGATGAAAGGAGACCAGGAAGAGACCGAGACCGCCGCAGAGGATCAACAGAAAAACTCGAAGCTCGCCGAAGATCTGCTGCAAAGTGGAGAAGCTTTCAAAACTCGAGTTGCCGAATAGCGTCGGCAGAATCGAAAGAGCGGTTATGATCACGAAGACGATCACGAACGCCAGAATTAACCGGCTGCGGCGGAAGAATTTGAAATCGGCAGCCATGTTGGCGCGCAGGATCAGCGAAGAGGCGTGCGGCGGAAAGGTCGCGGCCATAGGAACCTGAGCGGGCAGTAGGCCTCGAGACGGCAACGGAGTGGATGCGGCGCTCATGCGGTGGCCCTCCCGCCGTGGACAATTTTGAAAAAGGAATCCTCGAGAGAGGCCTTCTTAAGCGAGCACTCCTGAACCGTGGCTCCCGCAACGCGCGAGTACTCCATAAATTCGTAGAGACGGTCCTTTGGAACTAAGCCGCGAACGAGATCGCCGACGCGCTCGACCGAGGAGACGAAGGAGGGAACGTCGCCGGCGGGCGTGAAGGTGACGCCGTAGGACTCTTTGTCGAGAGTGAGCAGATTTTGAAGCTCGTCCTGCAGGACGACTCGGCCGGCGTCAATGATGGCGACGCGATTGGCGAGCATTTCAATCTCGGAAAGCACGTGCGAGTTCATGACGATTGTTGTGCCGCGCTTGTGAATCTCGCGAAGGGCTTCGCGAAATTCGCGAACGACCAGCGGATCGAGACCTCGGGTGGGCTCGTCGAGGAACAGCAAGCGCGATTGGTGGATAAGGCACTGGGCGATGCCGACTTTCTGCTTCATGCCCTTGGAGCATTTCGACAGTCGCAGCGAGCGGAACGGGCCGAGTCCGAGACGATCGAGGACGTCGGCGACGGCGCTGTCCGGAACACGGCGGCCATAGAGCGCGCTGTAGTATCGCGTGGCCTCCTCGACGGTGAGATAGAGGTGGTAGTGCGGTTCCTCGGGGAGATAGGCGACTTGTTCGTTCGATGCAGAGCCAAGATCGGGAGCGCGGCCCATCACTTCAATTTTTCCGGACGTGGGCGCCAGCAATCCGAGCATGCAATACATGGCGGTGGACTTCCCCGCCCCGTTTTGCCCGACCAGCGCGAAGAAGTCGCCTTCGTGAACCTGGAGGTTCAAGCCTTGGAGGGCCTGCAGCTTCGCGCCGAACAATCGGCGGCGAAATTCGACGCGCAAATCTTCGGCGACGATCACATTGCCCCCGGGCAAAACCGCTGGTTCAGCGAGCGGACGATCGCGTCGTCGTTCATGTCCTTGAAGTCTTCCTTGGCCAGGGCGTCCTTGATTTTCTTCGAGGAATTGCAAGTGCAGGCGGCAACCTTCTTGTCGCACCCACACGTGCAGTCCATCTTTGCGGCAATTCGAGTGCCGCGTTCGTCGAGCTTGGGCGAGTTGGAGCCGTCGCCCGAGTTGTCGGCAAGCGGGTTCACGCGTGGGAGCTGGGGGTGAGCGGCAGCTTCCCGGGCGTAATCGGCTGGCGAAATGATCTTGCCGGAAGCTGACAGCTTGCGGTTGGATTCGATCAAGGGATCGAAAACAACCTCGGCATTCGCGATCTCGCCGACTTCATAGAATTGGACGCGTCCGTCGACACCAATCAAAACCGTGGTCGGAAACGAAGTTACGCCGTACTGCTTTTGAATGGGGCCCTGGTCGATGAGCACCGGAAAGTCCAAACTGAGATCTTTCATCATGCCGTCGACGCGGTCCTGATGCTCTTCCGAATCGATGGCCAGGAATTCGAACGACTCTCCCTTGTGCGCATTGACGTAGCGATTCAGTTCGGGCATTTCGTCGCGGCACGGCTTGCACCATGTAGCGAAGAAATTGAGAACGATCACTTTCTTTCCGACGCTTTCGGAGAGCCGGAATGAAGCGCCGGAGGTCGTGAGGCCTTCGAAGTTCGGAGCAATCTGCCCTTGCCACGACGCAACGGACATCATCTGATTAGCCGCCTGCTGAATTTCTTTTGGATCGGGCTGCGGTTTGAGCTTGTAGTGAAACACGCCCAAGGCGATCAACGAGGCGGCAAGCAGGCCGTAGATGGCGGCTTTTGTCATTTGGAGTCGAATCGCGCCGGAGCCTGCGGCGGCGCACCTCGAATCAAAACACAGTTTTCACGGAGCGGGATTCGGTCTCTAGTACAGGTGTTACGATTGCGTCAATACGACGTTCCTCAACCTCGGCTGTGGCGCAATGAGGTTTGACACCGGAAACCGAAAAAGGTCTCACCGGGACTGCCGTCACCTCGCCGCAGAGAGTTCGCCGCCACCAGGCGAATGAGTGGCGCTGGCACCGGATTCGACTTCGTGCTTAATGTGCTCAAAGACGCGCATATGGATGGCGTGGACCGAGGCGTCTACCCAAAGGCTCCAATAGTTTTCAGGCGCGATGTCGAGTTCGTAGGAGCTGGTGCCTTCGAGGCGAGTGCGGCCCTTCGGCAACGGAACGAGACGAAACTCGCCCTGTTTCGAGCGAACGTAGCCGTGAAGGTGCCGCGGTTGGACGTTCGCAAATGGCGTGAGTTCGACCATCGGCGCTGGCTGGGTGATCACGTCGAACGCGAGACGCTTTCCTGGATCCCACGCCGTCACCTGCTCGGCGACCGCTCCGGTTGAAAATTCGCAGTAGCGCATGGCGCCGATGCCGGAGCCGTCGGTATGCGACCAGGTGGGATAGGCGACCCCCACGCGGAACGTCAATTCCTTGGGCGCGGCGATCGGCTGGAACTCAATCAGATGCGGCCACACAGCCGCGGGCGAGGCATTGATTTCGATCGCGGAGTTCACGACGTGGAGTTGGTGACCAGCGAGATGAGCGGGTTCAACTAAAGTGAACAGGGGTATCAGAAACATGGCGGACGCGGCGGATTTGCGGATGGCGCGGCCGCCCATCGCGATCTCGCGGCCGACGAATGCGCCGAACCACCCGAGGAGCAGCGATATTGGAAACGCCATGAGGATGCAAATTACACCTTCGAACGCGACCAAGAGCAAGACTGTGGCGGCAATGACATTCACCGCAAAAGAGAGGGCCAATAACTCCGACGGTTTCGGGTCGAAACCGCGGGCCGCGAAGTAGCCGGTAAAAGCGCCCATGCCGACCGGCGTGCCCACAAAAAGTCCAAAAGCGTAATTCCCTTTCAGCACGACAGCCAAACCGATCATCACGAGGGCGAAGATTGTGCCGGCGACAACGCCGAGAGCGGCGTTGGGGGCGAACGGGCCTTCTTCTAGGGGATCGCGGTACCGTTCGTCCACGGCATACTTTTCAGACGATGGCCAGAGGCAGAGCGCGGCCATCAACACGTAGTTCACGTACGGTACGAGAAAGACGAGAGCCCACCACGGAGACCAGCCGGCATCGAGCGCGCGACGCATCGTGAAAACGACTCCGATCCAGAGGAATGGAACCATCCAGAGCATCAGGGCGAGGCTGATGCCAAACGGCGCGTGCTCGATGCGATGCAGGAGCGGCATTTTGAAGGGGTCGAGATAGTCGAGCGGCATCCAGGCGTGAAGGGTCACTTTTGAAATCAAAATGGCATCGCCGAAGTATTTCAGGAGTGCGAGAGCGAAGCCCGCGACGGCGTAGGGCGTACGTTTGAGGGGCTCATCGAAGTTGGCAAACAGTTGGCGGAGGACTGTTTTGAACATTTGAGGCTGGGCTCCTTGCGCGCCATCGATATCCGACGCGAACTCACGTATAACGCGCGCCGAACCACAAAAGCAAAATGATTCGGTTTATGAATGGTCGGAGTGGACTGGATGGACTGGAGATTTCGAAAAGTTTGAAAAGAATGGCGGGGGTGGCGCGGAAGGCGGGATTGGCGACGTTCGAGGTCGAGGAGAAGCGTTTGGCGGTGGGCTCCAGGAGGCGTCTGTGAGGGTGTCCGGGCTTACATGCGTCCCCGGAAGTCCACCATCGCGATTCAGTACCTAAAAGAAGAACTTCGCTCCGAGCTGGACCAGCCGCGGCGGTTGAGCGCTGACGACCTGGCCGAATGTGGTACCGAGGTCGCCGATGTTGCCGTCGACTGACTGGGGACCGAAGAACTGCGCGTGGTTGAAGGCGTTGAAGCCTTCGAGCCGGAACTGAAGCGACTTCGCTTCGGTGAGCCGCACGTTCTTCAGGATGGCCATGTCGAAATTGTTCAGGCCGGGACCGTAGAAGAAACGACGCTTCGCGTTGCCGGGTGTGCCGAGCGCATTTTCGCTGAAATCCGCGGGGTTGAAATATGGCTGGCCGTTACGCGGGTTCTTATTAATGTCGAGCGGCGCGCCGTTGTAATCGGGCAGGTCGATACCGTAGTTGTTGATGCCGTTCGGTTCGGCGCCAATCAGCGAGTTATCGCCGTAATTTATGAGCGTGACGGGCAGGCCGCTGCTGAAACGCGTGATGCCGGAAACTTCCCAGCCTTCGGTCAAGCGATTCCGCTTGTGGAAGAGATCCTCGAACGGAATGCGGTAAGTGTAGCTGACGACGAAGTTGTGCTTCACGTCGAAGGCTGAGAGAGCTTTGCTCAGCGCCGGATCAAATGGATTCACCGCTTCGCCGACGTTCGAAGACTGATCTTCGGACTTGCTGTAGGTGTAGCCGGCGAGGACGTTGAGGCGTTTGCTTTCGTGGCGCAGCGTGACCTGCAGGCCGTTGTAATTCGAGTTGCCGATCGTCGACTGATTCGCGTTGCTGCCAAAATTCGAGCCGAGCGGGCCTCGCGTACCTTGATAGGTGACGCCCGTGTTGGTGACGTAAGGAGAGTCCTCGCCAAATGGGCCGCACGGAGTCTGACCCGGAGCGAGATTCGCGGGATTGCTGAGCTGAAGGCAAAGGGCGGGATCGCCGGGGTTCGCTTCTTCAAGAACGAGCAAGCGGTGGCCCTGCGTGCCGACGTAGTTCACGGAGAACACGGTGTTCGCGCCGATGCCGCGCTCGAGGGACACCATGTATTCCTCGGTGTAAGGAATGCGGTTATTGCGCGAAATGTTCGGCAGGCCGGTAATGGGTTCGAACTGCGACCAGTCGATGCTGTCGTCCGGATGCTTGCGGCTGGACCCGAGAGTCGCGAGCGTGACCGGGAAGTATTGGCCGAGGTCCTGGCCAGTTGACGCAGTGACGAAGGGCTGCGCA
This sequence comes from Candidatus Acidiferrales bacterium, assembly GCA_050011035.1. Lineage (GTDB taxonomy): Bacteria > Acidobacteriota > Terriglobia > Acidiferrales > UBA7541 > Palsa-295. The sequence goes on from JBEKJW010000021.1 coordinate 18,089, forward strand.
AATTCCGGCGGCGCGGGACTCGTATACGTTGTGCCGTAAGGCGCGTTCGCGCTCATCACGCCGATCGTGAGAGCTTCAATCGCCGTATAAAACATCCCGTAGCTCGCGCGAATGCTGGTCTTCCCCGGACCGCCGAGAATTTTCCCAAGCACGCCCTCGTCGTACGACGGCGAGTAGGCAATACCGATGCGCGGCGCGAAATCGCGATTCCCCGGCGGCGAAAGTGTGCGTGGCACGCCGGGATCGGTGGGATACAAGATTCCTGGAGGCGCGCCGGGAAACACGAGCGATTGGACGCCCGGATCGAACGTGGCGATCTGATTGTATTTCTCGTACCACGGCTCGATGCGGTCCCAACGGAGACCGTAATTCAGCGTGAGATCGGGACGGATTCGCCAACTGTCCTGGGCGTAGAGTCCGACGAAATTGTTGCGGCCGTAAAACGGCTGGAGCTGGCTCTGGTTGTACTGGCTCGGAACACCGAGCAGGAAATCGGCGAAGTCCGATCCGGTTTCGGTGCCGAAGAAGAGAAAGCTGCCGTTGAACTGCGCGATGGCGTTGACGTTGACCTGGTCGAAGTGGAATTCCCCGCCGAACTTCAGCGTGTGTGTGCCAATCACTTTTGAAAAGTTGTCGAGCCACTGAAAGGTGTTTTCGACTTGCTTTAGTTCGTTGGTGTTCGTGCCGATGGTGTAGGCGTTGAAGCCAACGCTTTCGACGCCTTCGGTTTTCGGCGAGAGCGGCACGATGCCGGACGTGCCGGGGCCAGTTACAAAGCCTTGCGACGCAAGGCTGACGCCGACTCCGCCGATGGGCTTGCCGAGGTCGTTCGAGTTCCGCAGATAGCTGAAGTGAAATTCGTTTACGGAGGTGGAGTTGATGGTTTTCGTGTCGCCCAGGTCGAGGAGCTGTGCGCGGCCTTGATAAAGCGCGTTGAAGCCGGGAACGTTCGCGCCACCCTGCGCGACTGGATATGGATTGTTCTGCGACCAGTCGTCGATGAAATAGTAGCCGGTGAGTAGGCCATAGGACGTGTTGGCGTCGAGACGATAGGCGCCTTTGTCGTCGCGCAAGTTTTGATTGAAGGCGGACGTCGCGAACTGGTCTGCGCTGACATTCGGCGGCGGAATGTATTGGAGCAACGCCTTTGCGGGCGCGGACCACGCAGATTGCGGAATTACGGCGTTGGGGAAAACACACAGCGTCGGACTTGAGCAGCCCGGCGTGTAGTACGCTTCATTTTGATGGACGGGATAACCGAGTTCGCCTGCGAGTTGGCTCGCGAAGTACGCACCGGAGACCGTGCCGAGCAACGAATTGCCTTGATCGATCAAATTGCCGGTGCGGTCCTGCGCCGACGGGACGGTGATGTTTCCGGTGTCGATGCCTTGCGTCGAGCGCGTGCCCTGATAATCAGCGAAAAAGAAAATTTTGTTCGTGCGGATCGGGCCGCCGAGCGTGCCGCCGAACTGGTTCTGGTCGAACTGGCCGCGCGTGGGCGAGAAATAGTTGCGCGCATCGAGGTCGGTGTTACGCACGAACTCGAACAGGTCACCGTGAAACTGATTGGTGCCGGATTTGGTGACGACGTTGATCTGGCCGCCGCTGAACTCGCCGTATTCGGCGTCAAAATTGTTGGTGAGAATGCGGAACTCGGAGATCGAATCGAGATTGGGCACCACGGCCGCGCCCATGTTGACGTCTTCCTCGACGTCGCTGCCGTTGACCATGAAGCTGTTCGCGAATTCGCGCTGGCCGTTAATCGAGATGGTGCCGGGATTCAGGTCGCCGGACGGAGAGAGCGCGCTGGCGCCAACGTCTTGCACGGTATCCGAAGTGATTGACGTCGCGGGAGCGACGCCTGGCTGGAGCGCCAGCAGGTCAGTGAAGGAGCGGCCGTTGAGCGGTACGGATGTCATCTGCTGCGCGGTGATGACCTCGCCCATCTGCGTGCTGGAAGTTTCGACCGAAAGCCGATCAGCCTCGACGATGACGGTGTCGTCCTGGCCGCCGAGAACGAGGAGTGTTGCGTCGAGCGTCACCGCATCGTTGACGTTTAGCGTGAGACCGGAGCGCCGGAACGTTTCGAAGTGTGCGAGCGAGATGCTCACGTCGTAAATACCGACGGGCAGGCTGGGGAACGAATAGAAACCTTTCGCATCGGTGATGGCGGACTTCGTGAAACCCGTCGCCGGATTTGTAACTTTGACGGCGGCGTTGGGGAGGACCGCGCCGGTTTGGTCGGTGACCGTGCCGGAGATGCTGCCGTCGGTGCCGGCGTAGACACGAACGGGCGAAACGAGTGCGACTGCTATTGCGAGAGCTATGAGAGCAACGGCTATGAGCGGGCGAAAAAGCGAGTGCTTGAACCGAAAACTGGGACGGATTGAAGCGGACGGCATTGCGGCTCAGGGCTCCTGGATTTTTCAGTTGTAAAACATTTGCAACTGAGAATCGCGCAAAGAACCCGAACTTGCGTCGTCTCTAGTTGTAGATGATTTACAACTGGCACTACCATTGAATCGCAGGCTGCTCTCGATGTCAATCGTTCTCATGTAAAAGTTCTGTAATCCGAGGACGCACCTCGACCCGCCCCCGAATCCTTCATGCTGTTTTTGTCGGTTGGCAACTACGCGTGAAGAGCTGTCAGTAGGCGGCGAGGCCAAACCGGGAGTTCAGTTCACGGCGACCTGAGCGCGTGACTTCAAGCGCACGGCTGCAAGAATCCTGCACAACCCACCGCTTTTTCAGCGCAACGCGCAGTAGGGCTGCCCCGATCGATCCGCCGAGGTGCGGGCGGCGCTCGCTCCAGTCAACGCACGGGTACGCAAAGCGGCGGCGCGATTCCGCAGCGGCGTGCACGTCGATACCGAGAGTGGCAAGGGCCTTCTCGCCTGCCGGAGTCAGAGAATACGCAGATTGATCGCCGTCGGCTTGGTTGGCGAACCAGCGGAGCGACTTCATGCGATCGTGGAGCGCCACGCCGAGCGTGCCAGCGATATGGTCATAACACGTGCGAGCGGCGCGAAGTTCGTGCGGCGTGTTCGGAACGAAGCCAGCGCTCGCGCCGCCTGCCAGGACGCTCAGGGATTCAAGGGCGGCGGCGACGTCCTCGCCATCGAGGCTATAGTAGCGATGCTTTCCTTGCGCGAACACCTTTACGAGGCGGCGAGCTTTTAGGGTGCTGAGGTGCACGCTGGCCGTTGATGGCGTAACGCCGGCGACCATCGCCAGTTCCGTGCTGGTGCGAGCGCGTCCATCTGACAGGCAATAGAGAATGCGGGCGCGTGCGGGTTCGCCTATCGCCGCAGCGATGTCGGAAACTTCCACGTCGTGCTCCGGTTTTACATTCACACTTTGATTGTGAACGAAGTATGGAGGAAATTCAACGGGCACACTTTGATGGAGCACGAAGTATGCACGCGGGTTGTTTGTGAGCATCCGAGTGCGAAGGCAACCCACCAATGAACCGAAGAGAAGCGTTCGGCCATATGGCGGGGACAGTGGCAGGACTCGCCGCGATTTGCCGGCGGTCGAAAAATTTGGAAATGGAGGAGCACACAGAAATGAGAATTGTTTGCGTAATTCGGTACCAGATCGATCCATTTCAACGCGATGCGTTCGCGACCTACGCCAAAAACTGGGGGCGGATCATTCCCCGCTGTGGCGGTCACCTGGTCGGGTATTTTTTACCAAACGAAGGGACGAACGACATTGCCTGGGGGTTGGTCGCGTTCGACAATCTTTCGTCCTACGAGACGTACCGGCAACGCATCAAATCCGACGGCGAAGGGCGCGCGAACTTTGAAATGGCGCAGGCGAAGCGGTTCATCCTGCGCGAAGAGCGGAATTTTGTTGAGATCGTGGACGGAACCTTTGAGATTCCCGCGGCTCTGAACGCCCGCGACGGGAAGGAGTGAGGACAGCGATGAAATCACAACACGAAAAGGGTGCGGCGTTTCGCGCACTACACGAACGAAAAGGCGCGTTTCTGATGCCGAATCCGTGGGATGAGGGTTCTACACGGATGTTGGCGCAGATGGGATTTGAGGCGCTGGCGACGACTTCAGCGGGATTTGCGTTCAGCGCCGGACGCGCCGACGGCGGCATGAATCGTGAGGAGACTCTCGCGCATGCGACGACGATTGCAGCGGCAACGGATTTGCCGGTGAGCGTCGACTTCGGCGATGGTTTCGGCGACTCGCCCGAAGCGGCGGCCGAAATATTTCGCCACGCCGGTGCGACGGGAATCGCAGGCGGATCGATCGAAGACGTTCCATCGCGCGGCGAATCTCGCGCACCGTACGAGATTCAACGTGCGGTTGAGCGCGTGAGGGCGGCGGTGGAAGCGGCACGAGCTCTTCCCTTCCCGTTTATGCTGACCGCGCGCGCTGAAAACTACATCGTGGGCCGGCCCGATCTGCGCGACACCATCGCGAGGCTGCAGGCGTTTCAAGAGGGCGGAGCCGATGTTCTTTATGCGCCGGGACTGCGAACGAGGGAGGACATCGAGGCCCTAGTGAAGTCGGTGGACCGACCGGTGAACGTGCTAGCGGGGCTCACGGGCATGAGTTTTACGATGGAGGATTATTCGGCGATGGGCGTGAAACGCGTGAGTGTCGGGAGCCTGCTATCGCGCGTGGCGTATGCGGCAATGCTGCGCGCGGGCCGCGAGATGCGCGAGCGCGGAAGCTTCACGTATAGTGTCGGTGTTCCGTCGTTGCGCGACGTCACCAATGCACTAGGCGTGTAAGTGCGCGCAGCGGCGCCAGGATTCCCGCTGAATGTTTCGTTTCACCAAGCCCAAACGGCCGACGATTGTTGCGTTCCTCGGAGCGCAACGCGAGGCGATTTTTTCGTATTCGGAGGTTGGCGGATCGCGCGCAGGCGCGGCGAATGTCGCTGGGTACAACGTCGATCACAACCGGGCGCAGCTGGGATCCGGGCGAGAGACGTTTGGGCGCGCTAAACAAGCCGTGCGCGACTGGAGGATGTTCGAGATGCCGTGGGTGCAGCTCTGTTGGCCGAGGGCTCCCCTTGCGGTGGGTACGAACGTGGCGGTGTTGGTATCGCATCTCGGAGTCTGGTCGCTGAATCCGTGCAGGATCGTTTACACGATTGACGAGAGCGAAGCTGCCATCGAGCGCTACGGGTTCGCCTACGGAACGCTCGTCGGACACGGAGAGATCGGCGAGGAGCGTTTCAGCGTCGAGTTTCATCCGGCGGACGGAGCGGTGTGGTACGACCTGTACGCGTATTCGCGGCCCGGAAACCTGGCGCGATTCGGCGCACCCATCGCGAGAGCGCTGCAAAAGAGATTCGCACGAGAATCGAAAGCCGCGATGATTCGCGCGGTGAAGTCGCAAGCGTAAAGGCGGCTGTCGCCTAGGTCTTCGCCTTCCAGAGTCCGACGGTGTTGCCTTCCGGATCCTGAAACCAGGCGAACGTGCCCGCGGGAATTTCGACGGGCGGGACGAGCATCTTCCCACCAAGGCTCTCTGCTTTTTTCAGAGAGGCGGCGACGTCTTCTACATCGACGTAGAAGATCGTGTAGTGATGCGGCTCGTGGCCAAGCTGCGTGATATGGCCGCCGATTCCGGGAGCGTCGGGCGAGATCATCGCGGCTGGCCCGGCTTGGGTGATATTCCAGTCGAACATGTCCCTATAAAACTTCTGCGTCTCGGCGGAATCGCGGCAGCCAATTTCGAAGTGAATGACGGCTCGCCCCATGGGTCGCCCTCCTCGGCGGAATCGTTGATCGAACCCGCGCACTTTATCACCGATTCTCGCGGCGCTCCATCAATGCAGAGTTACGAAGGCGGTGGCGGAGATCGGGCTATTCGCTAACGACTGTTATGGAGACGGGCCATCCGCCCGATGAAACCGGCGGACTTGGCAAAGCGGTGAGCGTACCCGATGAAGCGACCCGGTAGCCCACGACTTCGTTCACCGTTCCGGTTTCCCCGGCATAGATGAAGGAGCCGGTGGGATCGATGGTCAGCTGCAGAGAGCCGTAAGCGCCGCCGGAGACACTCCCGATGTTGGTGAGAACGCCGTTTTTGAGGGAGTATGCAGCCAAGCTCACGCCGGATTCCACGGTATAGGCGAAGCTGCCGGAAGCGTCGAGAGTGATCGTGTAGGCGCCGTCTTGGAACGTCAGCGGCGATGTCGACGTTGGAGAGAGCACACCGGAGACCGGGTCGATCGCGTAGGTCATCTCGGAGTTCGCTCCGGAACCTACGGCATAGACAAAAGCGCCCGCCGGGTCGACGGCAAGGCCGCCACCGCTGGAGGGACCCTGAACGCTTCCCACCAGGGCCAACGCACCGGTCGCTGGGTTAATTTCGAAAGCGTAAATATCGAAGAGGTCTTCGACGTAAAGAAATTTGCCGGACGGAGCGACCACGACGGAGCAACCGTAAAGCGAGGCGCCGCCCGTCGGAAACGGCGCGCCGGGCACCGGAGTCAGCGTACCGGCCGAGCTGAACGAGAACGCTCCGACTTCGTTTTCGCCCTGATACGCCACGTACAAGAAATTTCCAGCTGGATCCCAGCCGAGAGCACGAGGCTCGCGATCGACCTGGTAGGGCGACGGGTCGGTCTCCGAGAGGGCTCCCGTCGAAGCGTCAACGGCGTATACATGGAGCGTGTTGGCCGCTATATCGGCGACAATCACGAACTTGTTTTGAGAGTCATGCGTGATGTAGGTGGGATTGAGGCCGGACAGTAGAGGAAAACCGGGCAGCGGCGTCAGGGCGCCGGAACCCGAGTCGACCGAATAGCCGGAGATCTGGCCGGTCTGGCTGTCGGCAACATAAGCAAAATAGGTCTTTGCAGGGGGAGGAGTTGAGGAAACGCCGGAGCCCCCGCAAGAACCTAGGGCCGAGAGCGAAGCGAGCAACAAACCGCCGAGGAGCATACGCGTAAGTGCTGGAAGGAAGCGACCGGGACGGCGCGTCAACATTATTCCTCTCTTTTTATTGTTGGTCGGCAGATTCTTACACAGATACATGGCGACGAATAAGATGAATCGCGAACAGTTGAAACGAACGATTCTTATCGATCACGAGGAACCCAGGGCGACAGGCGAAACTCGTGAATTGCTCGTCGCATGCGAGTGCGAAGAACCGTCACGGCGTCTTTATTCAATCTTTACGCGCAGTGAGGCACACTCGACGCAGTCAGGCGCCGCAGTGAATCCGGAAACGATTGCGATTCCCTCAGGCAAGTGCCAGTATCGCGATATCTTCCTGGCGCCTCGGATGATTCATGCCCTATTCGCTCGAATTCGCGCCGGCGCACCGAATGTTCCGCTGTCGTTTCACCGGCGACGCCACCCTCGAATCTTTGCGCGAATTCATCAGTGAGGCGTCGCAGTTCGTTATCGAGTACGGGCAGGGATCGCTGACGGGAATCATCGACTTTAGCGACGTCGCCTCGTTTGAACTTTCCCCGCTGGACGTTCGAGAACTCGCAAGCCTGCCCCCGGTAATTGAGGACCGCGAAGCGCTACGCTTCATCGTCGCTCCTTCGCCGGTGGTTTACGGCCTTGCGCGAATGTTTGAGCTTTTGGGTCAGGAGACGCGACCCAACCTGCACGTAGTGCGCAGCCCTAAGGAAGTTTGGGTGATTCTCGGCATGGACGAGCCCCAGTTTGAACCGGTCCAATCCGGCGGCGAGCGCCCGGAGGCAGCCCGCGCTTAGAAAGATTCGTCCTGGGCAAGTACATTGCTGTATTAACGGAAGGCCGCGTCTGAGGCACAATAACGCAGCATTCCGGAGTCCTCTTGAACGATCCCGCTGCATACCCGACCGGGCCGATCCTTATGCGTCTCGGCTACGACATCCAGTTCGAATTGCCTGCCCCGGTGACGATGGTGGCGCTTCTAAACGTGCACGCTTCACGGACCGGAGACCTGCTTGAACCCGACGTGTTGCACACTCACCCGGTTACGTTCGTTGAAAATTACACCGACAGTTTTGGCAACCGTTGCGCGCGGTTCCTTGCGCCACAGGGTACGTTGCGGCTGACGAATTCGACCTTGATCGCCGACTCGGGCATTCCCGACCCCGTGAAATGGGACGCTTGCGAGGTTCCGGTTCATAAACTGCCGCACGACGTGCTGCGCTACCTCTATAACAGCCGCTACTGCGAGGTCGATCGATTCTCGATGATCGCGCTGGAGCTTTTTGGCGACGTCCCGCCCGGATGGCAACGCGTACAGGCTGTATGCAATTGGGTGAATACGCGAGTCAAATTCGGCTACCAGCACGCGCGGCCATCGAAGAGCGCATTGGATGTGTACACCGAACGGTTTGGCGTCTGCCGCGATTTTCAGCACCTGGCCGTGACGCTATGCCGGGCGCTGAATATTCCTGCGCGGTATGCGACGGGATACCTCGGCGACATCGGGGTGCCTGCATCCCCGACGCCAATGGACTTCAGCGCGTGGTTTGAAGCGTACCTCGACGACCAGTGGTGGACATTCGACGCACGCCACAATCACCCGCGGATCGGGCGCGTGCTGATGGCGACCGGGCGGGACGCTTCGGACGTGGCGATCACGACGTCGTTCGGGATGGCGAACTTGACCGGATTTACCGTCGTCACTGAAGAGGTTCCGCGAAAGCTGGAAGCCGCCGGTTCGTAGCAGTTCCCTTTTGTGCCGGAAGGGTTCACCCAGACATAACTTTTTCGCACTCGCCCGTAAGAGGTTCCATTGACTCGTCCGTCTATATAACCTACATTGCAGGCATTATGGCCGACCAACTCGGTGAGTTCGAACAGGTCGTGCTGCTGGCCATCCTGCGGCTCGGCGACGAAGCCTACGGTGCATCAATTCGCGCCGAGATCGAGAAATGCACCGACCGCGGCCCAACGCCCGGCGCGATGTATACGACTCTCGACCGGCTCGAAGCCAAAGGCATGCTCGCATCGCGGATGGGTGACCCAACGCCCGAACGTGGCGGACGAGCGAAGCGCTACTTCAAAGTTACACGCTCGGGCGAAGCCGCCGTGGCGCGCGCCCAGCGGGCCTATCGACGTTTACTCCACGGATTGAAACTGCGAGGAGGAGCGTATGCGTAAGACGGCGTTTGCAGAAGAGTTGCTGGCTCTATTCATGGACCGTGCGCGCGCCGCGTCTGTCGTCGGCGATTTGGCGGAAGCCGCCGGCGAAAAAGGCGACGCGTGGTTCTGGCGCGCGTTTGCCGGTGTGCTTGCGTCTTTTGCCTGGCGCCCGATCGGCGGATTTCTGCTCGTGGCAGCAGGCTGCTGGTGGGCACCGCGGTATTTCAGCGTCGGAGTTTATGGGGGGCCGGACGTTGTTCCCATGGGCATAGGGAGGGACTTCTTCATAGGCCTTGTGACGTCGCTCGGGGCTCTGTCGTGGATCATCTTTTTATTTTCGGTCATCCGCTTCGGTACCCGCGACCGTCTCACGAGACTGTCGCTAGGCTTCGGCGTCGTCGGAGGAGTGATGGGTTGGTTCTGGTGGGTGCCGGTCGTGCCAGCGCTCGCTGCGATTTCGATCGCCACTATGGTCGGTAGCGCGATGTGGTCAGCCGCGGGCCGGCGGAGCTTGGCAGCCTTGGCGGGGCTGTGGCTCGCGCTGACGGCGATCGAGTTCACCGGATTGAAGCTTTATCGCGTGGGCATCGATCACGTGCTGGGATACAAAAACACAACGACCGCCTATGTCTGGTTCCTTTGCTGGTATTTCGGGGTACTGATCATCGCGTGTTGGCTCTGCACGCGGGTGCACCGCAGGTTGATCGGAAACAGCGAACTAGTTCGGGCGTGATGCCGCGCGGCGCGCCTCGATCGCGCGGAGTTCGGAGTCGTCGTTAAGATATTCCCAACGTTGCAGAACGATAGGCAGGTTGCCATTGCGCCACAGCGTGTCGTTGAACTGAAGCAAATCGAATTTGTCGCCCTGCGCGGTGCGCGCATCGGCGAGGAACGCAAGAATCTGGCTCTTCCCTACCTGATACGTGATCGCCTGCCCAGGCGTGGACGCAAAGAAGGATGCTTCGGAATGCGCGGTCTTCACGTCCATGGGGACTTGTTTCGCTAGATACTCGGCCGCTTGCTTGAGAGTAAATTCCCCTAGAGCCAGCTTCACGTCAACTTCTACGCGAAGAGCGCGAAGGCGCATGAAGTTGTAGATGATCTCGCGCGTGTGCGGACTGTCGTCGAACAGGCCATGCTGCAACATCATTTCTTCCGCGTAGAAGCCGATGCCTTCGTTCGCACCGGAATCGTAGTACTCACGTCGGATCGGATCGGGATTGCGGCGCGACAAAGACATCTGAAAAAAGTGGCCTGGCACGCCTTCGTGGACGATGTCCGGACGCGCGTCCTTGGTTTCGGCGAGCCAGAAGTACCCGAGGTTCGGTGACGGCGGCTCAATCCAGCGGAGGCCGGGATCGTTCATTCGCGCCAGGCCAGCGAAGTCGTCCATCTCGGTGAAATCCGAAAGCGGGGCGAGGTAATCCGGCATCGCGCGGAGTTCGTAGTGCGGGATATCGGGCGGCACGGTGAGGATACGATTGTCAGCGAGAAATTTGCGGATGGCGAGTTCGTCGCGTTTTCCGCGTGCGACTTCCTCTTCGGTGCTCGCCACCATCGTGAGTTCTGGGACGTTGCGGTCGCGCTGCCGTTCGTACGTTTCAAACGCGACCGAGCGCGCGCCACGCGCGGTAGTCTTCGAGGGCGGTGATTGCGGCTTCAGTGGCCCCAGCAAGGCTCGGCGTAGCGACATCTGTAGAGGTAGGCGTGTCCGGCATCATTGGACCGACGTCGGCCCCAACGCGGGAAAGCTTGACCCGAATGTCAGCGAGCGACGCGATTGCGAGTTCGGCAAACGGGCGCAAGGGATGAAGATTGGCTTTCGCGTCGCGCAATATGGAAGGTATCTCTTCCATCCTCTCGCGGATGATTTGCGCACGCGCAGCATCGAAGGGCGCTGGCGCGAGCAGCGATTCTGTGAGCGCGCCGAGCGTCTGGTCCACATAAAAGGTAGGGTCGCGCTGCCAGCGGATGTTCACATCGAGTTCCCAGTGGACGCGCGCGATGGCCGAGCCAATTAGGCGGTAGTCCACTTGAGCGGGAACGCTCCAGCCGCGGGTGTCGATTCCCTTCCAGCGTTTTTCGAACTCAGCGAGAGCTGCGCGTTGTTTCGCGATTCCCGCTGCTGACCAGTCGCGCGGACCAGACGGTCGATCAATGCGAGGGATATCGTCTGAGGAAAACGGCTGATACTTCGCGCGCCAAGTCCAGAAATCATCCGACAACTTCAGAAGTTTCGCGGGCGGCGCATCGGTGTGCGCCGTGGCCGGTGACGCCGCGTATACCTCTTGAACCGCTGCCGATGGCGAAATTGGAGCGAAGCACGTCAAAAGCAGCGCGAGCGCCAAAGCGCACGGCATCAATACCTTACGACCACTTCCAAACGAAACTCTTCGCGGGATTTGGTGTTTCACCAATGGCGACGCTCTCAGGCGCGGGGCGGCCGTTATCCGCGGCGGCATCATACAGGGCGTGGCGATTCGAGTCCATGTTCGCAAATACGCGCCTCGAGCTGGCGCCGCAAGACGCTGTCTGAACATCGGGAAGGAGACCAAAATGGGATTCACCGCGGTCGTGAGAAATAAGGTTAAGGATGTCGGTGCGTCATTCGTTGCGATGCTGCTTTGCGCCGCGTTGGTGTCGGCGCCGGTTTTCGCGCAGGATCCGCAGGGTCCGCCGCCGCAGGATCAGTCGCAAGCGCCTCCGCCTACTTTCACGCCGGCCCAACTCGACCAGATCGTCGGCCGTATCGCTTTGTATCCCGATTCGCTGCTCGCGCAAGTTCTAACAGCTTCGACCTACGGCAACGAAATTCCTGACGCTGCGCAGTGGGCCGATCAGCATCATTACTTGACCGGCCAAGCGCTCGCGGATGCGATTCAAGCGGACCAGCTTCCGTGGGATCCGAGCGTGCAGGCGTTGCTGCCGTTCCCATCCGTGCTCGA
>JBEKJW010000022.1:0-28292 GCA_050011035.1 Candidatus Acidiferrales bacterium
GCGCAGTGGGCCGATCAGCATCATTACTTGACCGGCCAAGCGCTCGCGGATGCGATTCAAGCGGACCAGCTTCCGTGGGATCCGAGCGTGCAGGCGTTGCTGCCGTTCCCATCCGTGCTCGACACGATGGCGAGCGACATGAATTGGACGAACGATCTTGGCGACGCTGTGCTCGCCGATCATGACGGCGTGATGGACGCCGTGCAGCGCGAGCGGCAAAAGGCCGTCAACTACGGCTACTTGAAGACGAACCAGCAGGTGGTTGTGTCGACCGGACCGTACATCACGATCGATCCCGTGAATCCGGCGTTCGTCGTGGTACCGGCGTACAACCCGGTAGTTGTGTTTGCGCCGCCGCGGCCTGGATTTTTCGTCGGCGCTGCGATCGGTTTTGGATTCGGCGTGACCATTGGCGCGTTCTTCCATCCGTGGGGATGGGGCTACTCGCACTTCGGTTGGGGGAACCACGTGATCATCGTGAACAACGCTCCGTGGGGTCGAACCTGGGTGAATCGCGGTGCGTATGTGCATCCGTATCCGGGGCTGCCGCACTACGCCGCTGCAGCGCACTACAATTCGGCCGTCCACTATCAGGAGCATCACCAAACCGTCGCGCGCAGCCAGGCTGAGCGTCAGGCCGCGCACGAAGGTCATGCGTACCACGAAGAACATCATCACTAACCGCGCTTCGCGTAGCGCGATTGGTTGGGCAGACGAGCGCCGGTCCTTTTGAGGGCCGGCGCTTTTTTTCGCACGAACCCTGCGGCCGAGCGGCTTGCATTTGTGCAGCTGTGCAACGACAATCGCCGCCATGTGTGTGCGTCGGGTGTGGTGGGTCGCGGTTGCGTTAACACTCGTAGGTTTCGCAGCGCCGATCGCGCGTGCGCAGGGCTACGTCGAGCGCGAGGTTACGATTCCGTGGGTCCAAGCTTCGCCGAACGGCCTCGATGCACTGCAGGTCTACTTCGATGCTCCCGGCAAACATCCACTTGTAGTGATGACGCACGGCTCGTCGCGCAAGCCCGAAGAGCATTTGAACATGACGCCGTGGTCGCTGCTGCCTGAGGCGTTGTGGTTTGCGCGGCGGGGCTGGTTCGTGGTCGTCGTGGTGCGGCGCGGCTACGGGCGATCGAGTGGTGAGCAAGACGGTCGGCACGGTGGGCGCTGTCCCGGGCCCGATTATTATTCCGCCGCGAAATATTCTGCGGAGGATTTAGCGCAAACAATCGAATATGCACGTGCGTTGCCACAGGTGGACGCATCGCGCGTGATGGCCGTTGGCGTTTCTACCGGGGGCTTGGCGACGGTGGCGCTCACCGCGAATGCGCCCGCGGGCTTGATCGCGGGCATCAGCTTCGCGGGCGGGCGCGGATCAAAGAGCGAACACGACGTTTGCGATTCCGGCAATCTGGTCCACGCGTTCAAGGATCTGGGGAAATCGTCGCGCACACCAATGCTGTGGCTCTACGCCGAGAACGACAAGTTTTTTTGGCCGGAGCTCGCGCACAAATTCGACGAGGCTTTTCGATCGCAGGGCGGACAGGACGAGCTAGTGATCGCGCCGGCGATCGGCGACGACGGCCATTCGCTCTTCCGCCATCCCGAGGCCTGGGGCGAAACGGTGAGTACATGGCTCAACGCGCACGGGCTCGCGCCACTCGCGCAGCCGTATCCGGAAGTGCGCTCGCCGGACGTGGCGACTCCGGATGGATTGAGCGGGGCCGGGGCCGAGGCGTTTCACAATTACTTGCTACTCGGCCCGCATAAAGCGTTCGCGAAGTCGACCCACGGCTTCGGTTTCGCGATTGCGAGACTCAGTACGGATGACGCGCGCAAAGCGGCGCTCGACAATTGTAAGAAAGCCACATCGGATGGAAGTGCTTGCGCGATCGTCAACGTCGACAACGCGTCCGTCGCGCCGTAGAACTCGGTTGCCGCCACGCTTTAACCTCCCACATCGCTCCGCACCTTCACGGCACCGGACGTTGGCCAAGTACGCCATATAAAGGACGCCGATTCAACTGGCCTGCCCCTTCAACTTCCGCTGAACATTTCCCCAGTAGCCCGCGTATCTCTCCTTGACAGTCTAGGAGACTCAAGCTTACATTCCTAGTGCATCTAGGAGAGACCTCCTTTGGACAAGCAAATCGACTTGCTGCAAGGAACGCTGGACATGCTGATCCTGAAAGCCGTTTCGCTCGGACCGTTGCACGGATACGGCGTGCTGCTGCGCATCCAGCAAATCTCGAAGGAGCGGCTGGAGATCCAGCAAGGCTCGCTCTACCCCGCGCTTTACCGGCTCGAGCACCAGGGCTGGATCACCAGCGAATGGGGCGAATCGGAGAATAAGCGCAAGGCGAAGTATTACCGCCTCACCGTCGCCGGCAAGCGGCGTCTGCTCGCTGAAACGGAGAAATGGAATCGCATGGCGGATCTGATCGCCGGAATTTTGAGCACCAAGCCGGAGGAGGTCTAGCGATGTTGAGCCGCCTGCGTTCGTGGGTTCGCGGCCTCACTGGCCGTTCGACGATGGAATCGGAAATGGACACCGAGCTGAGATTTCACATTGAAGCACGCGCTGAAGATTTGGTTCGCGAACATGGTGGCGTGGGGCTGACACGCGACGAGGCATTGCGGCAGGCCCGACTGGAATTCGGCGCGGTGGATAAGGCCAAAGAAGAATGTCGCGAGTCGCGCGGCGTCGGGACTCTCGAGACGTTCCTGCAAGATCTGAAATACGGCGCGCGCGTGCTGCGAAAGAATCCAGGCTTCACCGCCGTTGCCGTGATGACGCTCGCGCTGGGCATCGGCGCAAATACAGCGATTTTCAGTCTCGTCGACGGCATTTTGCTCCGGCCGCTGCCGTTCTCGCAGCCTGACAAGTTGGTTGACGTGACCGGCACGTATCCAAAGGGCGCGTTTGTCGCGATGCGAGAGCGCGTTACGTCCATAGAGCCCGCCGCATACGTGGAAGGACATGAATTCAATCTCACCGGCCAGGGCGAACCGGAGCGGCTGACGGGCACACTCGTAAGTGCAGAGTTTTTCTCGGTGCTTGGCGCGAACGCTGCGCTCGGCCGCACGTTCTATCCCGGCGAAGATCACGCTGGGCAAAACAACTTCGTGGTGATCAGCAATTCACTTTGGCAGCGCCGGCTCGGTTCGGATCCCACGCTGGTCGGCCGGCCGATCTCTTTGGAAGGTGTCAGCCGCACCGTGGTCGGCGTGATGCCCGCGGGCTTCCGCTTCCCTTCTGCAAAAACGGACGTGTGGATTCCGATCAACATCGATCCGCGAGACACGCAGTCGTATTGGGCCGGCGATTTCATGAACGTGATTGGCAAGCTCCGGCCGGGTGCAACACCGCAACGCGCGCGTACAGAAATTAAAATGTTTCAGTCGCGCGTCGGCGAGTTGTTTCCATGGCCGATGCCCGCGAGTTGGAACGCAAACGTCAGTGTCGTTCCGCTGGCGAATGGCCTCGTGGCTGACGTGCGCGGACGGCTGGTTCTTTTGCTCTGCGCGGTCGGCTTAATCTTGTTGATTGCCTGCGTGAACGTGGCGAACCTCGCGCTTTCGCGCGCAGCGACACGAGAGAAAGAAATAGCCGTTCGCACCGCGATGGGCGCGGGACGGATTCGCCTCGTGCGTCAACTGCTCACCGAGAGCGTGCTGCTCTCGTTCATCGGAGGCACGGTAGGTGTGCTGCTCGCGACGGAAGTCCTGCAGATTCTCAAGGTCGCGCTTCCTCCCGACACGCCGCGCCTAGCGGACGCGCACATCGATTGGCGCGTGCTGCTCTTCACCGGCGCGCTGGCGATCGTCACCGGGTTTCTCTTCGGCCTGGCGCCCGCGCTGCATTCCTCACGCACGGCGATCGCGGAGTCGCTCGGCTCGGCGAGCCGTGGCGCCGCGAAGTCCGTTTCACAGGCGCTGCGCGGCACTCTCGCCACTGCAGAAATCGCGCTCGCCGTGCTCCTGGTGATCGCGGCGGGACTTCTGATCCGCAGCTTCTGGAGCGTGTCGCATACGAATCCCGGTTTCCGCATCGAGAGGACCGTGACGTCGCGCATCACGCCCAACGAGGAATTCTGCAGCGATCCGCAACGTTGCGTTTCCTTCTACCGCGATCTTTTACAACGAATCGAAGCTCAACCAGGAGTGAGCGCGGCTGCGTTCGTCAACACTCTCCCGCGCGACGGTCGCATCGCGAAACGCTCGCTTGAGATCGAAGGCCATCCAGCGGCTGGCAATGCTCCACTGCCGCTTGTTTGGATCAACGTGGTCACCCCGGGCTACTTCGGCGTGATGAACGTACCCATCCGCACGGGCCGCGCCTTCAACGCGCAAGACGAAACCAGCGCACCGGTCGCCTTGATGAGCTCCGCGACGGCGCATCGGCTCTGGCCCAACGAGAGTGCCGTCGGCCAGCACTTCCGCTTCGCTGGTGAGCAGGAGTGGCGCACGGTTGTGGGCGTTGTGCCCGACGTTCGCGCTTATACATTCACGCAAAGCACGCCCGACGACTTCGACGGCGTGATTTACGTTCCCTACACCACGAAGGCCACGATGGAGGACGGCCGCATCCCGTCCGACATGACCGTCGCGATCGATACCCGGCTCGACGATCGCCAAGTGCAGGAGTTTCTGCGCAGCACCGTTGCGAATCTGAATCCCGAAGTTCCGGCGAGTGACGTGAGGTCGATGACCACCGTCGTCGCCGATTCCGTCGCAACGCCGGCGTCTATGGCGTGGTTGTTCGTCGCGTTCGCGGGAGTGGCGCTGCTGCTCGGCGTGATCGGAATTTACGGCGTGCTGTCATTTCTAGTGGCGAAGCGCACACGCGAAATTGGAATACGCATGGCGCTTGGAGCGCAGAAGCGCGACGTGCTCTGGATGGTGATGCGAGAGGGCGCGAAATACTCGCTGATCGGCATCTCGGTTGGACTTGTGTTCGCGCTGCTCGTCACGCGGCTGCTCGCGAGCGAACTCTACGGGGTTTCGCCAGTCGATCCCCTCACGTTTGCCTTCGCGGCGATCGTGATGGGAACGGTGACCATGATTGCTTGCTACGTCCCTACGCGCCGCGCGATGAAAGTCGATCCACTGATCGCGTTGAGGCACGAATGAGCGCCAAGTCCCAACTTCGCTCCTGGCTTCGCGCTCTTCGCCACCGCGATACATACGAGCGCGACATGGACGCCGAGATGTGCTTTCACCTGGAGACTTACGCCGAGACTCTCATGCGCGAGAACCCGGGCCTTTCGCGGGATGAGGCACGGCGGCGAGCACGACTAGACTTTGGAACCGTCGATCGAGCAAAGGAAGAGTGCCGCGAAGCACAGGGAGTGAGCATGCTCGAAAACCTCATACAAGATTTGCGATTCGCGTTTCGCACGATGCGCCGCAGCCCAGGCTTCACGGCGATTGCGATCGTGTCACTCGCGCTGGGCATTGGAGCGAACACTGCAATCTTTACGCTGATCAACGACCTGATGCTGAAATCGCTGCCCGTGCGCGACCCGCAGAGCCTCGTCGCGGTTGGCAAGCAGATCGATGGCGGAATCACCGACGGCCTAAGTGGGAACATCGACCTCTTCCCCTACGAGTTCTACCAAAAGCTTCAGCAAAATGATGAAGCCTTCAGCGAACTCACGACTTATGCGAGCGGCGACGCCATGCAAGTTACGGTGCGTCGCAGCGGCGCGAGTGGGCTGACCACGGCACATGCGCACCTCGTCGCTGGGAACTACTTCGACGTGTTGGGTGTCGCGGCGCAAGTCGGTCGGCCGCTTAAACCAGCCGACGACAGCCGTGCTCAGAGCCATCCCGTCGCGGTAATCAGCGATCACTACTGGCGGGAGAAGTTCTCTAAGGATCCGAGCGCGATCGGGCAGTCGATCGTCGTGAACAGCGTGCCCGTTACCGTCGTCGGCGTGGCCACACCGGGATTCTTCGGCGAGCGAATCGAGGACACGCCAACGGATATCTGGCTGCCGCTCAGTCTGCAGCCACAATTGATGTCGATGGACACGTTGCTAGGGCCTAAAGGTTTGTATTGGCTTCAAATGATGGGCCGCACGAAGGCCGGCGTTTCGCGATCGCAGGCGCAGCAATGGCTGACGATACAGCTCCGCAGTTACGGTCTTGCACGCGAGGGCGACGCGACATCGGATCGCAAACGCGAGATCGAGAATATGTCAGTGGAAATCGTGCCCGCGGCCACGGGCGTCTCGATCCTTCGCGCTCGCTATGAAGAGCCCCTGCGTATTTTGATGTGCGTGGTCGCGGTGGTGCTGCTGATCGCGTGCGCGAACCTCGCAAATTTCCTGATGGCAAAGACGCTTGCGCGCGAACACGAAATCGCGACGCGTTTGGCGCTCGGCGCGGGACGCTCGCGGATCGTGCGACAGATGCTGACCGAGTCGCTCGTGATTTCGTTCTCGGGTGGAATACTTGGACTACTGCTCGCCTACTGGGGCACGCGAGCGCTGATCGCGTTTGTTTCTTTAGGGGCGGCGTTCACGCCGATTCAAGCCTCACCTGATCTGCGCGTGCTTGCCTTCAGCGTTGGGGTTTCGCTGCTGACGGGAGTTCTGTTCGGTATCGGTCCGGCGCTCCGCGTTTCGCGCATGGCAATCGAAAGCGGAATGAAGTCGAGCGCGCGAACCATGTCGGGCGGCGGCACGAGCGCATCGCGGCTGGTTCCTCGCATTCTAATCACCGCTCAGATCGCGCTGTCGCTGGGATTGCTGGTAGGTGCGGGGCTCTTCTTGCGAACGTTGCGCAACCTCGAGAGTCGCGATTTCGGCTTCGAACGGTCGAATGTGTTGGTGGCCGAGGTCGAGGCCGAGATTGCGGGCTATAAACCCGACAACGTGGTGGCGCTGTACCGGCAGATTCTAGATCGACTTGACGCGCTGCCCGGCGTCCAATCCGCGACGATTTCCACCGAGCCGCCTATGTCTCTCGGAAGTTGGATGTGTCCCGTTACGGTAAAGGGGCGCGAAGCCCAAGCTCAAGATGATCATATGAGCGTGCTGAACGGCGTGACGCCGGGTTACTTTCAGACTCTTGGCGTGGCTCTCCAACAAGGACGATTCCTCGAACCGCACGACGCTGCCGGCGCTCCGAAAGTCGTGGTCCTAAACGAAAAACTCGCACGCGACCTCTTTCCCCAGGGTGGAGCGGTTGGCCAGAGGGTGACATTTGGCGATCCCGCCCTTGAAGGCGACTGGGAAATCGCGGGCGTCGTGAACGACACGCTATACGACGGGCCGCGCGAAGCGCCCCGCCGGCTGGCCTACTTTTCTGTGGATCAATTAAAAGGAAACGACCGGTTTGTCTCGTGGCTGCAGGTCCGCACCACGGGCCATCCCGAACGCGACGCGGCAAGCGTGCGAGCCGCGCTGGCACAGATCGATCCGGACTTGCCGGTGCCGTCGCTTCGAACAATTCACGAGCACGTCGGCGTGTTCACCAGTCGGGAAACGCTGATCTCCGAGCTTTCGATTTTCTTCGCTCTGCTGGCGTTACTGCTGGTGTGCATCGGGCTCTACGGCGTGATGACCTACAGCGTAGTCCGCCGAACAAACGAAATCGGCGTGCGCATGGCGCTCGGCGCGCAGCAGAGCAGCGTGCTCTGGATGATCTTGCGCGAATCGGTTGTCGTGCTTGGGGTTGGGATCGTGATTGGAGTTCCGCTCACGCTCGCGTCGATGCGCCTCGTGCAATCCGGGCTGTTCGGTTTGACGCCGTCCGACCCGCTGACAATGGGAGCTGCGGTTTGCGTGATCGCGGCCGTGACGATTTTTTCAGCCTACTTGCCGGCGCGGCGGGCGACGAAGGTCGATCCGATGGTCGCGCTGCGTTACGAATAGCAATCGAACGAAGGAGATCGAGATGTCAGTCTGGAGCAAATTCACATCGTGGGTGCGGAATACGACGCATCGCTCGACGTCCGAAAGAGAAATGGACGCCGAGCTGCGCTTCCACCTCGACGCGCGCGCGGAACACTTCATGCGGGAAGGACTCTCGCGCGAAGACGCTGTGCGGCGCGCGCGGCTGGAGTTCGGCGCGGTCGACAAAGCCAAGGAAGAGTGCCGAGAGGCTCGCGGCGTGAGCTTCGTCGAAAACGCGAAACGGGACCTGCGATACGCGCTACGTACACTGCGCAAGAATCCGGGGTTCACGGCTGTGGCAGTGATTACGCTTGCCGCCGGTATCGGCGCGAACACCGCGATCTTCAGCGTCATCGATGGCGTCCTGCTGCGCCCGCTTCCCTACCCGCAGCCGGACCGCATCGTCCGCATCTGGCAGACTGACGACAAAGGCAGGATTGGCAATCTCGCGGATCCGAACTTCGCGGATCTGCAGCAGCAGAATCGCTCGCTTCAATCGATGGTTGAGTATGCCGCGTATCCGGTATCTGTGTCGGGTGGTTCGGAACCGACTCGTGCCACCGGCGCCGTCGTCTCGAAAGGCTTCTTTTCGACGATGGACGTCGAGCCTTTCGTCGGACGCAGCTTCGCGCCCGACGAACAGCACGTCGGTGCGGCGCGCACAGCCATCGTCAGTTACGGCTACTGGCAGCGCTATCTCGGCGCAGGCACGGATTTTTCGCGAATGCGTCTGCACATCGAAGGCAACGACTACTCGGTGATCGGCGTAATGCCCGCGGGTTTCAATTTTCCCGCTGAGGCGTCGGTCTGGATTCCGCGTGAGCTCGAACCCGCGCTCACGAGCCGCACGGCGCTCAACTGGCATGGGCTTGGCCGGCTGCGCGATGGAGTGACGCTCGCGCAGGCGCAGTCCGATTTGCAGACGATCGCGGTGACGCTCAAGAAACAATATGGTGACGATACGTGGATGTCCGGCGCCTCGGTCCGCACTCTCAAGGACGCGGTGGTCGGACCGATGCGTCCCGCGCTGCTCGCCATTTCGGGCGCGGCTGGATTTTTGCTTCTGGTCGGGTGCGCGAACGTTGCGAGCCTGCTGCTGGCGCAGATCGCCGCGCGCAAACGTGAACTCGCCGTTCGCGTCGCTCTCGGTGCGGGCCGTGCGCGGCTCATTTCACAATTCCTGGTTGAGACACTGCTTCTCGCGCTTCTCGGTGCTGGCGCCGGAATTCCGCTGGCGCTATGGGGCGTCGCGATTCTGCCTCGGCTCGCGCCATCCACATTCGCGCTCAAAGAAAGCATCGGCGTGAATTGGACGGTGCTGGCATTCGCGCTCGGAGTGTCCGTGTTCGTTGCGGTTGCGCTGGGATTGGTTGCAGCAGTTCGCGCGTCGGGCGCGAATCCCCAGACCGCTCTCGCCGAAGGCGGCCGGAGCGCGTCGGGCTCCGCCTCAAGCCAGCGCGCGCGTCGCGTGCTCGTCGTCGCTCAGGTGGCGATCACACTCATCTTGCTCGCAGGCGCAGGGCTTCTCGGCCGCAGCTTCCTCCAACTTCTCGATGTACAAGCCGGCTTCCATCCTGAGAATGTAGTCGCCGCGCGCTTTTCCCCGCCGCCATCCGCCTCGGACGCCGACAAGCCGCACGAGGTGCAATTTCTCGACAGCGCGTTGGCAAGGCTGCGCGCTGTTCCGGGCGTCAGTGAAGTCGGCCTGACTTGCAGCGTGCCGCCCTCGGGAGATACCGCCAACGGTACATTCATCGTGATGAACGGAGTCGCGCCGCCGAAATCAATGGAGGAATTCGGCGCGCTCGCGCAGGACGCGACACGCCGTGGTGACGCGGAATATTGCGTCGTGAGCGAAGACTACTTCCGCGCGCTCCAGATTCCGCTCGTGCGAGGCCGCCTCTTCCAAGATTCCGACACGATCGACGCGCCGCATGTTGCCGTGATTAGCGAAGCGCTCGCTCGCGAGAAATGGCCGAACGCCGATCCCATCGGCCAGCCTATTGAATTTGGAAATATGGATGGCGATACGCGGCTGATGACGATCGTCGGAATTGTCGGCGACGTGCGCATGGCCGGCCCGAGTTTGCCGGCGACGCCGCTGATCTACGCAAACTACCGGCAGCGACCGCAAGGTACGGAAACTTACAACCTTTTGATTCGCACGGACCAACCGCCCGCCGCCATGATTTCTACTGCACGCGGGCTGTTACGCGATCTCGATCCCACGCTTCCCGTCGAGTTCTCCACGGTTAGCGACGAAGTCACGAAGTGGTACGCGGATCGCCGCTTCACACTCTTGCTGCTCGGCATCTTCGCGGCCACGGCGCTACTGATCGCCGCGGTCGGGATCTACGGCGTAATCGCGTACGCGGTGAACCAGCGTACGCAGGAGATCGGCGTCCGCGTCGCGCTCGGCGCGCAGCGTTCGGACATCCTCGGCCTGATTCTCGGCCAGGGATTCCGGATGGTGCTTGTTGGAGTGATCGCCGGTCTAGTTGGCGGGCTCGCGCTCACACGCTTTCTGGGCGCGATGCTTTTTAACGTGAAGCCTAACGACCCGTTGACGTTCACTGCGGTTGCGCTCTTGCTCGCCGCTGTAGCGCTGCTCGCGTCTTATGTTCCCGCGCGGCGAGCCATGCGCGTCGATCCCATTGTCGCGTTGCGTTACGAATGATCGTTAACCGACCGGCCGAAAATCGCCAAGCAATGGAGACGAAATGACATTCTGGTCCCGCGTGCGTTCATTTTTTCGATCGATGACTCATCGCGAGGAGCTAGCTTCGGAAATGGATACCGAGCTGCGCTTCCACATGGACACGTACGTGGAAGATCTGATGCGGAGCGGAGTCTCACGCGAAGAGGCGATGCGGCGTGCTCGCCTGGAGTTTGGCGGCGTCGACAAAGCAAAAGAGGAATGCCTCGACGCTACGGGCGCAAATCTCCTCGAAACGTTCCTTCAGGATCTCCGCTTCGGCGCGCGTTCGATGCTGCGAGCGCCCGGCTTCACGGTCGTAGCCGTCCTGGCGCTCGCGCTCGGTATCGGTGCAAATGCCGCGATATTCAGTGTGGTGAATGCAGTGCTACTGCGCCCACTCGCTTACAACGACTCGGACCGGCTCGTCACCATTCTGCATACCGAATTCGGGCCAGTCTCGCCCGCGAATTTCGTGGACTGGCAGGCACAAGCGAAATCCTTTGAATCGATGGGTGCCGCGGAAATGAAGTCCGTGAATCTGACCAACGTCGATGCGCCCGAGCATGTCAACGGGCTCCGGGTATCACAAAGCATCTTCCCGATGCTGGGCGTGCAGCCAGTCGTAGGCCGCTGGTTCTTGCCGGGTGAGGACAAAGCCGGCGCGGACCACGTCGTGGTTCTCAGCTATCGCTTCTGGCAACGGCACTTTGGCGGCGATTCCAAGTTGATTGGCAAGGCGATGACGCTCGACGGCGAGAGTTACACCATTGTTGGCGTAATGCCGCAAGGTTTCGTGTTCGCGCCATATTGGTCAACAAATTCGGAGCTGTGGTTTCCGTTTGTGCTACACGATCTGACCGACCGCAGTTTTAATTCGACTCGAGTATTTGCTCGCCTTGCGCCGGGTGCCACGATTGGAAAGGCACGCGCCGAAATGGCGACCATCACACGCCGGCTCGATGCCGCATTCCCTGGGACCAATTCCGACATCACAGTTACGCGGCTGAAAGAAAAAGTCGTCGGCAAAGTCGAAGCTCCGCTCCTGATTCTGCTCGCCGCCGTTGGGCTGGTGCTGCTGATCGCGTGCGCCAACGTCGCGCACATGCTTCTCGCGCGCGCCGCGGCCCGGCAGCGAGAATTTGCAGTGCGAACCGCAATCGGCGCAAGCCGCGGTCGCCTGATTCGCCAATTCCTCACGGAAAACTTGCTTCTCTCTGCGATGGGTGGCGCCGCGGGTCTACTCCTCTCGATTTGGGGCACACGTGCACTCGTGGCGCTCGCTCCTTCGGGGCTGCCGCGCCTCGATTCCGTCGCAATTGATGGCCGAGTGGTCGGCTTTCTCATCGCCGTCACGGCGCTTTGCAGCATCGCGTTCGGATTCGCCCCAGCCATTCAAGCCTCCTCTGTGAATCTGGCCGACTCGCTAAAGGAGTCCGGCCGCGGTACAAGCGACGGCATCGGCAGAAATCGCATGCGCAGCGTACTCGTGATCTCTGAGTTCGCTCTGGCTCTCCTGTTGCTCGTTGGAGCGGGCCTGTTGGCGCGCAGTTTCGCCGCACTACGCTCGGTCGATCCCGGCTTTGATCCTCACCACGTTCTCTCGATGGTTGTTTCGGTTGCAGGCTCGGCGGAAGCTCCACCGGGCCCGCGCGAGGCGTTTTATCGCAACGTGCTCAATCGCATCCGCGCGTTGCCGGGCGTAGAGTCGGCGGGCGCGATCAATCACCTTCCAATTCAGGGCGACGAATGGGGCTGGGGTTATCTGGTCGCGGGCAAACCTGTTCCTGCGCCGCAGGACATGCCATCGGCCGTTTATCGCATCGCTGCTTCCGGTTATTTCGAAGCGATGCGGATCCCGATTGTGATGGGTCGCGCTATCGATGCATCGGACACGATGGCGGCGCAGCACGTCGCCGTCGTGAATGAGAAATTTGCACACGACGTCTGGCCCGGCGAGAACCCTCTTGGCAAGCGCGTCACCTTTGACACCGCGACCGACCAACGAGACTGGCTCACAGTCGTCGGCGTCACGAAAAATGTCACGCAGTCCGACTGGGCCGTCCCCATCGCGCCGGAGATCTATTCAGCCGCGCCGCAAAATTCCAAGTTCCTGGGCGAAACCGATTCGTCCATCTCCTACATCACGCTTGTGGTCCGAACCGCCGGCGATCCTGCCGCGATGGCGAAGTCGGTCAAGTCCACCGTTTGGAGTTTCGACCACAACCTCCCGATCTCAGAAGTCGTCACCATGGATGGAGTCGTGGCCGAAGCCACGGCCCAACCTCGATTCGAAATGCTGCTCCTCGGAGTGTTTGCGGCGGTGGCGCTCGCGCTTGCGGCCGTGGGAATTTACGGTGTGATGAGCTATTCGGTCTCGCGGCGTACGCACGAGATCGGCATCCGGGTCTCGCTTGGCGCTACACGCGCGCAAATTCTGGCGCTCGTCCTGCGTCAAGGATTGATTCTTGCCGTCACTGGGCTGGCCATCGGCGTCATTGGCGCGATGTTCCTCTCGCGTCTCATGGCTGGACTTCTTTATGGCGTGCAGCCGACCGACCCGGTCACTTACATTGGCGTAGGAGCGCTGCTCCTTCTTGTCGCCGTCGCCGCGGCCTACGTTCCGGCGCGCCGCGCCATGCGAGTAGACCCGATCGTCGCCCTGCGCTATGAGTAGCCTTCGCAAGCCGTTCGCGTGAACCGTGGGACAGGTGCCGCATCGGCAACGCCGCAACTGAATTCGTCTGGCCACCCCGCAGCCACCCAGAGCATCTTACAAGCGCGGCAATTATCTGCCCTTCCAGCGGGCCCGGGCAATATACACTCTTGATCACTACCGGAACTCTTCGGAACTTTCCTCCTGCGAGCCGCGAATGACTGTACAGAAGCGTGTTTGCGTGGATCCTAATTCATCGGAGCGCCATTCCATGAGTCGTTTCGTCCGCCGTACGCTTGCCGGAGCCGCCGTCGCCGCCGGAATTCTTGCTTTCATCGGATCGGCTGGCGCGCAGGAAGTTCGCTCGATGATCACGCAGCCGATCGATACCTCGCATCTCGCGCGGCTCGCCGGCAATACGCATCCGCTTGCGCTCGCGAAGTACGACCAAGGCGCAGCGCCCTCGCAACTTGCGATGAACCATCTGCTGCTGATCCTCCAGCGCAGTCCCGAGCAGGAGACGGCACTCGATACCTACCTCGCCGAACAGCAGGAGAAAACTTCACCGAACTACCACAAGTGGCTCACGCCGGAACAATATGGCGAACAATACGGCCCAAGCGAATCTGACATCCAGAAAATCACGTCGTGGCTCCAGTCCGAGGGGCTCACCGTAAATAAGGTTTCGAGCGGCCGGACCATGATCGACTTTTCAGGAACCGCCGGCACGATCCAGTCCGCTTTTCACACCACCATTCATAAGTACATCTACCCCAATGGCGAGCAGCACTGGGCGAACTCGAGCGATCCTGAGATTCCGGCAGCGCTGGCATCCGCCATCGTGGGCGTGAACCGCCTGAACGACTTTCACCCGAAGCGCATGTCGCACAATTCCGGCACCTTTTACAAAGGCATGAATTCGAGCAAGGTGCGCCGCCCGAGTCCGCAGTTCACCGAGCCACTGGGCAGCGGTACGTGCTATGCGGACAACTCGAACTGCTACGTCGTGGCGCCCTACGACTTCGCGAAAATTTACAATGTCACGCCGCTATGGAACGCGGGAACGACCGGCACTGGGCAGACCATCGCAATCGTCAGCGACAGTGACGTTGTCACGTCGGACTACACCCAGTTCCGTTCGATCTTCGGCCTGCCGGCGCTCAATCTCACTCGCGTGCTGCCGACTGGCGTGAATCCCGGCGTGCAGAATTGCAACGCGAACAGCGACGAACTCGAAGCGATTATTGACGTCGAGTGGGCGGGCGCCGTCGCGCCCGGTGCACAAATTGATCTGGTGATCTCTCCGACAGGCGGCGAAAACTGCACCAACGTTGCCGGTGAAACGGGATTTGATTTTGGCGGCGATTACTCCGCCCAGTACATCGTGGACAACAACAAGGCTCCGATCCTGAGCGACAGTTATGGCGAGTGCGAGTACGGCCTCGGAACTGCCGAAAACGCTTTCTATAACAAGCTTTGGCAACAGGCCGCGGGTGAAGGCATCACGGTGTCGGTAGCGACCGGCGACAGCGGTTCGGCCGGCTGCGATGATTCCTATACGCCCGACGAATTGAACGAAGTCGATCCCGCGGAGTACGGATTAGCGGTGAACGGTTCGGCATCGACACCTTATAACGTGGCCGTCGGCGGCACTGACTTTTATTACTCGAATTTCAACAATCCCTCGCAATATTGGTCGTCCTCAAATTCAAGCAGCGGGACCACCTCCACCGAATCCGCGCTCGGCTACATACCGGAGATGGTCTGGAACGACAGCTGCACCAACTTCGCCGTCTACCAGGGAGCGCTTTCTGGCATTCCCGATCCGGGCAGCGCGCTTTCCGCCTGCAACAACAGCGAGGATCAGGATTATGACTTTGTCGGCCCGGCTGGTGGCTCCGGTGGCGCAAGCAACTGCATTTCCGCTCCCAGCAACAATGCCAACCAACCCACAGGCTGCAGCGGCGGATATCCGAAGCCCGCATGGCAAACCGGCACGGGCGTTCCCAGCGACGGCGTGCGCGACCTGCCCGACATTTCCCTCTTCGCCAGCGACGGCTACATCTCCGAAACCTACTATGTGGAGTGTGAGGCGGATATCGAAGAGGAAGAAATTGGTGTTTCCGGCCAGGCATGCAGCACCACCGTTCAAAACGGAAGTGACGGTCCCTACGTTGTAGTCGAAGGCGTCGGCGGCACTTCGGTCTCTGCCCAGGTGTTCGCGGGAGCGATGGCGCTGATGAATCAGGCTGGCGGCCGCCAGGGCAACATCAATCCGACTCTTTACGCGCTAGCAAATGCTGAATCGGCATCGAGCTGCAGTTCGGCGTCGCCAGCCAGCTCGTGCGTTTTCCACGACATCACCGCGGGAACCAACTCGATGCCTTGCGGACAAGGCACGCTGAACTGCACGGGCGCGACGAACAGCAATCCCATCGGTGTTCTGAGCGGCTATGCGGCGGGAACAGGCTACGACCTCGCGACGGGTCTTGGCTCGCCGAACATTGCGAATCTCGTCGCAGCGGTGAGCACGCCGACGTTTTCGCTTTCGAGCGGCAGTTCGTCGGTGACGATTCCGTCAGGCAGTTCGACAGGAACAGTCACGATCGACGCTTCCGCCGTTGGCAATTACACCGGCGACGTCAGCGCGTTCAGCTGCACTGGCCTTCCCACTGGGGCGACGTGCACCGCTGGCGGCTCGATCAGTCTCACGGGCGCCGGCACGACCGGCTCGACGACGCTTACGATCACGCTCGCGTCCGCAGCCAGCCAAGTGCAGCCATTTGCTACACCGGCGAATATCCCGTCCGGTCCGGCTTCGGTACGCACAAATACATCATCGATTGCGGCGCTGAGCATTGCGCTGATCGGTCTCGCGGCGTTCTTCATCCTATGTGCTAAACCTCGCCGCCGATTCGCGGCCACGGCCTTCGCCCTAGTCGCTCTCGGCATGCTCGTCATGACGTCAGCGTGCGGTGGAGGTGGAGGCGGCGGTGGTGGAGGGGGAGGTGGTGGAGGCGGCACCGGCACGAGTTACACCGTCACTGTGACAGGCGCCACCTCAAGCGGTACGCCAACAGCCACAGCCACGTTCACTCTAGTAGTCGACTAGCACGCAACACTTTAGAGTGCGGCGGTTCGCCGCCGCACTCGCCGCCACGGCTGCGTCGCCACGTGGCGCTCGCGTAGTGCGCGCCGGCGTCATCATCGGCTACAAGTGGAACAGCCTGCGCGGCAGGCTATTCCATTCCCGCGAGTCACTCCCGTGTTATCGTCACAACGCTCCAACACAGGCATTCCTCCTGTCGTTGAGGGGTCCGCCATGCGCAACGCCGGAGTACATGTGTTCGCTCTCACACTGGCCGTCGCCGCCAGCTCCGTCGCTCCGCTGGCGTACGCGTCACCACAATCCGTGCAATCCAGCACGCCAAAGAAATCGACAGCGCTGGAGCTCATCGCCTTCGCGAATGCACACGACCCTTCGCTAGCGTCGGCAATCTCCGCGACATTCGATGCTAAGGATCTCAAAGCCGGCATCGCGCAGGCCGGCCGCGGTCCCGATTTTTTCTTCGCCATCGACGCCGCCTCGCAACCTACGCTTCGCATTGACGAGAAGCCCGGCCCCCCGATGCAGAACGTCGCAGGCTCAACAATCTGGTACGCCGTTGCTCATGTAGAACCGGTCAGCAAGCTGCACTCGTTCGACTACCTCATCAACGGCGAAAAGTTCGGTGGCAGCGTGAATCTTCCCGTGCTGGGCCCGCTTTCGTACCTGCAGCCCAGCGTACCAAGCGGCAAACTCTCCGACAAAATCACGCACACCAGCAAAATCTACGATGGAATGAAGAGCGATTACTGGATCTACGTCCCGGCGCAATACGATCCGAATACTCCCGCGACGCTCATGGTCTTTCAGGATGGCGAGTGGTACACCGACCGCAACGGCGAAAATCCCGCGCTCAACGTGATCGACAACCTGATCGCGCAGAAGAAGATCCCCGTGATGATCGTCGTGTTCATCAAGCCTGGCTCGGTGGCTGACGCGCCCGGCACGCCAACGTACAATTTCGTCAAAACGTATTCAGAGAAGTGGCAGCGCACGCTCGACGATTCCATGAGGAGCACGCTCTACGACACAGTGAGCGATCGCTATCCGCGATTTCTGCGCGACGAA
The DNA here is from genome assembly GCA_050011035.1 of Candidatus Acidiferrales bacterium. Lineage (GTDB taxonomy): Bacteria > Acidobacteriota > Terriglobia > Acidiferrales > UBA7541 > Palsa-295. Next base: position 17,427 of record JBEKJW010000022.1, read on the forward strand.
ATCCTTGCCGACGTCGCGGCGAAATACAACATCCGCAAAGACGGATACAGCCACGCCATCACAGGGCTTTCGTCTGGCGCGATCTGCTCGTTCAACGCGGCGTGGCAGATGCCCGACCTCTTCACGCGCGTGATCAGTTGGATTGGAAGTTACGGTAGTATTCAGTGGAAGGAAGATCCGTCGAATCCCGACGGTGGGCAGGATTATCCAGATAAAGTGCTTCGCGAGCCGCGTCGGAACATCCGCGTGTGGCTCGAAGATGGCACGAACGACCTGGAGAATCCACATTACGGCAGCTGGGCGCTGAACAACATCCGCATCGCCAACGCGCTCAAGATGCATGACTATGATTTCCACTTCAGCTTCGGAACCGGCTCGCACAGCGCCGCTCACGGCGCGACCGAATTTCCTGAGGAAATGATTTGGCTCTGGCGAGGTTACGATCCGGCGAAGACGTCCGACACATTTACAATCGATCCCGCCGAAAAGGAGCTGCCGCAGTTCCGCGTTTCGATCAACAACCGGACAGCCGAGTAACTCACCCTACACGATTGGAGGCTACCCTCAACATGACACATCTTCCTTCCGCAATTCTGGCCATACTCGCAATATTGGCCATCCTGCCAGCGCTGGCGATCGCAGCTCCGGCGAAATCCGCGGCCGCTCCACACGAGGGCTATCTCAACGTGAACGGCGTGCGTATCCATTACGTCGAGCAAGGCAAGGGCAAGCTCGTGCTGTTGCTGCACGGCTTCCCAGAATTCTGGTATGCGTGGAAAGACGTGCTGCCCGACCTCGGCAAAGATCATCACGTCGTCGCGATCGACATGCGCGGGTACAACCTCTCCTCAATGCCCACGTCCGTGGACGATTACAAAATTCCGACGCTCGTGGAAGACGTTCGCGCCGTGGCACAACACTTCGGAGCCGAACCGTCGCCAGAAAAGAAATTCGTTCTTGTAGGGCACGATTGGGGCGGCGCTGTGGCGTGGCAGTTCGCCTACGCGCATCCGGAACTGATCGACAAACTGGTGATCCTGAACGCTCCCCACCCTGCCGTCTTCGCGCAGCTTCTGGCGTCGAACTCTGACCAACAAAACGCGTCGCAGTATTTCAATTTATTCGCCTCGCCGCAGGCGGAACAAATGCTCTCGAGCAACGATTTTGCGTTTCTCCAAGGCGCGGTTTTCCTGAATTGGGCCAGCGACGAAGACAAGCAGAAATATCTGGAGTGCTGGCACCGCGGGCTGACGGGCGGGCTGAATTACTATCGCGCGGCAGGACTTCACTCGCCCATGCCCCAAGCGTTAGCCGATGCGCAGCAAGCCGACTATCGAGCAAGAATCCTACAGGTGCCGACGCTGGTGATCTGGGGAATGCAGGATCACGCGCTTCTGCCGGCGAATCTGGATGGCATGAGTGACTACGTACAGACGCTAAAAATCCAGCGCTTCCCCGACGCTTCACATTGGGTGGGGCAGGAACAGCCCGCGGCCGTGAGTGCCGCCATTCGCGAATTCATCCACAAAAGCGGCGAGTAATCCACCATAGCCGGCACGCCTTAGTGCGGAACGGTCGACCGCTGCTTAAGCACATCACGGAAAAGCTCACACTGTTTCTGACGTAGCGCGGTCTTCTGCACCACTTTCCCCGCCTGCGTGATCTCGATGTACGCCTGCGTGTCGCCGAACTCCGGCCAGCTCGGCACGCCGAAGCCGTTCGGGTTGCCCTTCTTCGCAAAGTTCGTCCAATAGGTCTCGATCAGCGAAGTGATGTCGTTATCGAGCGGCCCGTAACTCCCAGCAAGATTTCCTGTCCCGGGATAAAAACCGAAAACGTACGGCAGGTCCGTCGAATGAATCGCGCCCTGTTTTTCCTGCCCAGGAATCGCGTGCTGCAGTTCGTACTGATACACCGGATGCTTCGTCGCCGTCTGCCATATCGCCTGTGTAGTCGCTGGGCAACGGAAAAGCAAATCGGCGAACCACTGATCGGCCGCTGAACCGTAGAGCGGGTCGGATTTTCCATCTCCATCGCCGTCCAGCCCGTAGAGCTTCAGCGCCCGGGCGGTTGATGCGCCCGTCGTCTCGCGAATCATCTTGCGCGCATCGGCCGTTGTACCGTCAAAGGTGAATTCCTTGGTCGTCGTGCCGATCAACAGCGGTACGCCCGCCTGCTGGCCCTCCGCAAAAGTCTCGAGCGGCTTGCGCGTCAGCACGTATCCGTCGATATTCGGTTCGAAACTTTCTTGGCCGTCGGGATCCGTTTTCGGAATACCGTCGAGCACTTGTTGCGCCGTAAGCCCTCGCATGTAAGCGATCGCGCTGCCGTTGAGCGGTGCGTGAAGGCTGCCCGCAAGGTTGATTCCCTGCTTCTCTGCTTCGGCGAGCGTCAACATCTGGCCAATCATCGCCGAGCCGCTCTGCGCGACGGCGCGCTGAAAGAAACCGTGCGTAAGCGGCGACGCCATCAGCAAACTGATATCCTCCGCACCCGCGGACTGTCCAAATACGGTAATGTTCGAAGGATCGCCGCCGAACCGCGAGATATTCGCGCGCACCCAATGCAGCGCTGCGACCTGATCCATCAGCCCGTAGTTTCCGGACGCGTGCCGCGGCGTTTCCTTCGAAAGCTCAGGGTGCGCCAGGAATCCGAACACGCCGAGGCGGTAGTTGACCGTGACGAGCAGGACGCCGTGGTTTACCAACGTCCCATCCTTATATAGACGTCCCGACGCCGTTCCCCCAGTGTTAGAACCACCGTGAATCCAAAACATCACCGGCAGTTCTTTCTTCGGTGGCCACACCGGCGTGATCACGTTCAGATAGAGACAGTCCTCCATCCCGCCCGCGGCGTCGTGCTTGTTCCAATCGCCCAGCACAGGCTGCGCGCACGGAGATCCGAAGTGCGTCGCATCGCGCACTCCACCCCACGGCTTGGCCGGGAGCGGCTCGCGCCAACGCAATTCGCCCACCGGCGGCTGCGCATAAGGGATGCCGAGAAACTCCGCGCCTCCGCTCACACGCGGCACGCCCTGAAGCTTGCCCGCCATGGTGCTCACTTCGAAGCCCTCGACGGTCGCCGGCCCCTTCGCCTCGCTGAACTCGGAAAATGTGGATAGAAGTACCACGATGACTACCGCGAGCCCCAGCCTCGCCGCCAACTTCCGCGGCTGCGCCATCCCCTGTTTCAAATTCACCAGCGCGTCTCCTCCGCAGGCCCCAACTGCCTTGTGAACGTACGCCACTTGCCCCAAACCTTAATTCTCGCGCACACGAAAATAATTGTCGAACGCCTTTTGCGTCGTGCACGTCTAAGCTACCCAGAAAAACCCTGGGGCCATCCGTACTCGCAATCTTTGGAAGATTTGGCCGAGGAGGAGCGCTCTCGTGAACATCTCGTGGAAGGGATTTCTGTTCGGCCTCGGCGTCGGAGCCGCGCTCGCGGCCGTCTCGTTTCAGTTATGGGCCTCGCATGTTGACCGTACGGTGGTCGCGGAGGGCATGCCACATGTGCTGCATCCTCTGAATCCCGACGGATCGAGCCCGGAACTGACAGCGTTTCCGTTCACCCAATTCCCGCGGCCGTGGTTCCCGGACATGTCCCATCCTGTCGGTGCCAATTGGCGACTCACGCCGCTCGGCGGCTCGTCCGTCACCCTCGCGTCATTTCGCGGCAAGGCCGTCTTCCTGAATTTCTGGAGCGTCTCGTGCGGGCCGTGCATCGCCGAGATGCCTGGGATCGAACAACTTCAGACCTCGCTCGCCGGTACGCCAGTCGAGTTTGTCGCTGTGACAAATGACGATGAATCAACGGTGCGGGAATTTCTAAAATCGAGGCGGATACGTGTGCCAATCTTTTTGAGCGCAGGAAAAATCCCCGCGGAACTCGACGGGCCCGGCGTCCCGGTCACCTTCCTGCTCAACGGTCACGGTATCGCCGTTTTCAAACACATCGGAGCGACCAACTGGGACGATGACGGCGCCCGTAACCAGCTCCGCGCTCTTGCGTCTCAATAGCCAGCGTTGATTTGACTTCGCTTGGCGACGCCAGCAGAATACGTGCGGTTTGTCTGCACCTCTCGAACTCTCGTGATGCCCTCGACCGCCCACAGCACTTCTCCGGAGACTCGAATGATTCGTGACTTTCTTCTGACCACGGCTGCGCTTGCCATGGTGTCCTTCGCCCCGGTCGCATCCGCACAGCAATCCTTTCCTGCGCAGTATTCGCCACTGCTTCCTGAGGCGACCGACACCGGGGGTGTATGCATCGCGCTCCCCGGGCAGACCGCGCAATCCGGCGCCGGCCGTGGCTTCAACCTCGATAGTCTCGATCGCTCCGTGAAACCCTGTGACGATTTCTTCACGTTTGCTGACGGCGGTTGGGTGAAAGCTCACCCGATTCCCGCCGCCTATCCGCGCTGGAGCTCGTTCGATGAGCTGCGTGCCGCGAACGAAGCCGTCCTCCATCAGATCCTCGAGGAGGCTGCAGCGAACAAAAGTGTTACGCCGGGCTCAAACCTTCAAAAGATCGCCGATTTCTACGCGAGCTGCATGAACGAACCCGCCATCGAAGCTGCTGGTGCGAAGCCGCTCGATCCCGACTTCGAAAAGATCGCGGCGATCCATGATTTCGCGACTCTGCAAGATTGGGTTGCCCTTTCGCACCGGGCAGGGTTCCCGGTTCTCTTTTCGTTTAGCGCCGAGCAGGATTTCAAGGACAGCTCACAAATTATTGCCGGTGCCAGCCAGGGCGGCCTCGGCTTGCCCGACCGCGACTACTACACAAAAGACGACGAAAAGTCGGTCAAGCTCCGCGCCAGTTACCAGCAGCACGTTGCGATCATGTTCAAACTCGTCGGCGATGACGACGCCAAAGCCGCTGCCGAAGCCAAAGCCGTACTCGACATAGAAACGGCGCTCGCGAAAGCTTCGATGACGCGCGTGCAACGCCGCGATCCCGACGCGACCTATCACAAAATGACGATCGCCGAGTTCGGCGCCATCACGCCGCACATCGCGTGGCCGCGTTTCTTCGAAGGCATCGGCGCGCCGAACGTCTCATCGCTCAACGTCGCGCAGCCCGACTTCTTCAAGGAAGTCGACAGCGCGCTCGGCTCCACGCCGATTGACACGTGGAAGAGCTATTTGCGCTGGCACATCATGCACGCCGCCGCGCCGTCTCTTTCGACCGCCTTCGTCAACGAGAATTTCAATTTCTACGGCAAGACGCTTTCCGGCACGCAGGAAATCCTTCCGCGCTGGCGCCGTTGCGTTCAAGCCACTGACCGTTACCTCGGAGAAGATCTCGGGCAGTTCTACGTGCAACGCGCTTTCCCACCGGAAGCAAAAGCTGCAGCCACGCAGATGATCCACAACCTGATCGCCGCTCTTCGCGACGACATCACCACGCTCGATTGGATGAGCCCCGAAACGCGCAAGCAGGCGGTCGTGAAGCTCGAGGCCATCCAAATCAAAGTCGGCTACCCAGACAAATGGCGCGACTACTCCACCTATAACGTCGTCCGCGACGACTACGTCAAAAATGTCGTCCGAGGCGGCGTCTTCAACACCGCGTTCGAAATGTCGCGCATTGGCAAGCCCGTTGACCGCACGCTGTGGGACATGACCCCGCCTACGGTCAACGCTTACTACAGCTCCACGATGAACGAGATCGTATTCCCAGCCGGCATCATGCAGCCGCCGTTCTACGACTTTAAGCGCGACGACGCGATGAACTACGGTGGAATGGGCGCGGTAATCGGCCACGAACTCACGCACGGCTTCGACGACAAAGGCGCGAAGTTCGACGCGCAGGGCAACCTGCGCAATTGGTGGACGCCGGAAGACCTGAAGAATTTCACCGAGCGCGGCGACTGCATACAGAAGCAATTCGATTCGTTCGAAGTGGAAACGGGTCTTCACGAGAACGGCAAGCTGGTTGAAGGCGAAAGCATCGCCGATCTCGGCGGTCTGACCATCGCGCACGCTGCGCTGGAAAAAGCGCTCGCCGCAAAACCCGCGCCGGCCGAAATTGACGGCTTCACTGCCGACCAGCGCTTCTTCCTCGCGTGGGCTCAGATTTGGGCAGGCAGTATCCGGCCGGAGTATGCACGCGTATTGGTTGCGACCGACCCGCACCCACTCGGCAATTTCCGCGTGAACGCGCCGATGTCCAACATGCCCGCGTTCGCGAAGGCGTGGGGATGCGCGCCGGATTCGCCGATGGTGCGAGGCGATACGCTTCGTTGCCGCATCTGGTAAGTGGAGATTCGCGATCGTTGATTCGGTGGAGAGTATCTCGATCGCGCCGATTCGGGTTCGATTATCGCCACGCGCCGAGGATGGCTCCCATCAGCACGAGCGCCACGGTCAAATAGCCGCCGTTCACGAAGACGTAGCTCCACGGCCGCCGCTCGAACATCGAAACGACGCCGATTCCCATCGCGATCCATCCGAACCCGGCCAGAAATCCGGCTGTCGCGCCCCACGCCACCGTCGTCTTCGGGTCGTTCAGAAACATCGCGAGGTTCGCCGCCATTACCAGGCACAGCAGAAAACTGATCGCGAAAATCTTCGGCGTCGCGGGGCCAGGCTCGCTGCCGCTGAATCCGTTTGCACGCTTCCACAGCCGGCCAAGCAGCGCCGGCGAATACCAGAGGCCGCCTACAACGAATGCCGACACTGCCGCAGCTAGAATCGCCAACACATTGATTCCGTGGAACGTCATGGTCTCCTCCTGGAGGTGTGGCTAGCTGCCCCACTCTTTCTTCCAATCAATCGGCCCGCTCACGAACCGCCGGTGTAGCGTCGCCATCAATTCAGCGTTTCCCGCGGTCAGGTGCTCGTACGCCTCGTCCCACTCCCTTCCGTCTTTCCAACCGGTTTGGATCAGCTTCACTGCCGTCTCATTGTCGCCGCGCGATTCAAATTGAAATGTCGCCGTCGTGCGTGCCGCGCGCACCGTTGGAAACTGTTCAGGCGCGAGCGCCGAAAGCACGAGTTCCTTCTCCGGCACGAAGCTGACGATCGTTCCGCCTCCGGTCTTGCCGCCCGGAAAATGCGCTGTCCACTCGCCGCCCGGACGGAGATCCACCGTCGCGCCGGGCGTAAGCCAGGTGCTCAGCCCATCGCTCGTCGTGAACGCATTCCATACTTCGGCACGCGAAGCGGGCACGGTCACTTCGATGACGAGTTCTTTCTCTCCAGCTGATGGTGTAGCGGCTGGCGTGTTCGGAACAGCCGCAGCTGCGGTGAATCGCGTGTTGTGCGAGGCAGGCAAGAACACGACAAACGTGGAAATCACGGCAAGCAGAACGACGGGCCGGAGCAGCTTCATGGAACCCTCCTGAATGAAGTTGGTTGACCGTTCAAGTAAATCCAAGTACCCTCGATTTTGCAACCTATTTTTATGGACAACTCCTCCGCCACCACCCGCGACCGCCTCGTCAACTCCGCCGTCTTTCTGTTCTGGGATCGCGGCTTCGCAGGGACCAGCATGTCCGACCTGCTCGCTCATTCGGACGTCAATTCCGGCAGCTTCTACCACTTCTTCGAAAGCAAGGAGGCGCTACTCCGCGAAGTTCTCGACTGGTACATTCGCGGGCTCCGCCCCTACATCGCCGAGCCAGCCTTTCAGGTCTCCGACGAGCCCATCGCGCGCATCTTTGCAATCCTCGCCGGGTATCGCGAGCGCATCCTTCAAACGAATTTCCGCTACGGCTGTCCGATCGGCCGCCTCGCGCTCGAGATCGATCCCGAAAATCAGCCCGCGCACCAGCTGATCGCTCAGAATTTTAAGAATTGGGTTGGCGTGGTTCGCGAGTGCCTCGATCAGGTCGCGCACCGCATGCCCAAGGGGACGGACCTCGATGCGCTCGCAACCTACGTGCTCGCGATAATGGAGGGAGGTGTGATGCTCTCGCGTTCTTACGGCTCGGTCGAACCGTTCGATCGCGCTGTGAGCCAGTTGCGCGAACACTTCCGACTTTTGGCCGCGCCTGCTTCGAAACTCGCGTCGCGCCCGGGTCGGTCAGGTAGCAAGAAGCGAACGGCACGGCGCTGATGCGACGCTCGATTCTTACCTACCGGTATTGATTGAACGCGACTTCGATCAGGCTTTCCGTCCGCGCGGGGGTCGAGCCGCATAACGGCGCGGTGTACTTCCATTTCTGGACCGCGTCGCGCGCGGATTCCTCGAGCATTTTGGAGGGCGTGTCCAGCGTCGTCAGGTGCGACACCGAACCGTCCGGCTCGATCGTCGCGTAAAACGAAACTACGCCTACGATGTGCAACGAAGCCGCTCCGTCCGGATAGCGGGGCGTCACGTAGTGCGAAATCGTTGCAGGCGGTGCGTCTTCGCAGCTCGCCCAGAATTCCGCCTTCGGCGCAGCGCCCTGCGCCGGTGCATTCCTTGTGCTCGCAGCCGACAACTGCGTGATCGCAATTTCCACTGCGTTCTGATCTGTGCGCGTAAACCGCGCGACACTCGGCACTGTTCGACCGGCGAAGTCGACCTTGCCGGAGTAATCCACAATGTACGGCGCTTCAAATGGCGTTCCGAGCGGCGCCATTTCCGCGTGCAACAGCAATCCCGAACCCGGATCGAAGCACAGCTCGCGCGTTAGGTATCCGTTCAAATACACCTCAACGCACGACATATCGAGCTTGTTGATCTTTCGCTTCTGCGCCTTGCGTGCGACCTCGCCGGGCGCCAGGCGCAGAATCGCGGGAACATCGAACAGCCTGTCGACGTCGAACACTTCTTGCGGCTGATAGTCCATCGAGCGCGTTTGCCAGTAGCCGCCCGCCACGCCCGTCCGAACTCGCTGAAATTTTGCCAGTGTGAGCGTCTCCTGCCAGTGATCCGGGCCGGACCAGTCGAGCGAGTATTCTCCGTCGACAGTACGCTTGCCGACGTAAAGCTTGATCGCCGCCCGCATTTGAAACGCTTCGGTCGCGTCCGTGCGCAAGCGCTCCATATCCGATGCGCGTTTCAGGATCGCTTCCGACTCCGGGATCGACTTCTCGGCAGGAGAGAACGCGGCCATTGACCGCGATTCCCACACGAGGGACGTTGCAACCAAAAGGGCGAAGGCAATGAGGACGAATCGAGTTCGAGGGATACGCACCAGCCGGCGCCCATCCACGCGCTGCGGAGAATCTAACACGACTCAGCGCGGTGAGAGTAGCTGATGGTCTAATTTCTAACCCGTTACTTGGGTGGCGCCGTTGGCTCCGCGACGAGCACCGGCGGATGCGAATCTTCCGCAGCGGCTGGCGTCTCGTCCTTCCTATCCTCGTCGACTAGTGCGAGCGCAGCAGGCAGAGTTGTCACGATCGTATCGCCCTCGGTCAGCCGCAACCGCCGCGCTAGCCGCTCGCGGTCACCCTCGAAATGCCAGAAGCAAATCGCAATCGGCGCACCGTGAATCGAAGCCCGCAGCTTCGTGTAGAGCGCTCGTGCGCTATCGATCGCAAACGGTGGCAGCGCCGAAAGGAAAATCGCCTTCGGTTGCGCGGCCACGACTTCCTTCACCATGGCTTCGGGAGCCGCGATGTCCAGCGGCTGGCAATCCCTTCCCTGCTTTTCGAGCAGCTGGGCCAGCAGCAGTCCCACGACCGCGTCTGCCTCATCCCGCGCCGGAACGCATACAAATTCACACGAGGTAGAGGCCACACCGGGCCTGGAGCGAAGGTCACGAACCGGCGCCAAGCCTTCGGCTACCCGCGGTTTGGGTTCCGCTTCTCCCAATTCCTCCACAATCTCCCGTGTGCTTTGGTAGATGAACTCCTGCGTCGGCTGATCGAGTTCGTTATGGTGCCGGTCGTGCTCGGCGAGACTGAGCGCAGGAATTACAACGGAACTGTACAGCTCTTCCAGTCCGCGCGTCTTGCGACACTGTTCCAGAATCCGCCGAGCTTCTTCGTGGTCCGACGCGAGCAGCCTCTGGTAATACTCGACGTCGGGCGCGAGCGTCTGCTCATCGCCCAACAAAATGTTCAGGAAGTTCAGCCCGGGCAGATATCTCCCCATCACAACGAGGCAAACCGTGATCGGAGTAGAAAGCACCAGCCCGGGAAATCCCCAAATCAACGTCCAGAAAATCGCCGCCACCAAAATCGCGAGCGGCGAAAGCCCGACGTGGGATCCGTACAAGTAAGGCTCAATGAAATTCGCTACCGCCACTTCGAGGCAGAAGAAAATCCCCATCGTCGCGAACGCGTGCTCCCAGCCAGGAAATACCGCGAGCGAAAGCAAAATCGGAATTACGGCCGCGAGCGGCGGACCAAGGTACGGCAGGAATCGCAAAATGCCGGCGCCAATTCCCCAAATCGAAGCGTGGGGGATCCCAAGAAAATGCAGCGCCACTGCGATCGCCGACCCATAGCAGACGTTTACGACGAGCTGCAGCAGCAGGTAGCGATCGATGCGGTGTGTCGCGTCGTCCAGCGCCTGCGTAATCGCATTCAACCTTCCACCGCCTGCCAGCCGCACGATCCGGTTTCGCAGGTCTTCCCTGCCCATCAAAATGAAAACTGTGAACACCGCCACCACGAACGCGTTCGCAATCGGGCCCAGCATGGTCTCAATCGATTCAAGCGGATTCGTCGGCGGAACCACCTGCACCGCCAGCGGCTTCGAAGGAGACGACCCCGGTGCGACGTACCTCTTGCTGTCATCCGTCGGCGCCACGGGAGCGGCGGCCGCCATTTCCTTTTCCAACTCTTGTACGGTCGTCGTCGCCTTCGTCAGGCTCTCGCTGCGAAATCCGCGGAGGATGTGAATCTTGTCTTCGAGCGTCTTCTTATAGGTAGGGAGTTGCTCGCTGAGGTCGGAGAATTGTTGCGACGTCTTCCACGCACC
>JBEKJW010000023.1:0-28584 GCA_050011035.1 Candidatus Acidiferrales bacterium
TGACCGCGGAATTTGACTCGCCGAAAGTGATTGATGCACGCGGCGCAATCGTTATGCCAGGCCTGATCAACACTCATGCGCACGCCGCGATGAGTTTGTTTCGGGGAATCGCAGACGATCTTCCGCTCGACGAGTGGCTGCACAAATACATTTTTCCTGCTGAAGCGAAGAACGTCACCGAAGACTTTGTCACGTGGGGTACGCGACTCAGCCTGCTCGAAATGATTCAGGGCGGCACCACTACGTACGCCGACATGTATTACTTCGAAGATGCCGTTGCGCGCGCGACGAAAGAAGCTGGTATGCGCGGCGTGCTGAGCGAAACCATCATCGACTTTCCTGCGCCGGACAATAAAACGCCTGCGGATACCTTCGCATACACGCAGCGCTATATCGACAAGTGGAAAAAGGACCCGTTGATCGTGCCTGCCGTCGGCCCGCACTCGATGTATACGCTCTCCGAGAAAACTCTTCAGGATTCAGTAGCACTGGCTCGGAAGAACCAGGTGCCTATCCTGATTCACATCGCCGAAGCGCCATTCGAAATCGAGCAGAGTCGCGCGAAGTACGGCCTCACCCCGGTCGCGTATCTTGAACGCGCCGGAGTGCTCGGTCCAGATGTGCTCGGCGCCCACTGCGTGTGGGTCGATCACGCCGACATTGAAACGCTCGTCCACGACGGCGTCGGATGTGCTTTCAATCCATCGAGCAATATGAAAACAGCCGCGGGCGTGATGCCGACGGTCGACATGCTCGCCGCAGGTCAAGCCATCGGGCTCGCCACCGACGGTGCCGCCAGCAACAACAACGAGGACATGTTCCTCGAGATGAATCTCGCGGCGAAGCTACAGAAGGTTGCCCGAATGGATTCGCGCGCGCTTCCTGCCGAAGACGTGGTCGCGATGGCTACAATCACCGGCGCGAAGGCGCTGCACATGGACAAGATGATCGGCTCGCTTGAGCCTGGGAAAAAGGGCGACCTGATCATCGTCGACACGAGCGCACCGCACGCCACGCCGATGTACAACGTCTACTCGGCGCTGGTCTATTCGCTGAAAGCGAGCGATGTGCGCACGGTTGTGATTGGCGGCAAGCCGGTGATGGAAGATCGCAAGATGCTCACGCTCGACGAGCCCGCCATTCTCGCCAAAGCGCAGGAATACAAAGCGCAGATCCAACGTTCGCTCGCAACGGCCGCCGCTAAATAACTAGCCGCTCTGCGGCCGTGTAGTGCGGGAGCGCTGCAGCTTTAACGCGGTGGTGCGCAGCGTTTCGGGGATGTTTTTGTTGCCCGTCAGAAACTTCAGGTCGTTCGGCGTCAAGCGTGGAAGCAGGTGCAGTGAGACATCGAGCGGCGTCTTTGGATTCTTCGTCAAATTTTTCGCCACCACGTAGCTCTTCATAAAAACGCGGTTCGACGAGATGATCCGTAGGACTTCCTGCGAAACGTTGGCCATCGCCGCGAAACTTTCTACTTCGAGATCCGTCAGTCGCGGCGATTGGAGCACGGCGCGCTGTACGATTTTGTTCGGGTCGCGAATCAGAAGCAGCCGCTCCTCGCGCCCGCCCTTCACTGCGCGCTGGATCCGCTGCACGACGTTCATGCCCGCGATTTTCTGCAGAAGAGTTTGCCGTTTTTTTACATCCGGCTCGGCTTCCTGCGCCACGTCTTCGAGATCTTTGGTCTCGATCGGCTTGTCGGCCTTGATTTCCTGCAGGAGTTCTTGCTGTTCGGGCGTCGCGGCCGAAGTTTCCGAGAGGGCCACGCCGAGTTCCGGGTCGGTCGTCAGCCGGTCAAGGTTGTCGAGGAGCGATTGAATGCCGTTGCTCGAAAGCAACGGCGCAAGCGGCGTGAGAGCTTCCACCGGGCTCGCCCAGTTTTTGGCGAGTGCGTCAGCGATACCGGGCATGTCTCCCAGCGCGTCTGCGCAGTAGTCGAAAAGCCGCGGATCGGCGTCTTTGCGCGCAAGTGCCGCGATGAAGGATGAAATCGGCTGATCGAGCAGCAGCGCGTTCGCTCGATCCGCGACTTCATCGTCTGAATCCGTCGCGAGAATGGCTAAATACTCAGCTCGGTCGCCGGGCGAAATCACAGCATCTTCGGCACAAACCTGCAGTTTTTGTTCCCGAGTTGCGGTTCCGGCGAGGATTGCCGGTCGAAGTTCCGTACTAATGTTGCACCGCTGCGTCGGACTTGACGTCCCCTTGAGTAAACGTGCGGTGCAGCGGCTGGCCTGGCGCGCCGGCCGTTGAAACCGGCTGCCCATTGAGCTCGAGGATCACCGCGTCCGAGTCCGTGCTGGAGAAATCGATCGACGATTGCGCCGAAAAAACTTTCGTCTCGTTCTGCTCGATGCGCCCGTCAAACGCCGGCTTCCCATCGGCAAGCACAGTAACCTGCGCGGGCTTCAACACAGTAATCTTCAGCGCCAGCGGCATGCCTGTAGGCGAAGGGTCGTCATTCGGAGTCGTCGGAGTAGGCGAAGTCGGCGCGGCATTCGCGTAGGTCGCGCCGCTACCGTCGCTCGAACTCTTGTGGAATCGCGCGGCGATCCGGGGTTCAAGGTAGTGGAAAGCGATGGCCACTACGGCAATCGCAGCAAGCAGCACACCAACCAGCGTCGCGATCCGGCCCCACATCGGCTCCGATTTCTCCGGGGCGTCGCGCACCACGCCTGGGTCGGTCCGCCCCTTGGTCTGGAGGGCATATTCGGAGACCAGGTTGTCCTCGTCGAGACCCAGGTAGCGCCCTACGGCTCGAATAAAGCCCCGGTTAAATACTCCCCCGGGCAGCTTGTCCCACTGCTCATTCTCAAGGGCTTCCAGAAACCTCGGCGCGATCCTTGTGGCGGCAGCCACCTCTTCCAGGGACACACCCCGGAGCTCTCGCTCGCGTTTTAATTGTTCGCCGAAAGGTGTTGAGGGCATTTCAGGAAGCTCACAAAGCAAGAAAAAATATAGGCGCAGGTGAACAGCGTGTCAACGTGAACGCGGAAAACCCGAAACCCTGCCCCCCGTTGGGTTTACGGCAATTCGGGCTCCATCGACGTTGCAGTCCTGTGAATGCGTTCTCTATAATCGCCTACAGTGACCAACGAGGCCCCAGAACCGAAGAAAGTCGCGCCATTTTCCACCGTACGGAAGGTATCGGACAAACCCTTCGATGGCGTAGAACGCCGCCGCGGCGCGGGCTCCAGTGTTCCTGCGCCCATTTTTGCCGACATTCCCGAAGCCAACGAAGTCACCGTTTTCCACGAATTAGGCAAGGCGCTCACTTCGTCGCTGCAGCTCGATCAAGTGCTGCGCACGATCATGGAAAAGATCAACGAAGTCTTGCGTCCTGACACTTGGTCGCTGCTTTTAATGGATCAGGAGCGAGAAGAGCTCTACTTCCAGATCGCGACCGGCAAAGGTTCCGAAGCGCTCAAAGACGTTCGCATCAAGGCCGGCCAGGGACTCGCAGGTTGGGTCGCGAAGGCCGGTGAAGTTGTAGTCGTTCCGGATACAAGCAAGGATTCGCGATTCTTCGGCAGCGTCGATGCAAAAACGAAAATGGAGACGCGCTCGATTGTCGCCGTTCCGGTTCGCTTCCGCGATCAATGTCTCGGCGTAATCGAGCTGATCAACTGCATCGGTCCCGAAGGTTTCAGCAAACGTGACCTCGCGCTTCTGGAAGCATTGGCGGACTACGCCGCGATCGCGATCGAAAATGCGCGTCACGTGCAGCGCATTCACGAGCTCACGATCACCGACGATTGCACTACTCTCTACAACGCCCGGCATTTGAATTTCATGCTGGATACGGAGATTTACCGTTCGCACCGCTACGCGTTTGAGTTTTCGTTGATCTTCATCGACCTCGATCACTTCAAGCAGGTCAACGACACCTACGGCCACCTCGTCGGTTCGCGCTTGCTCGCTGAAATCGGCCAGGCGATTAAAGACAAGTGCCGCCTGATCGATCTGGCTTTCCGCTACGGTGGAGATGAATTTGTGGTGCTGCTGCCGCAGACTTCGAAAGAAAATGCGCTCGGCGTCGCGCGCCGCTTGCATAAATTGATCCGCGAAGCCGTCTGGCTGAAGGACTCCGGTATCAACGTCCGCGTCACGGCCAGCGTCGGCGTCGCGTCGTACCCGAGCGATTCGCGCACCAAGGCCGAGCTGCTGCATCTCGCCGACGAAGCGATGTATCTCGTGAAGAACACCACGCGCGACAGCGTCGCGGCGAACGGCATGGGCATCATCGAGCAGGGCCAGACCGAACACGCGTAGCGCCGCCCAGCCACCCAAGTTGTTCGATCCTTTCCGCTCTCATATACTGAAATCGTAACGCCTCGAGGATTTCGTCGCTTTGCGCAATCAGCAGGCAGCCCGATATGCACAATGGGCGGCATGGGCCGCTGCAGCTATAGCGCTCCTGGTCGCCGGAGTTTACGGCAAGCGCGCCATCCAAGCCGCTCGTGCGTATCGCAACGCTCCCACCCCACTTTCGAATACCGTGCAGCAGCAATCGCACGAGTTCTCCTACTCGAAGACAGAAAACAGCGTCACCATCTTCACCATCCGCGCATCGCAGGCCACCGAATATAAAGACGAAAACCGGACCGAACTTCAGGATGTATGGATCACGATCTTCGGCCGCAATGGCGACCGCAACGACGACATCCACACGCGCGCGTGCAGTTACGAGCCGAAGAATGGTTCGATCCACTGTCAGGGTGCGGTGCAGATCAATCTCGCGCCGAAACCAACGTCAGTCGGCGGTCCAGCGCCAAAGTCGATCGAAATCACCACGAGTAATCTCTCGTTCGACCGCACTTCTGGAGAAGCGTCCACGCCTGAAGCTGTGGAATTCAAATTCACGGACGGGAAGGGGAGCGCGGTCGGCGTCACTTACAGCACCCAAACTTCCATCGTGCAGCTCGAGAAGGATGTCCAGCTGGAAGTCGATTCATCGGACAAGACTGGCGGCCTGCCGGTCAAAGCGACAGGCGGCAATCTTTCGATCTGGCGCAACGAGCGGCGCGTTGAGCTAGGCGCCCCTGCCGTTGTGCGTCAGGGCGCGCGCGAGCTTGACGCGCAGAAAATCACCATCGACCTCGATGAAAACTACAAAGCGCAGCACGCCGTTGCCGAAGGCGAGCCCGCGATCCGTTCGAGCGATGCGAAGGGGGAATCCACAGCTGCTGCGACGAAATTCGAGGCGTGGCTCGATCCAAATGGTTGGATTCAGCGCATTGTCGGCGGTGGAAATGTCACGGGTGGCGAAAAAAGCGCGACAGGGTCCGACCGCTTCTCCGCGACGCGGGTGGAATTCGCAATGGAGCCCGAGCACAACGTGCTGAAGACGATGAATGCCTCCGGCGGCGTGAACGTCGAGTCCGACGATTCGACCGGTTCACGCGCTATGAAAACCGAAGCGATGCTCGTGAAATTTGCGCCCGCGAACTCGACGGCGAAAAGCACTGCGAGCATCGGGATCGGCGGGCGGCAGCGAATCGATTCAGCGGAAACGCTCGCTCCGGCTGTGATCGAAATGAAAAGCGGCGATGAGCATACTACGCTCCGCGCCAGGCAATTCGTCACGCGATTCAATGGCGAAGGCCATCTCGATCAACTTCTCGGTCACTCCAGCGTTCAGATCGTTCGCCAGATTGGTTCCGCAACGCCGCAGACCACAACGTCGTCTGAACTTGCGACGATTTTCGATTCCAGCGGCGAGTGGGCCACGCTCGATCAAACCGGCAATGTCCGCTTCCAGCAGAACGACCGCCAAGCCACCGCCGCGCGCGCGCAAGTGATTCGCGCGACTGACATGATCAACCTCGCTGGTTCGCCTGTGTTGTCCGACGCGTCGAGCCGCACCACCGCAGGCGCGGTCCAAATCAATCAGAAGACGGGCGAAATTCACGCGACGGGTGGCGTTGTGTCCAGCTACCTCGCCGGATCGCAGAACGCCGAGATGAACATCGGCTCTGGTCCGGGTCACGTGTCCGCGGACTCGCTTGTCGGGTCGAGTAGCTCAGGCCGTGCGGTTTATTCAGGGCGCGCGCGTCTTTGGCAAGGCCAGTCGGTCCTCGACGCGCAGCAAATTGAACTCTGGCGCGATGAAAAGAAGATGCTCGCAAGCGGCAATGTCGTTGCCGTATTCCCTCAGGCTTCCGGGCCGGCGGTCGGAACCTTTGGCTCGCCCTCACCTTCAACCGCGACAAAATCAGCAATCGCAAGCTCGAACTCGGGCCCTACGCTCTGGCACATTCACGCACCAACGCTCACGTATTGGAGCGATCTCGGGAAGGCGCACCTCGAAACCGGCGTACGCGCCGAGTCCGATCAGGGCTCCATGGACTCGCACACGCTCGACGTCTTCCTGACCCCAGCCGGCGCTGCGAACTCGCCAAACGCGCCTAAGCCGACCCCAGCAGCTCCCTCTGGCAGTCAGCCGGGCCTGGGCGGCGGTCGCCAGATGGACCGCGCGCTCGCCCTCGGCAACGTGGTCGTGCGTCAGGGAGACCGGCGCGCCACCGCCGAACAAGCCCTGTACACCGCCGCGGATGGCAAGTTCACTCTTTCCGGTGGTCAACCGACGATTATTGACGCTTCGAACGACACTACGACGGGCCGTTCGTTGACCTTCTTTGTAGCGAATGATACGATTTTGATTGATTCGCAAGAAGGTTCGCGCACGCTGACCAAGCACCGAGTCGAGAAATGAATTGGCATGCTGAAACTTCAGGCGTCCGACCTCAGCAAGGCGTATAAGGGCCGGAAAGTCGTCGATAACATCAGCCTGGAAATTCAGCAGGGCGAAGTGGTTGGGCTGCTCGGGCCGAACGGCGCAGGGAAGACCACGACGTTCTATATCCTCGTCGGCCTCGCCCGTCCGGATTACGGTAGGGTTCTTCTGGATGGCGAGGACATCACCGATCTTCCCATGTACCTCCGGGCCCGCAGCGGCATCAGCTACCTCCCTCAGGAACCATCGGTTTTTCGTAAACTGACTGTCGAAGAGAACTTGCTCGCGGTTCTGGAGACTTTGCCGGTAACTCCAGAACAGCGGCGCGACCGCGTGGAAGAGCTGCTGGCGCAGATGGGCCTCGACGGCCTGCGCGACAGCAAAGCCTTCGTGCTCTCGGGCGGAGAGCGGCGTCGCCTCGAGATTGCGCGATCCCTGGTGCTTTCGCCTTCGTTCGTGCTGCTCGATGAGCCCTTCGCGGGAATTGATCCGCTGACAGTGGTCGATATTCAGCGGATTATCGCGGATTTAAGTGCCGCGGGCATCGGCGTGCTGGTTACCGACCATAACGTGCCGTACACGCTGGCCGTGACGAACCGGGCATACATTATCAACGACGGAAAGATATTGTTCGCGGGCACGCCTGCAGATCTGGCAGGCAACGCGGAAGTCCGGCGGATTTATCTGGGAGAAAGTTTCAAGCTGAACTAGTCCGATGAACTGGCTCGCACCCAAACTTAGTCTTCGCGTCGCGCAGAAGCAGATCCTGACGCCGGGACTGGTGCAGATGGTCAGCGTGCTCGCGCTGAACCGTCTCGAGCTTCGGGACATGATCAATCAGGAGATCATGGCCAACCCCGTCCTCGACGAAATCACCGAAGAAACCGCCGCCGCGACCGACAGCTACCAGGACGAAGCCTTCCTTAAGAAAGAAACCGAGAAAGTTCCCGAGGGAGAAGGTGCGAACCCGTTCGACGAGTTCGACTTCGGCTCGTTCTTCACGCAATACCTCGATACTGGCGCGGAGCGTCAGGTTACGAACGAGCGCGAAGACGTCGAGCGCCCGTCATTCGAAAAGTTTTTGTCGTCCACGCAGAGCTTGGCCGATCACCTCGCTTGGCAACTCAGCGTCAGCATTTGCACCGAGGAAGTCCGCAAAATCGCCGAGTCCATTGTCGGCAACCTCGACGAGAATGGCTACCTGACCGCCACGCTCGACGAAATCGCCAACGCCGCCAATTACTCCATGGAAGACGTCGAAGAGGCGCTGGCCATGGTGCAGGAATTCGATCCTCCCGGGGTCGGCGCGCGCGATCTGCAGGAGTGCCTCACGCTGCAGCTGAAGCTCGTCGATCCGCAAAACACTTTGGCGCAGCAGATCATCGCCGAGCACCTGAAGCTTCTGCAGAACAACCAGCTCAAGGAAGTTGCTCGCGCACTGAACCGCCCCGTCGAACTGGTGAAGCGCGCCGTGGACGTAATCAAGCGCCTCGATCCCAAGCCCGGATTGCGCTACAACCACACCGAGCCGCGCCTAGTCGAACCCGACGTTCAATTCCGCAAGGTGGATGGCGAGTGGCAGGCGATCATGAATGACGACGACCTTCCGCAACTTCGACTGAACCCGATGTATCGCCGGCTTCTTGCCCGCGACGCGGCCGACCGCGACGTCCGCAACTACGTGAAAGAGCGCTTCACCGCGGCGATCCAATTGATGAAGAACATCGAGCAGCGCAAACACACGATCCAGCGCGTCTGCCACTCGATCCTGCGCCGGCAAGGCGATTTTCTGGACTACGGCGCCGACCATCTGAAGCCCATGATGATCAAGGAAGTCGCCGAAGAAGTTGGCGTGCATCCTTCCACTGTTAGCCGCGCCGTCGCTAACAAATACGTGCACACACCGCAGGGCGTTCTCGAACTGCGCTATTTCTTCAGCGAATCGGTGAATGGGCCGCAGGGCAGCGAAATGTCGCTTTTGTCGCTCAAGCGACGCGTGAAGAAAATGATCGAAGACGAAGACACTGCGCACCCGCTAACCGACGAGCAGATCACCAAACGCCTCAGCGAAGAGGGCATTCAAGTCACACGCCGCACTGTAGCCAAATACCGCGAAGACCTTCGGATTCCGAGCACGCACCGCCGCCGCGTCAAGGCGTAGCCCTACCATCGTGGCGCGCTCTCCCAGACCTGCTAGAAAACACGACCCGCGCCAGTTGGTTCTCCTCACCGGCCTCTCCGGTTCCGGTAAAGGCTCGGTCCTCGATACATTTGAAGATCTCGGCTACTACTGCGTCGACAATCTTCCGGTCGCACTAATTCCTACGTTCAGCGAGTTGTACGGCGAAGGCTCCGGCGAGATCGAACGCGCCGCACTGCTGGTGGATGCGCGTGAAGGCGAGCAGATTGAAAAGCTCCCCGGCATCTACCGCAAGCTCTCCGCGGACCATCCGGCGACCCTGGTTTTCATCGAAGCGAGCGACGAAGCGCTCCTACGCCGCTTCAGCGAGACGCGCCGTCCGCACCCGTTGGGCCATCACAGCTCGATTGCCGAAGGCTTGCGCGAAGAGCGTAAGCGCATGGCACCGATCCGCCGCATCGCGGACGTGATCATCGACACGACCAAGTTCAACGTTCACGAGCTGCGGCAGTTCGTCACGGACCGTTTTCAGAATCTCGACCGGCGGCCGCTGCTTGTGTCTGTCGTGAGCTTCGGGTTCCGCTATGGCATTCCCGCGGATGCCGATCTCGTTTTCGACGTTCGCTTTCTTCCCAATCCTCACTTCGTCCCGCGGCTGCGGCGATACAGCGGAAAGGATCCGCGCGTTGCGCGTTACATCCGCTCGTTCCCGCAGACTCGCGAGTTCATGCGCCGGATCGAAAGCCTCCTGCTCTACCTCGTCCCCCTTTACATTCGGGAAGGGAAGAGTTATCTCACCGTTGCGATCGGCTGTACGGGAGGCCGCCATCGTTCCGTGGCGCTCTCTGAATCGATCCGGCGGAAGCTGAAACAAAAGGGATACGCGGCAAAGGTCGTTCACCGCGACATCGATAAAAGCGGCAGTTAGACTTCGCAACGCAACGTCAAGAATTCCTGGAGATTTTTGACTTGGCTAGTTCGGACATTCAAAAGCCCCATCTCGCTGTGCGGTTGACGCAAAGCCAGGAGTTTAAGCGCCTGGTGCGTTTTCTCGCCCCGTACACCGGCCTGCTTGTTGTCGGCGTCTTCCTGATGGCCGTGATGGGGATCGCAGACGGCCTGATCGCTCTCGCGCTTCGTCCTGCAGTCGACGTGGTCTTGAACCCGCAGTCGACCTTGCAACAGCTGATCCTCTTCAAAGTTCCTCACACGAATTACGTTCTCGAACTGAATCGATTCGTTCCCTCGCGCGTGAAGCACGTATGGTCGGTGTTCGCGCTTGCACTTTTTTTCATCTACATCGTGAAGGCATTCGCGGAATATTTTGGCGGCACCACGATTCAATACGTCGGCATCTCCGGCATCACGGATCTCCGCAACAAGATTTACGGCAAAGTCCTTCATCAGCCCGTGGGCTTCTTCCACGCCAATCCGGTCGGACGCGTCATGTCCGCGATGATCAATGACGTTGAACAACTACGCAGCGCCTTCTCCGACTACCTCGCCGATTTCTTCCGCCAGATTTTCAGTCTCGTCGCTTTCGTCTCAGTGTTGCTCGTAATCGACTGGCGCATGGCCATCGGTTCCGTGATCCTCGTGCCTCTGGTCGTATTGCCTGTAGGCCGCCTCGCGCGAAAAATCCGCCGCTCCACCGAAGACAGCCGCGCTCGCCTCGCCGACCTGAGCCAGATCTTGCAGGAAACAATAAGCGGCAATCGCGTTGTGAAAGCCTTTGGCATGGAGGGCTTTGAAATCAGCCGGTTCCGCGACGCGGCCCGCAAACTCCGCCGCGAAAACATGCGTTGGATCCGATCGCTTGCAGCGGCAGGCCCGATGATGGACGTGCTCGGCGCAGTCGTCATTGCGGTGATCATTCTTTACGCTCGCGGAGAGATCAAAGTCGGCCGCATGACCACCGGTTCGTTCGCGGCTTTCACCTACGCGCTCTTTAAGGCCTACGAACCGGTGAAACGCCTCGGTTCGATCTACCAGCTCTTTGTGCAGGCCCTTGGTATTTCGGCGCCGGTTTTTGGTTTTCTCGATCTCGAGGAAGAGAAGATGGATGCTCCCGGCGCGAAAGCTCTGCCGCGCATCCGCGACGGCGTGGAATTCGAAAATGCCACCTTTATGTATGACGATGGCGACGCGCCCACGCTGAAGAACATCGACCTGAATGTTCCCGCGGGAGCCGTGGTCGCTTTCGTCGGCTCAAGCGGGGCAGGAAAAACAACGCTCGTTAATCTGCTTCCGCGCTTCTATTGCCCCACGGCGGGCAAAGTCAGCATCGATGGAGTCGACCTTCGCGACGTAACGCTGCGTTCGCTCCGCGAACAGATGGCCATTGTCACTCAGGAAACCATCCTCTTCAACGACACCATCTGGAACAACCTCTGCTACGGCCGCCCGGACATGCCTGAAGAAAAAGTGTATTCCGCCGCCAAAGCCGCGCTAGCGCACGATTTCATCCAGCAAATGCCCAAGGGCTATCAAACCGAGATCGGCGATCGCGGCCAGCGTCTCTCCGGCGGCCAGCGCCAACGGCTCGCCATCGCGCGAGCGCTACTGAAAGACGCACCGATCCTCATCCTCGACGAAGCGACCTCCGAACTCGACTCCGAGTCCGAGATGCTCGTCCAGCGCGCACTCGCCAACCTGATGGCTGGCCGCACCGTCTTCGTTATCGCACATCGCCTCTCAACAATCCGCCGCGCGGACTTGATTGCCGTCCTGGAAGGGGGCACAATTCGCGAGCGCGGAACGCACGACGAGTTGATGGCGCGGCGCGGACTCTACGCGCGTCTCTACGAAATGCAGTTTAGGGACGCCGAGCCCGTGACGCCCGCAGTTGAACCGCTTTGACTCGAGCACCGCACCGGATCTGAACTCGTCACGACAAAATGACCACCACTGGCTCACGCTCCGTCACGCAATCGCACGCGGCCGCCTCTCATCCGGAGAGCGGGGTGTCGCTGAAGTCCATGACGGGATACGCGGAGGCTCGCTCCTCCGAAAATGGATGGAACATTCGCGTCACGATTCGCGCCGTGAACCACCGCTTCCTCGATCTTCATCTCCGCATGCCCGAGGGCTTTGAACCGCTTGAACCGAAAATTCGTCAGACAGTTCGCCACGCAGTCCGCCGCGGCCATCTTGACGTGACTGTTTACTACGAACCCGCCGGCCAGGCCGCCGTCGGAGTGAACGAAGAAATTGCCGCCGCATATCTCGCCGCCGCGACTTCGCTCCGCGAAAAATTTGGAATCCGTACTGAGCCTGATCTCGCCGCGATATTCCGTTTGCCGGGAGTCATCGGTTCTTCGGCCCTCGCTCGCGAAGGGGATCTCGGCCGGCTCGAAGCAGTCGTCACAGCGTGCCTCGATGAGTCGCTTGCCAAACTCTCGCGTATGCGCGAACTCGAAGGCTCGCACCTTCGCGAAGAAATGTCGGCTCGGCTGAAGAACATCACGAGCTTGGCCGCTCGCGTATCAGGACTTGCTGAGCGCGCTCAGCCCGCTTTCGCGAAACGGCTCGAAACGCGCCTCCAGGCCCTGCTTGGCGAAGCCCAGATCGACCCGACGCGGCTCGCACAGGAAGCGGCGATCGCTGCCGAACGCAGCGACGTCACCGAAGAGCTCGCGCGCCTTCGTAGCCACGTCCAACAATTCGAGGGCCTTCTCGCGGGCGCGCCCGACGTTGGCAAAAAACTCGACTTCCTGCTCCAAGAAATGCAGCGCGAGGCCAACACACTACTCTCGAAGTCGCCCGGCACAGAAGCTGAAGGCATCGAGATCACGCAAATCGGCCTCGAGATCAAATCCGAAATTGAAAAATTGCGCGAACAGGTGCAGAACATCGAATGAAACCGTCCGAGCCGCTGGTGCTGATCGTTTCGGGCCCATCGGGTTCCGGAAAATCCACCCTCGTAAAGAAGATCCTCGAGCTTCCCAACATGCTGTGGTCTGTTTCGTACACAACGCGCTCCCCGCGTGCGACGGAAACCAATGGGGAATGGTACAATTTCATCTCCGAAGCCGAATTCGAACAGATGGTGGCCCGGGGCGAGTTCCTTGAATACGCCCAGGTCTTCGGTAAGAATTGGTACGGCACGCCGCGGAAGTGGCTGGACGAAGCGGGCAGGCGTGGCATGGATCTGGTTCTCGAGATCGACGTGCAGGGCGCGCTTCAAGTCCGAAGCAAACTGCCGGGTTCGGTCGCGATTTTTGTTCTGCCGCCGTCGCGTCAGGATCTCGAAACGCGCATCCGCGCCCGTGGCCAGGATTCGGACGACGAAATTCAGCGCCGCCTGAAGCGGGCTCGCGAAGAAATGCTCAGCTACAGCAGTTACGACTTCGCGATTGTGAACGACGATTTGGAACGCGCCGGCCTTCAGATTCAAGCCGTCGCGCTGGGCTCTCGCTGCAAAGTTAGTCGAAACGAAACGCGGATTCACGAAATTTTGAAGTCTTTTGGAGGCTGATGTCGCCATGGCAGTGATGAGGGAAGCACCGGACAGCCAGTTTGCTTATGTCGTTGTAGTAGCGCGCCGCGCCCGTCAGTTGCTCATTGGTGCCCGGCCGCTCGTCGAAAATCCACGGTCGCGCAAGACTACGCGCATCGCCGAAGAAGAACTGCAGAGGGGTTACCTCGAGTACGAAGCTCCCCACCTGGAAATAGGCGCCGCAGAGGGCGAAGAGAGCCGGCGAAAAAAGTAGGCTTGCCGCGGAGCTGCTATGAGAATCGCGCTTGGGGTCACCGGAGGCGTCGCAGCGTATAAGGCCGCGGAACTTGTCCGCCGCCTGCAGCAGGAAAAGCTCGACGTTCAGGTCGTCATGACCCGTGGTGCGCAGGAGTTCATTACCCCCCTTACCTTCGCCGCTCTCACTGGACAAAAAGTCATCACCGATCTCTTCGCCGCAGCCGGTGGCGCACCAGCCAACGTCGAAAGCGCGATCGAACACATCGCGGTCGCCCAGCGCATCGATCTCCTGCTCGTCGCTCCCGCCACCGCGGACGTTCTCGGAAAATTTGCGCATGGCATCGCCGAAGATTTTCTTGGCACGCTGTACTTGGCCACCAAGGCTCCCGTAGTCGTCGCTCCGGCGATGAACGTGAACATGTGGGATCACCCCGCCACACAGGAGAGCGTCGCTACGCTCCGCAAGCGCGGCGTGCATGTCGTCGATCCCGATGATGGCTACCTTGCCTGTGGCATGACCGGTGCCGGCCGCCTCGCCGCTACTGAAACCATCGCTCGCAAAGTTTGCGAAGTTCTCGGACTTCGCCACGACCTTGACGGCCACACCGTCCTCGTCACCGCCGGCCCGACCTGTGAAGACATCGATCCAGTTCGCTTTCTTACGAACCGCTCGTCCGGAAAAATGGGCTATGCGCTGGCCGAAGCTGCGACTCGACGTGGCGCGCGCGTCATCCTCGTCAGTGGCCCCACGGAGTTGAAACTTCCCGATGGCGTGGACTGGATTCCCGTTCGCACCACTACGCAGATGCACGACGCCGTGCTGACTCGCGCCGGCGAGTGCTCGATCGTCATCATGGCCGCCGCCGTTTCCGACTATCGCCCGGCCGCCGCTCACGACAAAAAGATCAAGCGCGGTGAAGGAACGCTTACCCTTCAACTCGAGCCAACGGCCGACATCCTCGCCGAACTCGGCCGCGCGAAGAAGAATCAAGTGCTCGTTGGTTTCGCTGCCGAGACCGATTCGGTCGCCGAACACGCGCGAGCCAAGCTCGAGCGCAAGCTGACCGACATGATCGTCGCGAATGACGTGACACAGGAAGGCGCCGGCTTCGATACCGACACCAACATCGTCACTCTGTTCTGCCGCGACGGTCGCGAAATCGCTCTTCCCAAGCTTTCGAAGTTCGATGTGGCCAACCGCATCTTCGATCGCGTGCTGGAAATTCAGAAACAATCCAAGTAAATTCCATGCGGGAGATTTCGCGATGGATCCGTCGAAGCGCGCTCGTGTGGAAACGCAACTCGCTGAATGGCTGCGCTACGGCGACGACCTCGGTCTCGGCCCGTTTTATCGTGATCGAGCACCGTCGGACGGTGTTACTGCCCCGGCCGTTGCGACGGCTGGTGCTGCGGCAGAGTCTCCAGCCGAAGTAATCATTCAAAATATTCGTATTGAGGAAACCATCGAGATGCCGACGTCCCGCACGCCCGCTAAAGCTTTCGCCGCTTCGGCCACTGCGAGTGGCGCGCCAGTATTGGCGCCGGCGTCCGCTGCGCTTCCCATCGTGAACGATTCCAATCTCTTCGATTCCTTCGAACGCGTCGCGAACGACTCGCTTCCGCGAATCCGTGAAGATATTGGCGATTGCAAACGCTGCAAACTTCACAAAGGCCGCACCAAGCTGGTCTTTGGCGTCGGCAATCCGAAGGCGGAGTTGATGTTCGTCGGCGAAGGCCCTGGCCGCGACGAAGATCAGCAGGGCGAACCGTTCGTCGGGCGCGCCGGCAAGCTGCTTACGCAGATGATCGAAGCGATGTCTCTCCAACGCGGAGACGTCTACATCGCCAATGTTGTGAAGTGCCGCCCGCCCGAAAATCGCTTGCCGGAAAAGGACGAGATCGCTACGTGCTCGCCGTTTCTACTTCGCCAGATCGAAGTCATCAAGCCGAAAGTGATCTGCTGCCTGGGAGCTTGCTCCGCGCAAACGCTACTTCAGACCACGCAGGGCATTTCGAAATTCCGCGGCGAGTGGCTCGATTTTCGCGGCACCAAATTGATGGCCACATATCACCCGGCGTATCTGCTTCGGAATCCGGCCGCGAAGGGCGAAGTCTGGAAAGACCTTCAAAAAATCATGGGGTTGTTGGGTCTCAAGCCGCGCAAGAAGTAAGCTTCGTCTACGCTCGCACTCCGGCGTGCGTCTTTCGGCGTGCACTGCCTCCGCTGTTACACTAACTTCATCCCATGACTCGGAAATATTGCGAGGTTGCGCTGTCCGTCCCGCTGCGTTCAGCGTTCACTTACGCTGTCCCTGAGGCGCTCGCCTCGCACGATCTCATCGGCCACCGCGTGCTCGTCCCGTTCCGCTATAAGCCCCTGGTGGGCGTCGTAGTCGCGATCACTGACAAGCCGCCGCAAGTGAAGCGCGTCCTCGAAGTCGCTGAGCTTCTCGATCCCATTCCCGCGCTCTCGCCAAAGCTGCTTGAACTCGGCCAGTGGATCAGCCGCTATTACGTGGCGCCCATTGGCGAATCGCTTCGCGCCATGCTTCCGCCCGAAACCAAGCTGCGCTTCGATCGCGAGTATTGGATTACCGATGACGGCCGCACTTACCTTGCCGAGCTTTCCGAAGGCGGTGAGCTTACCGACGTCGAAAAGGCGGAGCGGGCGCTTCTGAAACTCTTCGCAAAGACCGACGAAGGCGAGAATGCTGTGCCCAGCTCAAAAGTCCGCCGTGCGGACGGTGGGGAAGCCGCCGCTGAGGCGTTGATTCGTCGTGGGTGTCTCGCCGCACGAGAAATCGCAAAGTCGCGCACTATGCGCATGCAGAAAATTGTTGCGTGGAATGATGAAACCTCAGCCGAGGCGTCGAGCGAGGCCGAAACTCGCGTGCGCGAAATTCTTACCGCCGAGCGTGGCCCACTTCCAGCCGCCATGCTCCTCGTACAAGCGAAGATCACTCGCACTATGCTAGCGCGGATGGAGAAGTCCGGCCTCGTTCGCTCGTGGGACGAGCCCATCCTGCCGGGCGAAGATTCCTGGGACACCGACTTCACTCCACCGAAGAACGAACTCAATGCCGAACAGAAATATGCACTGGCGGAAATCTGGCGTTGGATTGTCGCTGGGAAATTCGAAGCTGCTTTGCTCCACGGCGTCACCGGTAGCGGCAAGACGGAAGTCTATCTCGGCGCGATCGACGCTGCGCTTTCACGCGGCAAGACGGCGATTGTTCTCGTGCCTGAAATCGCGCTCACGCTTTGGGTCGGTCGCCTGGTCCGCGCAAGATTCGGCGACACCGTGGCGGTTCTTCACAGCGGCCTTCCGGACGTCGAACGGGCCCGGGAGTGGTGGAGGGTTCGTCGCGGCGAAGCTCGCGTCGTTGTCGGCACGCGATCCGCCGTTTTCGCTCCTCTCGAAAATCTCGGCCTGATCATCGTCGACGAGGAGCACGAGACCAGCTACAAGCAGGAAGAAACGCCGCGCTACAACGGCCGCGACACTGCCGTCTATCGCGCTCATATTGAGAACGCCGTCGTCGTCCTCGGCTCGGCCACGCCTTCGCTTGAGACTTACCACAATGCCCGGAACGGGAAGTACAAGCTGCTCGAACTGAAGTCGCGCGTGGCAAACCGTCCGCTGGCCGAGGTTCGCGTCGTGGATTTGCGCGAAGAGTTTCGCCGCGCGCACAAGTCAGCGCCTGTATCGGAATCCCTGCGCTCCGCTATCGCGCTGCGCCTCGAAGAAAAAACGCAGGCCATGGTGCTGATTAACCGCCGCGGGTACTCGTGGTCTTGTCTGTGCCGCAGCTGCGGCGCGTTCGTTCAGTGCGAAAACTGCAGCATCGCACTCACGTATCACAAAAACCGGCACAAGCTCGAATGCCACTACTGCGGTTTCACCGCGAACCCTCCGAAGCGTTGCCCAAAGTGCGATAGCGAGTACATGTATTTCGTAGGAGATGGCGCCGAGCGCGTGGAGGAGTATCTCGCTGCGCAGTTTACCAGCGCACGTATTGCGCGACTCGACCGCGATACGGTGCGCACCAAGTCCGAATACCAGAATGTTTTGGGGGCTTTTGCGAAGGGCGAGACCGACATACTGGTCGGAACGCAAATGGTCGCCAAGGGTCACGACTTCCAGCGGGTCACGCTGGTTGGCGTCGTCGCGGCCGATCTTGCGTTAGGACGGCCTGATTTTCGCGCGGCCGAGAAATCCTTCCAGCTTCTAACCCAAGTCGCCGGCCGCGCCGGTCGCGGCGATCTATCCGGTGAAGTGCTCGTCGAAACGTACTACCCCGAACACTACGCGATTCAGTTTGCTGCGAAGCAGGACTATGAACCGTTCTACGAAAAAGAGTCCCACTTCCGCCGGATGCTTCACTATCCGCCGTTCGCTGCGCTAGCGAGTGTGCTGATCCGAGACAAGAAAGTCGAAAACGCCATCCGCTGGGCCCGCGCCCTCGAAACCTATTTCGCTCCCTTCGAAAAACGCGGCGTCAAAGTCCTCGGCCCGGCAGCCGCTCCCCTGGCGCGCCTACGCAAGGAGTACCGCTTTCAATTCTTACTGAAGTCTCCGCAACGTTCCGCGCTCTCGCAGGCTCTCGCCGGTGCTTTGGATTTTTGTGCGAAGAAGGAAATTCCGGAAACTGCAGTCATTGTCGACGTGGACCCGGCGAGCTTAACCTGAAACTATCTGACCGAGCATTCGCCGATTCAGCTGCGAACTGAGCGCGAACTATGGAGAACAAACGCCCGCTTCGAATCGTTCTCGCCGGTGGTTCCGGCCAGGTGGGCACCGTTCTTGCGCGCCATTTTCACAATCAAGGCAACGATGTGGTGGTCATCGCTCGCCGCGCCGCGAACGCTCCGTGGAGATCGGCGGTGTGGGACGGCGCAGCGCTAGGGCGTTGGACTGATGAGGTCGATGGCGCGGACGTCGTAGTAAACCTCGCGGGCCGCAACGTTAACTGTCGTTACACCGAAGCGAATCGTCGCGAAATCCTGGACTCGCGCGTCCAGACAACAAAGCTCATTGGAGAAGCAATCGCCCGATCACAGAAGCCGCCCGCGCTGTGGATGAACATGAGCACGGCAACTATTTATCGCCACGCGCTCGATCGAGCCATGGATGAAACGACGGGCGAGTTGGGCGGAAACGAGCCCAGCGTTCCCGATACCTGGAAATTCAGCATTAAAGTGGCGACGGCGTGGGAGGACTCGTTCTTCTCGGCTAACGTCGACAAGACGCGCAAGATAGCGCTTCGCAGCGCGATGGTAATGAGTCCAGATCACGGCGGTGTGTTCGACACTTTACTGCGACTCGTTCGATTCGGACTCGGCGGGGCTTCCGGTTCCGGAAGACAATTCGTCTCGTGGATTCACGACTTGGATTTCGTTCGAGCGATCGACTTCCTCATTGAGAATTCACAGCTCGATGGCGTCGTGAACCTTTCCTCTCCCGCGCCGCTGCCGAATGCGGAATTCATGACCATTCTTCGGCGAGCCTGGGGAGTCGGCGTCGGATTGCCTGCCAGCCGGTGGATGTTGGAGTTCGGAGCGCTGTTTCTTCGAACGGAAACGGAACTTATATTGAAGAGCCGCCGCGTCGTGCCGGGGCGGCTGCTAGAGCACGGATTCAAGTTCGAATTTGCAGATTGGCAGGAAGCCGCGCGAGATCTGGTGGAGCGATGGAGGATACAGTCCGAATAAATCGCTCACAGCGCAAGGCCGGATTGAGCGTAGGCATCTACTGCGCGATCGCAGGCCATAGCATGAAGCACAACACAAACATCGCCAGCGCTCCCACTGCCAGCAGCTTCCGCGAAGCGTTCAACGTTTCCCAAGGGTCGTAGACGGGCGGATGCTTGAATCGCAGCGACAACACAACCATCACGAATCCCCACAAAATCCAGCCCCGCCAGAAGTAAACGCCCAAGCCAACTAGCGCGAGCCCGACCCCCAGCGAAATGCGCTGATGCTTCTGCGGCACAAGGCTGTAGACAATGTGGCCGCCGTCGAGCTGCCACGCTGGAATCAGGTTAAGCGCCGTCGCTAAAAATCCCACCCACGCCGCGCGTGCCATTGGGTGAAGCAACACACTCGCCGCGTCCGCGCCCGGGTGAAACATCCCAATCAGTCCCCGCATCAGGAGCGGCGTGCCAAACAAAAGCGATGCATCCACGGGCGCGGCTGGCACAACCTTTGAAATCGCAATCGCGTACGCCACAATCGGAACCGCGAGCGCGAATCCCGCGATCGGTCCCGCAATTCCAATATCGAAGAGCGCGCGACGCGTCGTGATAGGCGAACGAATCCGCAGGAATGCTCCAAACGTTCCGAAAAACGGCGGCCCGGGAATGAAGTACGGATAGCTCACATCGATTCCGTAATACTTGCACGCGAAAAAGTGTCCCAGCTCGTGCGCCATCAGGATCGCAAGCAGCGTCAAAGAAAATGGCAAGCCGAGAACTAGTAGCCGGGGGTGCAGAATCGGCCGCGTCATCATCGCGGACAGCGTGTCGTCGCCTGAGAACGCTTCTACGTTGGCCGCGAACGACGTCGCGTACTCCACGCCGATTGCCGTCGTGGTCGCGAACGTTACGAATAAAAGCAGCAGGGGAACCCAAGGAAATTTCTGGCGGGGACGGCGGAATTGAAACGGGCGAACTTCGTTGACGTCGAGTGGTTGAAACTCCACATCCAGAATCTCGACCGGATCCGGCTCGCTTCCACTTCCGTTTCCGGGGCTAACGCGCATGGAACTTGGATGCGGACGCGCATGACTCTGAAAGCTGGGCAGTCATGCGCCGCGCTCGCGCTAGGCTTTCTCGCCCGGAGTGGGCAGCGCCTGCAATTCCTTGCCAGGCTTGAAACGAACGGCTTTACCGGGAGGGATGCTCACCTGCTGGCCGGTTCTGGGATTCCGCCCGATGCCGGTCTTGCGCGGCTTCACGTTGAACACGCCAAACCGCCGCAACTCGATGCGGTCGCCGCGGCCGAGCGCATTCTTCATGGCTTCAAAGACAGTCTCCACAGCCTGTTCGGCTTTCGTGCGGGTTATGTTCGTCTTCTGCACGATTGCATTTACGATGTCTAGCTTGATCACAATGGCCTCCCGCTTGACCGGAAACCTATGCTAGACAGGGGGTTGCAGGTTGTCAAGCTGTCCGCCGTGGTCTAGACTGTTGCGTTCTAATTTGAGACAGGCGGCGCCGTGGCGTTGCTCTGAGCCGACGAACAGGAAGAAAAGCCACTCGGCGCCGGCTACGCGCCGTAATACAGCGTTCAAATCCTTTGGAGGAATCGATGTCGGTTAAGTCGGATAAGTGGATTCGCAAGATGTCTCTCGAGCACAAAATGATCGAACCGTTCCAAGACAGCCAGGTTCGCGAGGGCGTGATCAGCTACGGCGTGTCGTCCTACGGTTACGATATGCGTGTCGCCGACGAGTTCCGCATCTTCACCAACGTCAACTCTTCGATCGTGGATCCCAAGCACTTTGACTCGAAGTCGTTCGTCGAATTCAGGGGCGACGTCTGCATCGTCCCTCCGAACTCTTTCGCGCTGGGCCGCTCGGTGGAATATTTCCGCATCCCGCGGAAGTGCCTCACGATCTGCGTCGGCAAGTCCACTTACGCGCGCTGCGGCATTATCGTCAACGTGACGCCGTTCGAGCCGGAGTGGGAAGGATTCGTCACGCTCGAAATCAGCAACACCACGCCGCTGCCCGCCAAGATATACGCCAACGAAGGCCTTTGCCAGGTGATCTTCTTCGAGTCCGACGAAGAGTGCGTGGTTTCTTACAAAGACAAAAAGGGCAAGTACCAGGCGCAGCAGGGAATCGTTCTACCGAAGCTCTAAATAGAGAGGCGGGCGTGCGCCCCGCCTAGTTTCCCGCTTGATCTGAAGTTCCTTACTTCTTCGGCTCCGCAAACTTCGCTGTCTTGCCCCACGGTCCACCGAACACAAACGACTCGAGCGGCTTCCGCTGGCGCGGGGCCGTTTCGGGCCCTTTAAGCGGCTCGGGCAGCGCGTCGGCGCTAGCCGGATAGCCGATCGTGAACGCCGCGACCGGCTCGTACTCATCGGGAATTCCAAAATTTTGCCTGATTTTGGCCGGAACGATGCCAGCCATCTGATGCACCTTCAGTCCAAGGGCCTCGGCCTGGATCGAAAGGTTCGCCATCGCCTGACCAACATCGTGCCACGCGTGGTAGTTCGTCTCGCCGTTGTGGCCGAATTTCTTCCGCGCGACGCTAAAGCCCAATACCGGCGCGTTCTTCGCCCACATCTGATTGAATTCGACGAGTCCTTCGAGCGCCAATTTGTGATCGTGCGCATCGTCTTTCGTCGTCACGATGAAAGACCACGGCTGGTCGTTGTACGACGATGCCGCCCAACGCGCGGCCTCAAACAATGCGCGTAGCTTTTCCGTCTCTACGGGTTTGCTCTCAAACGCTCGCGGACTCCATCGATGCGAAATGTGTTCGTGGATCGGTGCGCTTGTTTCTGCCGGCCGCTTTCCCTCTGCCATGTCTTTCCTCCTCAATGCTGAATGAAGTTCGATGAATGACTGCGAATCCTGCACCCGCGCATTCAGCGCCATCACGGAGCGATGAAGCTGAGTGCGCGAGACCTTTCCACGGGCCGTGTCTACGAAGCTGCCAGCCTCAGAGTTAAGCAGCTGTCTTGCGGTTGTCGATCGAAAATGCGCCCGGCCCAAAAGCGGCTAGGAACAACAGCCCACCCATGATCGCCACGTTCTTCAGGAAATGAACTTGATTGTCCATCTGCTCGGCTCCCGTCATTGCCCAGAAGTTGTGGAAGACCACGGTCGTTGGGATCAAGTACAGAAACAACAGCCACGCCACGATTCGAGCGCGGAAGCCCACCAGTACCGCGAGGCCTCCGAAGATCTCGACGGCCGCCGCAAGCGCGAGCGAAACCGCCGGCAGCGGCAAATGCTTCGCAGCCACATACTGAGTCATGCCGGAAAACATCGCCACCTTCGTGAGCCCGCTTCCAAGGAAAATGATACTCATCAAAATCCTACCCACAAGCGGAACGACGCTAGTTCCACTCCCGTTCGACATTGTCTTCTCCTCGTTTGTAAAATTCGATCGACTTCCAGGACCCATTACGCCAAATCGAACAACAGAACTTCGGACGCCTGATCCCCCGTCACACGAATGTCGTGCTCGTCGCTGATCGCGGCGCCGTCGCCTTGCTTCAACTCTTTGCCGTTAAGCTTCACCGCGCCGTGGGCTACTTGAATCCATGCGTGGCGCCCCTTCGCGAGCGTACGCTTGGCCTCGTCACCCTTATCGAGCCGCGCGATGTAAAGATTCGCATCCTGACGGATCGTGACCGGCGCCTTCGGCCCAGCCACGTGGTAAAAATCTCCGCGCAGTTCGGCATCTTCAAACTTCATCTGCTCGTAGTCCGGCTTCAGATTCGGGCGCTCCGGCATGATCCAGATCTGAAGCAGGTGGGCCGCTTTCTTCGCGTCGGGATTGAATTCGCTGTGCAGGATGCCCGTTCCGGCCGTCATGTGTTGCAGTTCGCCGGGCCGGATCACTGAGCCCGTTCCCATGCTGTCGCGGTGCTCGATCGATCCGTCCAGCATCCACGTGAGAATTTCCATATCGCGATGGGGATGCATTCCGAATCCCTTGCCTGGCGCGACCTTGTCTTCATTGATCACGCGAAGCGAACGAAACTGAACGTGCTTCGGATCGTGGTATTGGTCGAAAGAAAACGTAAACTTCGTATCGAGCCACGAGAGCTTGTTGGTCCCGCGCTCTTCGCTTGGCCGTATCGTAATCATTTCAATTCTCCTTTGTTCAGCGTGCCGAGGCAGACATTCGCAGCCGAGCATCCCAACTTCGCGGCGATGCGGCGCAATTCCGTCTGCTCTTCCGGCGTTAGCCCGGACATCAGTTTCTCGATCACGCGCGCGTGCTCCGGGAACAAGCGGACGATCAACCGTCGTCCTTTCGGAGTCAGGTGGATCTCAATCTCGCGGCGGTCTTTCGGATTCCGTACCCGCCGCACCATCTTGTTTTTCTCGAGGTTGTCGATCACCGTCGTGATGTTGCCGCCGCTGCGCAGCAGCTTCTTCGCCAGCGTGTGCTGGCACATCGGCCCCAGGTGATAGAGAGCCTCCATCACCGCGAACTGCCCGTGCGTCAGCCCGCTCTGGTCGATCAGTCCGGTCGCCTTCCCCGAGACCGAATCCGCTGCGCGCACCAAGTTAATGAAAGCGCTTAGCGCTCTGACCTCGGCTTCGGTTCCTTTGAAGTGAGAAGGCATATTCGTTTAAGTTCGAATCATTCGAACTCAAACGATTGGACGCGGGTTCGGTGGAAAAGATTCAGGGAGGGGAAGTGATTGGTTTTCTAAGGTTTCTGGGTGGGTCGCATCAGTACTTCGCTGATGAAGCTTTCCGGAGCCTGCGTGACGATCATCTCTACAGCGTGTGCTATGTCGTCTGATTGCAGTAGCTTGCCGCCGTCCTTCCCGGTGTGCGGCGAGAACTCCGTATTTACGCTTCCGGGGCAAATCGCGCTCGCGCGAATCCCGAACTCGCGCAAGTCCTCGGCCATGCAGCCCGTGAGCCCCATCAGGCCCCATTTGGAGGCACAGTAAATCCCGCCGTTCTTGAAGGTATTCTTGCCTGCCAGCGACGCGATGTTGATCACGTGGCCGCGCTTTTGCTCGATCATTCCAGGCGCCACGGCCTTGGTCACCAGGAACACCGATTTCAAGTTGGTGTCTAATACGTTGTCCCAGTTTTCCTCGGTCGCGTTTTGAATCGGGCCGAAGTAGCCAATGCCGGCGTTGTTTACGAGGATTTCGATCGGGCCGAAGGCGTGCAAGGTTTTCTGGACGAGCGACGCGATTTCCGACGCGCGTGTTACATCGGCCCTCGCAGCCAGCACTTCATACCCGGATGCGCGCAGCTTGTCCGCGGCGGCTTCCAGTTTCTTTATGTCGCGTGCGCAGATGGCAACTTTCGCGCCAAGTCGCCCGAGCGTTTCGGCAATGGCGAATCCAATGCCGCGGCTAGCGCCGGTGACCAGCGACGTTTTTCCGATGAGAGGTTTCTCGATTACCATCGCGCGCTCCAGGAGGCGACCATTCGCTCCGATTCATCATCTTACCATTCAGAGGTCGTTCGCCTCCCTGCCTGCTGCATGCAAGCGGCCGCGAACGAATGTCAAATTTCGAATTCAACCTTGCGCCGTTCAAAGGCTTTCCCTATAATCCCGACTTCGTGTAAGCGGACGAGCCTACAGTGACTCTAGCCTTGTGTGTGCTTTCGTTCTCCGCAGACTAACCTGTGTCAGGAGGCAGTACTCGATGATGCGAACGTGTTTCGTGGCGAAGGCAGCCTTTGTGGTTGCCCTTGGAATTTTGGCGGTGCCGGCCCACCCAGCCGCCGCGCAGGACCAATCTTCGCAGGCGCCCCCTTACACGATCCCGGAATACAACGCCTACCAGGCGGCGCGCGGTGAAACCAACGCGCAGAACCGGGTCAAGTTGCTCGACGATTTCGTCGCGAAATTTCCGAACTCCACGCTTCTGCCTTACATCTATCAGCTCTACATCTCGACCTACACCGAACTGAAAGATTATCCGAAGATGATTCAGTCTGCCGACAAGCTGCTCTCGCTCGGCGACAAGGTCGATGCCGGCACAAAGCTGCAGGCCCTTCAGGCACGCGTGCAAGCATTCCAAGCCTCCTTCGATCCCAAAGCGACGGACGCACACGATCAGCTCGTGAAGGAACGGGACGCCGCAAGACAGGGTTCCACGCTGCTCGCTGCGTATCCCAAGCCGGCAAACTCCACGATGTCCGACGACGATTTTGCCAAGCAGAAGAAACCCGGCATTGCTTTCTTCGACTCTGCCGCCGGATTTGCCGATATTCAGTTGAAAGATTACGCCGCCGGGATCACCGACTACAAAGCGGCACTTGTGAACAATCCGGGCGACGGCGTGTCCTGGTACCGCCTTGGTGTTTCGTATCTCGAAGTTCAACCGCCGCAGACGATCGATGGATTCTGGTCTATCGCTCGCGCCATCAATTTGAAAGTTCCCGGCATGGACGACGCCAAGCTGAAGGACTATCTGAAGAAGTCGGTCATGTCTTACGAGCAGCCGAACTGCGACAGCATCGTCGACACCCAGGTCGCCGAGCTGCTCCAGCTCGCCGGCACTTCCGGCGATCGCCCGGCAACGTACACGATCCCGAGCGCAGCCGACCTGCAGAAGGCCGCTTCGGGTAGCACGATTCTTACCGTCATCACCGACCTTCAGGCTGGCGGCGACAAAGCCAAGCTTACCTGGATCGCGATTTGCGGCGCCGAATTCCCGCAGGTCGGCGGCAAGATCTTTGACGTGACGCCCGGCACCGATTCCGTCCAAATGCACATCTACACCGGCGCGACCGCGGAAGATATCACCAACTCGACCGCACCGAACCTCGACGTGAAGTTCGTGGGCCAGCCGGAAGTGAGCCGCTTCAAGAAGGACGACGAAATCGTTTTCGACGGCACCCTCGTCGGTTACGACCCCACGCCGTTCACACTCCACTTCGACAAGGCGAAGGTTGATCCGAAGATCATCCCGGCCGAGGACAAGGGCGGCGCGCACAAGAAAGCCACGAAGTAATTCCGTACAGAACTTTTAGTCAAATGAAAAGGCCGGCTCCGTGAGGAGCCGGCCTTTTTTGTTTCTCGCTCTATCTCAAGTGGGACAGCCGATTCGCCGAAGTTAGCCTCTACGCCTTCCCACGTGATCCAGTTTGTACTCGCCCACTTTCCGGCTCAACGTGTTGCGGTGAATCCCCAGAATCTTCGCCGCGCGGGACTGGTTTCCGTTCAACCGCTCCAGCACGCGCTTGATGAACTTCTTCTCGAACTCCGTCACCGCCTCTTCGAGCAGAATTCCACGGTCGACCATCATGCCGACCAACGATTCCAGTTGATCTTTCACGTGTGTGCTCCGGGCTCAAGTCCGAGCGATTCCGATCGCCCGTAACTTAATCGAGCGGGTTGCCGGTGACGCGCTGGTACGCTTCTCGATACTTTTCCCGGGTGGCGTTAACCACGTCATCCGGCAAGGCGGGGCCGGGAGGCTGCTTGTTCCAACCGATGCGCTCCAGATAATCGCGGACGTATTGCTTATCGAAGGATGGTTGCGCTTTGCCCGGCTCGTATTGATCCGCTGGCCAGAAGCGCGAGGAATCCGGCGTGAGAGCTTCGTCGATCCAGATGAGTTCGTCGCCGACCGTTCCGAATTCGAATTTGGTATCGGCGATGATGATCCCGCGCGTCGCCGCATGTGCCACTCCGCGCTTGTAAATTTCCAGACTCGTTGCGCGCAGCTTTTCAGCGAGTGGACCGCCAACCAGCTTTACTGTCTCGTCGAACGAAATGTTCTCATCGTGGCCCGTCGTGGCCTTAGTGGATGGCGTGAAGATCGGTTCCGGCAGTTTATCGGACTCGCGCAAACCCGTCGGCAACGGAATTCCGCAAATGCCGCCGGTCTTCTGGTAATCCTTCCATCCTGAACCGGAAATGTAGCCGCGGACCACGCACTCCACGGGCGCAGGCTCCGTCTTCCGCACCAGCATCGTCCGGCCTTCGAGCGCGGCGTTGAATTCGCGCAACGGGCCGCCGAAATTCTTTGAAGCGATAATGTGGTTCGGCACCACATCCTTCAGCTTCTCGAACCAGAAGAGCGAGAGCTGCGTCAGCACTTTGCCTTTGTCCGGAATCGGAGTCGGCAGCACTACGTCGAATGCGGACAGCCGGTCCGTCGCCACGATCAGCAGCTTGTCGCCGACCTCATAGATGTCGCGGACTTTGCCTCGCCCTCGGAGTTTAAGACCGGGAAAATTCGTTTCGGAGATTACGGAGTTCATTTTCGGAGACGCCACGGATAAGTTCCTTTCTATAGGGAGACGGCATTCTAGCGCACACCGGTCCCATGTCAACCCTCATGAAAGCCGACGAGGGAAGGGACCAGTACTCGTCCGGAGAATTTGAGGCGAAGATGTGGAAATTTTTAGGAATGCTTTACGCGGCGTTGCTCGCCTTCGCCGCCAGTGCTTCGGTCTCTTCCCACTTCACCGAGACCATTTTGGAGACGCCGGGCTCTTGCATCGTGACGCCATAGAGCACCGATCCCATCTCCATCGTCTTCCGGTTGTGCGTGACCACGATGAACTGCGTCTTATCGCACATATCCGTAAGCATGCGGTTGAAGCGGCCGACGTTCGCTTCGTCAAGCGGCGCGTCCACTTCGTCCAGGATGCAGAACGGGCTCGGTTTGTACTTGAACACCGCGATCAGCAGCGCCAGCGCCGTCAGCGCCTTCTCGCCGCCCGAAAGCAACAGAATGTTCTGCAGGCGCTTGCCCGGCGGTTGCGCCGCGATGTCGATGCCCGCTTCGCCCGAGCTGTCCGCCTCGCCCATCCGCATTTCGCCGTGCCCGCCGCCGAAGAGCGACTGGAACGCCACAGCGAACTGCGCGTTGATGAACGTGAACGCTTCCTCAAATTTCTGCCGCGAAATTTGGTCGAGTTCCGTGATGGTGAGCTGCGTGTTCTGAATCGACGCAACCAAGTCCGTCTCGGCCGCAACGAGATCTTCACCGACCAGTAGCGCCGGCTCTTGCGCGATCAATTCTTCGGGGTGCGCGTTCAGTTCGGCCACGCACGTCTGCCGCAGATAATCCCGATCCGCGTCGCTCCGTGCCTTTTCGATCTGGCGCTGGCTGCGCTCGGCGCGAAGCTCTTCCAGCGCGTTGCGCTTCGTGCGGACTTCTTCTTCCACATACGACATTCGCGTTCGCGCCTGCTCCCACTCCACTTCCTGCGCTTTCCGCAGTCATGGTCGCGTGCTGCGAGCTCAGGGCGTTCACTCGTTCGAGCGACTGAGCGATCTCTTCTGTCAGCCGTGTCTCGGCGGTTTCCGCACTCGCAAGCCGCTCGGACATCGT